>CAZJYY010000014.1:0-49502 GCA_964550315.1 uncultured Oscillospiraceae bacterium | reverse complement strand
TTCTTCCGGACTCGATAAGCTCCTTAAGCTTGTCCGTGGTGAAGCCCTTTTCACCGTAGGAGCCGTCATCCGTGGTTATATAAAGGTTTGTGCTTGCAGCACGCATCTCTTCCTCTAACATTACGATTTCCTTGCTGCGGAAGCCGGCAATCATGTCAACCTCTACACCCTTTTCGTGCATAGCCTTTGAAACCGGGTACGCAATTGCGCAGCCCACGCCGCCGCCAACCACGGCAACACGCTTTAAGCCATCTGTATGTGTGGGTTTTCCAAGAGGGCCAACAAAGTCCAAAATGAAGTCTCCCTCGTTCATTTCCGCCAACATCATTGTGCTGCGGCCAACCGGCTGAAACATGATGCTTACAGTGCCTGCCTGTCTATCGTAATCAGCTATGGTAAGGGGTACTCGCTCTCCGAATTCATCAATTCGGAATATTATAAACTGTCCGGCAAGACATTTTCTTGCCACTAAAGGTGCTTCAACCGCCATTTCTATGGTGGTGCCCGCGGTGTTGAGAACACGTTTTTTTACTATCCTAAACATTTACACCCTCCTATTATGCTACTGGTACGTACATTATAACATCTACTTTTCTGTTTGAAAAGCGGATTGTAGTAAATAATCTTTTTTTTAACGTTTTGGGCAGAAATTGGCATAACTAAGGGCAGCACATTACTGCACCACCCTTTGGTTTTTTTAAATCTTATTCGCTGCGAAGTGCTTCAACAGCGTCCTTCTTGGAGGCCATTCGTGCGGGAATGTGCCCACCCAGCATGGTAAGCACCGTGCTAATGGCAACAAGGAGTACCGCGTGGAGAATTTGGAGGTTTGCAACTCCGGCAAGGTTTGTAAGCTTAAATAAGTAGGCGTTTATGGGAATTGTGAGAAGATAGGCTATTACCACACCCAGAGTACCTGAGAAAATGCCCAAAATAAAGGTTTCCGCGTCGAACACCCTTGTTATATCCTTCTTCCTTGCGCCCAGCGCCTTCAAAATGCCAATTTCCTTTGTTCTTTCTATAACGCTTGTATAGGTTATTATACAAATCATAATAAGGCTGACCACCAGTGATATGGCGGCAAATGCCACCAGAACGATGGTAATTGCATCCATTATTCCCCTTGTCATTTCAGTTACCGTTTCGGCAAGGTCTGTGTAAATAACCATGTCATCCTCCGATGACGCTTTAACGTTGTAATCGTCAAGATAACTGAGGATGGCCGCTTTGCTGTCGAAGCTTCTGGGGTAAAGCATTATCATGGCCGGTGCGGTATCTCCTCCCAAATATGCCAAAAGCTGCTGCTTTGCGCTCTCGTCAACCGCTTCATAGGTGAAGATATTTACGTCGCTGTCCCTCTGTGCCTTCACGATAGAGGATTCACTTTCCCTATCCACCACCATGCGGGCAAGCTGGTCGCTGTATACGAAGGTGCAGCCCAAAACAGCAACGTCCACGCTTTGCTTTTGGCGAACAACGCCGCAAATGTTCAGCTTTATGGAATCGGCAAGTTCGTACATTTCCTCGTACTCTGTATTGGGTGCAAAGCGACCGCCGCCCATATCTATATAGTAGTCGTCGTTTTTAACAAGGGCAAGCTCGGTGCCCACAATATCGTCAAAATCAATGGTTCCGTTTTCCACAGCGTCAAAGCCCATATCAGCCATAATGCTCATATCGATACGGTTTTTGGAATCCACCACCATCACAATATCTGTGGCCTCATCAGGATACTCTCCTGAAAGCAAATCATAGTTTTCCTCAATATAGTTTGGATCTTCCTCTCCGAGAGCCTCCGGATACGAGGTCATGCCGGCGCTGCTCATGGCAGTCACATTTCCCGAGGTCATGTTTCCGGTCATGCCCGTGGGCATGGAAACGGGAATAACGCCGTCGTCCATTCTTCTCAAAAGGTTCATTCCCACAAAGCGTGTTACACCAATTGCCTTGCAGTTCTCTGGGCTTATATTGGATATATAATCAAGATAATCGCTTGTAAGCTTGTTGTCATGAAGCGTTGTAGACTTTTTGGAGTCGTAAATTACTGCATAGTCAGTTTCTGCAAATTCCGTGGTGCCTAGCATCATGGACTGCATTTCGTCCCGCATTTCCATCATCTTTTCAGCGTCCATCTCCACTGCGCTTTGGGAAATTATTATGGGAAATTCCGCAAGTGCGTCGGACTGGTAGTCGTCAATTTGCTTTTGAAATCCCGTTGACAGGCTTAGGATGATCGCAATGCCGATGATTCCGATGCTGGAGGCAAAGCAGGTAAGAAAGGTTCTTCCCAGCTTCGTGCGAAGGTTATTAAATGAAAGCCCCAGCGCTGTAAAAAAGCTCATGCTGGTGTGTTTCAGCGTAAATTTTTCGTGCTGAGCATCAGCGTCGTAGGGACTGCTGTCAGACACGACGCAGCCGTCCGAGAATCGTATTATCCTATCGGCATACTCCTCGGCAAGCTGGGGGTTGTGGGTAACCATTATAACAAGCCTGTCCGAGGCCACCTCTTTTATAAGATCAAGAATCTGGACGCTGGTTTCGGTGTCAAGTGCACCTGTCGGCTCGTCACAAAGGAGTATTTCCGGGTCGTTTACCAATGCTCTGGCAATGGCAACACGCTGCATTTGACCGCCGGAAAGCTGGTTTGGCTTTTTGTGAAGGTGCTCCTTAAGCCCGACACGCTCAAGCACCTCCAGCGCCCGCTTCCTTTTCTCTTTGCGGGAAACGCCGGAAAGTGTCATGCCCAACTCCACATTTGCAACAATGGAAAGGTGTGTTATAAGGTTATAGCTCTGAAAAACGAAGCCAACGGAGTTATTTCTGTAAGCGTCCCAGTCGCTTTCGGAAAACTTTTTTGTTGAGCGGCCCTTTATAATAAGATCCCCGCTGTCGTACCGGTCAAGTCCGCCGACTATATTGAGACAAGTTGTTTTTCCCGAGCCGGAGGCACCGAGAATAGCAACAAATTCCCTTTCCCGAAATGAAAGGCTAACGTCCTTTAAGGCCTTTGTTTCAATTTCTCCCACCTTGTAGGTTTTGTTTATGTGTGAAAGCTGGAGCATAAAAATATCCTTTCGACAACCTGCGAATTTTAATTACTACTGTAAACTATTCCCAACTCTCATTAAAGTCAACCAGTCCGGACAAAAGTTAACACTAAATTAAAGAAATAGCCCCTTCGGACACACTTTGTATCCGAAGGGGCATAGTTTGCACATAAATGTCAATTATATTCCGCTCTTGCGCCGCCAATAAATTTAGGCCTTGTTCTTGCCGCTGTTACCAATGCCTCGCCGATATGCTTTGTTTCAAGGCGAAGGGGTACTGCCACGTCCCGAAGGTGCATACCGATAAGGGTGCAGCCCACATCCATTCCCGCCGCTGCTTTAACATGCTCCACCAAAACAGGGTCCTTAAATGCGGCATAAGCTGCCGTTGCAAAGGAGCCGCCCGCCTTGGGCTTCGGCACGGCTGCAACCACTTCGTATCCGAATTTTTCCGCAGCCTCCCGCTCAATAACCAGGGCTCTGTTAAGATGCTCGCAGCACTGGGCGGCAAGATACAGTCCCCTGCTGCTGACAATGGGCAAAATCGCCTTCAATACCGTCTCCGCAGCCTCCGGCACCGTACCCTTTCCTATTTTATCACCCATAATTTCGCTGGATGAACAGCCCACAACAATAATTTGTCCGCTACCGGGCTTTGAAAGCTCCAAAAGCTCGTTCATTGCACTCTGTGCCTGACTTTTTATTTCTTCATACATGAAATTCACTTCCCTGAATGTATTTTTGCTTTATTGTCAATATATTCTAACACTGTCTTTGGCGTTTGACAACTGCCATGTAATGGAGTATCATATCCCCGTAAAACCGACAAATTTTGCGGTAAAGGAGATACCCATGAAAAAAGCAATTTTACTTTTACTTCTCACCGCTTCCCTGCTTTTCAGCGCTTGCAGTAAGCAGGAAGAGCCCGAGTCCTCCGCCACGCCGGAACCAACCCCAACAGCAACCCCCACACCTACCCCCACCCCCACACCGGAAATTTTTTATCATCCCCTCACCGGTGAGCAAATTGATGCTGAATTTGGAAATTCCCGTCCCTTTGCGGTAATGATAAATAATATCAGCGTTGCCCTTCCCCATTGCGGCGTATCAAAGGCCGACATTCTTTATGAGGTATTGGCCGAAGGTGATATCACCCGTATGATGCCCATATTCTCCAGCCTTAACGATGTTGGCGCCATCGGCAGTATCCGTTCCTCCCGCCCCTACTACATTGAAATAGCCATGGCATTTGACGCTATCTATGTTCACGCAGGCGGCAGCGAGCAGGCCTATTCGGACATTTCCAGCCGTGGGGTTGACAATATTGACGGCGTTCGCGGCGCCTATGCCAACCAGATTTTTTATCGTGACCCCAACCGCCAGCAATACGGCATAGAGCACAGCCTTTTCACAACCTCTGAAAAGCTCCTTGATTCCTTATCAACTTTGGGCTATGAGACTGATCACAACGGCAGCTATGACTACGGCCTTGACTTTACGGACACTCCCGATATGAACGGCAGCAGTCCCGCAAGCAATGTTCACGTAAGCTTCGGTGGAATTAAAAACACCTATCTTAGCTACAACACAGAAAAGGACGCATATAACCTTACCCAGTATAAGAAGGAGTACATAGATGCCAACACCGGCGAGGCTCTTTACTTTGACAACATTCTTGTTCTTTATGCCGATACTAAGGTGCTTGATAATGCCGGCCGCCGTGAAGTCACATTAAATACCACCGGCGACGGACTTTTTATCTGCAGCGGAAACAGCGTTCCCATGACCTGGAGTCACCTTGATTCCCCAGGTGTTTTCAGCTACTATAAGGCTGACGGTCAGCCCCTTGAGCTTTCCCGTGGAAAGACCTATATTGCAATTGTCCCTACGGGCAGCACCATTACGATGGAATAAACCTTGTTTTATAAAAAAGCGCCTGCGTCTAACGCCGGAGGCCTATAAGAAAATATCAGCAATAAATTAATTTAACGGCTGACAAACAGTTTGCAATAAAAGACGGGAAAGAAATCAACAATTTCTTTCCCGTCTTTCTTCACATTTTGCAGCAGACATTGCCATATATGAATAGACAAGCGCTCTTTTATACGGCAACGCATTTATGTGGCGGTATTTTTACCATTGGCAAGGCCGCATAAATCTGCTTATTCAATTAAATTCGATTCAAGAAGCAGCAGCTCTCCGTCTTTCCCGCTCATGCTAATTGCATACAACTTCTCTACACCACTATTGTCAATATAGGATATGCCCATATTGGGAGTTGATCCAACAAACACCATTCCCACGACCAGAGGTTTTTCAGCAGTTAATTTTTCCAAGGAGTACAGCTCCTCAGATATGCTGAAGCTCATTTCACCCTCATCACTTACATCTTCCATATTCATTGACAGAACCTTAAAATTCCTTACTAAAGCATTTGTAGAAAACACCACTTTCGCTTGCTGCTCTGATTCATCGGCAATAAATTCATAAAAAGCGTCCGGTTGTGTAAGCAGATCTTCGGCAGCGTAGTCAATTAGAACAACAGCTTCATCAGCATCGCCGGTTGCGTCATTTTGAGGTTCGCAGTAAATCCACTCGTTATCAATCTGCACAATAACTCCATTTTCGTATAGAGCATAAGGAAGGTTTCCTTTTCTGTGGAAATTTGTTTCCCCATTTTTCGAAGGCCAGCCATCTACATAATTCGTATATCCCAAAATAGCTGTTTCACCTATTTCAACAGGGATATCTTCATTGCTGAAAAGATACACAATATCATTAACCATAATAGCCGCAGGATAATCAGAGACAGATGATGTGCAAGCCGATATCGCTAAAATTATAAGCAGGCATAAGACAGCGGTAATAATTTTCCTTTTCATTATTGAAACGCCCTCCTTTTCATGAATTAAGACGCAAAATCTTAAAAATAGTTTCGTTCTTGCATCTGAGCGAAATATTTCATTATGCCAAATAAGATAAAAAAAGTAATACAGCACGACCACTTGCCATGCTGTATTACAAGATTAGATTACTTGCTTATTGGTATTCACCTTAATAAAGGTGCTTTTTATTCTGAACTGATTTTTTGCTACAGAAGCATTACCCCTGCACTTTCACAAACCTCAACCGTCTGCTCATCCCAAACGGAGGCCTGAACCTCGCCTATGTGCACTTTGTTCAAGATCAGCATGGAAATGCGTGACTGTCCGATTCCGCCGCCGATTGTAAGGGGAAGTTTTCCGGCAAGAAGCATACTATGGTACATAAGCTCCCGGCGATTGTCGCAGCCAGCCAGCTTAAGCTGCTTATCCAAGGTTTCGGGATCCACCCGAATGCCCATGGAGGACACCTCCACAGCACAGCCCAAGGGCTCATACCAAAACAGTATATCTCCGTTTAAGCTCCAGTCATCGTAGTCCGGTGCACGACCATCGTGGGGCTTGCCGGAGTTCAGCTTTCCGCCTATGCCGGAAATGAAGATGGTTTTATACTCTTTCGCAAATTCATTTTCTCGCTGCTTTGAAGTCATATCCGGATACATATCCTCCAGCTCCTGAGCAGTAACGAAGGTAACCTTCCTTTCAAATTGACCATGGAAGGAAAGTTGGGGATAAATTGACTGCATTGTCTCCTGAGTGTTGCAAAGAGCACCCACAATACTGTTCACCGCAGATTTAAGGTAGTCAAGGTTTCGCTCCTCCACTGTCATAACCTTTTCCCAGTCCCACTGGTCAACGTATATGGAGTGAAGATTGTCCATGTCCTCATCCCTGCGGATGGCGTTCATATCGGTGTAAATTCCCTTCCCCGGGAAATAATCATAGCGCTTTAAGGCAAGACGCTTCCACTTTGCAAGGGAATGCACCACCTGTGCCGTTTTATCGGTATTAGCAATATCAAAACCCACCGGACGCTCCACTCCATTTAAATCGTCGTTAAGTCCTGTACGGTCCTCAACAAACAATGGCGCAGAAACACGGTTTAAGTTAAGCGCGCCCGCAAGATTATCTGCAAAAATGCGCTTTAAAAGACCGATTGCCTTTTGAGTGTCGTATACGCCCAGTGCGCTTTTATAACCCGCCGGAATAAATGAGTTCATGTTGTTCTCCTTATGCTGAGTTTTATTTATTATCCCACCAGAGGTGGTTAAATTTTTTTATTTCTTTTCCTTATCCTGTGGGGACAAAAGCTCTATCATGCTGTGGTAAAGCGTTTCTGCATTTTCCCGAAAATTCTTTTCCATATCCACCGCCTGCTTTTCATCCGCCGCCAAAATGGAAACCGAGACTATTTCACCAATACCGTCGGACAAGGAAAGCTCAACCTTATAGCCGCCCTTTGGAAGCTGCTTGTGGCTTGTTCCGATAAGTGCGTCCCGCTTCATCTTTTCAATAAGCGGTGCAAGAGTCTTTTCCGCTTTATTGCGCACGCTGTACGGAAGGCTGCTTTCCACGGTCTGAACATGACGGGCACCCTTGCGGGTCACCTTGTAGCAGTTGTCCTTTTGGATAATAAGACCCGTATCCACAAGCTCTGCAAGACATTGGGTATATTCAAAGTAGTCAAAGCCATCGTCCACCAGAACGTAATCAGACAGCTTTTCAAAGCTGATATAATCCGGTAGATGGCGCAGGATGAAAAGTATAAATAATTTAATATCCAGCTTTTCGTGTATGAATCCATGCCGTTCCATGCCGTGACCTCCATTTCCGCTTCTTTCAAAAATCATGTTGATTTAATATTATAAGTCTTTTTCGGTCTTAGGTCAAATAATATTAAGCTGTATTTTCAAAAATGACTTTTCCCTTGTCTGCACGACAAAGAATAAGGCGTAAAAAGCAGGCTCGTGAATTAAAAGTACAAATCTCTGCAGCATAGCATTTACTGCCATATGATGGTAAGGCGTAAAAACAGCCCAAATCACAAATAAAATTGCTGCAAGGGGCAATTTATAGCACAAAGGGATGGTTTCGGCATAGACTGTAGCGAAGGAATTCAATTCCAAACAGCCAGGAGGTTTGATTATGAGCGACAAGTCATCTCCCGTGATGGACAATGCGCGGGACTGCATCCGTGAATCGGTTTGTATACACACAGGAAAAGTATTTGACGCCTGTCGGGATAAGGATTGCGTCGAAGACCTTCGGGTCTATCCCACATGCGGCTCACAGTTGGTTATTGATACATCATTCAGCGTAAGACCCAAGTCTGCAAGACTGCTCTTTGCGGACGTACGGGTAGAGGAGATAAACTTCAATAGGGGCTGCTACACCGTAGATGTAACTTATTTCTATAAGATTACAGGCGAAGCCTTCCCCGGTGAGCGTCCGGTTACCGGCCTTGCGATTTTTGACAAGCGTGTCATCCTGTACGGCGGTGAGGGCGGCTCGAAGGTATTCACATCCGGCGGACATGGACGTTGGGGAAAGAAGAACAACCTTCCCGTGGCAGTGGTAGAAGCTGTGGACCCGCTGGCACTTTCCATGAGGATATCCGACGCCTGCTGCGCCGACGGTCTTGATTCGGGCATCAGGGAAATTCCAAAGGAAATTGCCGAGAGCTTTGATGAGGATATCATCACCTCCGGTTCCTGCAAGCACCTTTATGTGACCTTGGGCCAGTTCTCCATGATTCGTCTTGAGCGGGAAACGCAGCTTCTCATTCCGGTGTACGACTACTGCATCCCCGACAAAGAATGTGCATGCGGAGAAGAGGATCCCTGCACTCTGTTTTCACACATACCCTTCCCTATCAACGACTTTTTCCCTCCCCACGACAATCCGGGCAAATGTGTCTCCGGGTGCGAAGCAACGTAAACAGGGTTAAAGTAAAGCCAAAAACTCAAGCCGCAGTATAAAAGGCGGCTTGAGTTTTTGTAAATTCTTGTATAAAAGAGGGAATATTTTCAAGCTGCTCCGTGCAAAATAATTTCAAAGCGCTCAGTCCGTGGCTAATTCAATAAATTCGTCCAATTTCCCGCCCGGACTGTCATTGCGAAATTTGCATGGAGGTATCCGAAATATGAAAAGAAAACGTCTGGCAAGTGCACTTCTTGCCATTGCAGCACTCTCCTTCAGTGTAGCATTTGCAACGGGCCAGGAAGTGGACAAGACATGCCCCATAGCCGAGAACTTTGAGATTACTACCTATAGAAATGTGTCTGTTGACGGACAGCTTCGGGCAACCGATCCCAACGGCGATGTACTAAGCTATAAGATTACCACCGAGCCCACCAAGGGCAAAATCGATTTGGAGGATGACGGAAGCTTTGTTTACACCCCCGCAGAGGGAAAGCGGGGCCGTGACTACTTTGGCTATCGTGCCACGGACGCCCAGGGCAACAGCTCCTCAGAGGCAACTGTTCTTATAAGTATTAAGAAGCAGAAAACCGAGGTCTGCTATTCCGACCTTGAGGGCTGCGGCGCAGGATATGCCGCCTGCATGCTGGCGGAACAGGGCATATTCGTGGGTGAATGCGTGGGTGGTCAATATATGTTCCGCCCCGAAGCTATGGTCACTCGGGGAGATTTTCTTAAAATGTGCATGGAATTATCTGAGTACGACGTTTTGTCCGGAGTTATTACCACCGGCTTTTCCGACGACAATGATATTCCTTCCTATCTTAAGCCCTATGTGTCCACTGCACTGCTGGCAGGTGTTATAAAGGGCTATTCCGACGGCAGCAGAACAGCTGTTTTTGATCCCAACAGCTATATAAGCTACCCGGAGGCCGCAGTTATCCTCAATAAAACCATGCGCCTTACGGATGTCAGCCCCCAGACCATGGCCGGCACAGCGCCGGTATGGGCCGAGCAGGCCTGCTCAAACCTTTCCGCCTGCCGGATTTCCGACTATCCAGGTGAGGAGCTTCTGACAAGAGCGGATTGCGCAAACATGCTTTTAGGTGCTATGCAGATATTAGGTGAGCGTAAATAAGAAAATGCGGCGAGGAAACTCGCCGCATTTTTACATATATTTTCTACTTGGTTCGCAGTTTTTCCGCCAAGACCTCATCCGGCTGTGTCATAAGCGTGCTATAGTCCGTGTATATCACCTTGCCCGGCAGTGCTCCGGAGGGCTTTTTCACAAAACGCACCTGGGTATAGTCCACAGGCACCTTGCCACTTTCCCTCGCTTCGGAGTAATATGCCGCAAGTGATGCCGCTTCCAAAAGAGTTTTATCGTCAGGCCGTGTGCCGTCGCAGGAAATTATCACATGGCTTCCGTGCAGTTTCTGAACATGTAGCCACACATCTGTACGTCTTGCAAGCTTTGTTGTAAGCTTATCGTTTTGACTATTGTTTTTACCCACAAGTATTTCCATACCCGCGGAGGAGCAAAAGCGCATTGGCTCGCCCTCTTTAATTTTTTCCTTCTTGGCGCTTTTCTGCTGACGAAGATACCCCATTTGGGTAAGCTCGCGGCGAATTTCAGCCAAATCACGCTCGCTTTCGCAGCGGGAAACGGCATCCAACACATCAGCGAGATATTCCTCCTCGCTCTCACCCTTGGAAATAAGATCACCCAAATACTTTTCTGCGGTCTTTGCTTTATTATATTCCTTGTAATACGCTGCGGCATTCTGCTGAGGAGATTTCAGAGGGTCAAGGGGTATGGAAAGCTTTGGGCAGCCCTCCTCATAATAATCGTCCACCTCAATTGAACGATCGCCCTTTTTCATTCGAAACAGGTTTGCTGTGATAAGATCGCCCCGTTTACGGTTCAGCTCACGCTCCCCGGTTTTTAAAAGCTCCTGCTGCCTCGCCGCAAGCTTTCTTATGCTTCGCTCGTGGGCACTTTTTACAGCTTTTGCAAGGCTTTGAGACTTTCTGCGCATTTGCTCCTGCTTGTCTCGACGGGTGTAATATTCCTCCAAAAGTGTCGAGAAATCAGAATATTTCCGGGACTCCCCTGCATTTTCGTACTGTAAAATGGGCATGAAGGAAAAGTCCGTAGGCTTATCCTCACGAGAAAGCATCGTCGGCTCAAAATCGCCCGTTTCCACTTTTCGCCGCAGCTTTAGCACCTCTAAAATAAGCGCGTTTTTCATGGAATCGTTTATGTCCGACATGCAAACGCTGCAGTCCCCCGTGCTGCGGAAAACCATTTCCCGGGCAATCAGCGGAGATAAGCCCGAAAAGCTATCCAAAAGCCACTTGTCGGCGGGTTTTTCATCCTTCGAGCTTTTAAAAATCTCCTGCAGCTCATTGTCACTCACTTCAAAAAAGCCGGTTTTCTCCTGCTTTGGCGGCAGGCGGTACAGCATTCCCGGCATTACAAGCCGTGTTCGACTCATATCGCCGTCAACCCGGCGCAGACAGTCCACCACATGTCCCTCAGGACCCACAAGGATAATGTTGGAGCTTCGCCCCATCATCTCCACGACGAGCTGCTTTTTTACCTCGATACCCATTTCGTCAAAGGCATCAAGGGAGAAAACCAGCATTCTTTCCATATCCGGCTGCTCGATACCTGTTATTCTTGCGCCGCAAAGGTGCTTTCTTAAAAGCATGCAGAACATGGGCGGCGACTGCGGGTTTTCATAGCTTTCCTTTGTAATGTGCACTCTTGCCGTGCCCACGCCTGCGGAAATCAAAAGCTTCAGGTTTTGTCCGTTCCCGCGCAGGGAAAGTATCAGCATGTCCTTTGCGGGCTGCTGAACCTTATCAATTTTTGCGCCGACCGTAAGAGTGCAAAGCTCTTTTTGAAGTCCGGCAATGGTCATTGCGTCAAGGGGCATTTATTTTTCCTCCACTATCAGTGAAAACAGCTCATTTATTCTGTCCTTTTCACCCTTTAAATAAAGGTAGCCGAACAGTGTTTCAAGACCTGTGGCAGCATGATAATCAGAAATGTCCGCATGCTTCGGCACAGAATTCACCTTTGCGTTGCGTCCACGCTTATAGGCAGTGTGCTCCTCATCGCTTAAGGACTCCTGCAGCCTTGCCGCTGCCCTTGCCTGAGCAGGTGCGCTTACAAAGCGCACAGTTTCCCTGTGAAGGCCTGCGGAGGTGGTTTTGCCGTTGGCGCAAAGCCAGGTGCGCACAAGAAGCTCATATACAGCGTCCCCCACATGGGCAAGGCCCAAAACGCTCACCCCTTGAAGCTGCTGAGGGCTAATTGTTGTGTTCAAATAATCTTGCATACTGTTCTCCGATAATTTCATTTGGAAATGGGGCTTTCGAATCACGAAAGCCCCATGCTTATAGGCGGCATCAGTCGTTCCACTGCTCGGCAGGCTCGTCCGAATAGTCGGAAAAGCTTACCTGCTCGGGCGCTTCGTCCATGGGTGCTGTGCCCTGAACGGTCTGCATTTCCTGCCACTGCTGTTTTGTAATCAATACCTGGCGGGGCTTTGAGCCTTCAAAGGGACCCACAACGCCCACCTCTTCCATTTGGTCAACAATTCTTGCAGCTCTTGCATATCCCAGCTTAAGCCTTCGCTGGAGCATGGAAACTGAGGCCTGCTTGGTTTCAAAAATAACATCAACCGCCTGTGGCAAAAGCTCGTCATAGCCCGCAAATGGATTGGAGGAGTCGCCCTGCTGGCCATTTCCCCCATTGTCCGAACCGGAGGAGCTTCCCGAACCCTTTTCCTCCGCCGCCTTTTCGATTTGAGCAAGGATATCCTCGCTGTACTCAACCTGAGCGCCGTCCTTAACGAAGTCAATTACCTTTTCGCGCTCCTCATCGGACACAAAGGCACCTTGAATACGAACGGGTTTCCCCGCACCAAGAGGTGCATAAAGCATATCGCCCTGACCCACCAGCTTTTCTGCGCCGGTGTTGTCCATTATTATGCGGCTTTCCATGGCGGAGGACACCGCAAAAGCAATTCGGCTTGGGATATTGGCCTTCATAAGGCCTGTGATAACGTCCGCCGAGGGACGCTGTGTTGCGATAACAAGGTGCATTCCGGCGGCTCGTCCCATTTGAGCCACACGGCAAATGCTTTCTTCAACCTCCTTAGAGGCCACGAGCATAAGGTCGGCAAGTTCGTCGATAACGATGACCACACGTGGCAAAACCTGCTCGCCCATAGCCTTTTGATGCTCGTTATAGCCTGCAAGGTCACGCACGCCCACCTCGGAGAAAAGACGGTATCTTTTAAGCATTTCAACCACCGACCACTGAAGGGCACCTGCAGCCTTTTTGGGGTCCGTTACCACCGGCACATACAGGTGGGGTATACCGTTATAGATGCCCAACTCAACCATCTTTGGGTCAATCATGATAAGGCGCACTTCTTCTGGCGTTGCCTTGAAAAGAAGGCTGAGAATAAGGGAGTTCATGCACACAGACTTACCCGAGCCGGTGGTACCGGCAATAAGCATGTGGGGCAGCTTTGCAATGTTTCCCACAATTGCATTGCCGCCGATGTCCTTACCGATTGCAAAGCTCAGCTTGGACTTTGCACCCCTGAAGCTTGGGGAATCAATAATGTCACGCAGGTAAACCATGCTGACTATCTTATTGGGCACTTCAATGCCCACGGTGGATATTTTATCCGGTATGGGGGCAATGCGAACGCTGGTGACGCCCAGAGCCAAGGCCAAATCCCCTGCAAGGTTTGTAAGCTTTGCAAGCTTAACGCCCTGATCAAGCTCTATATCGTAGCGGGTGACCGTTGGGCCTCTTGTGACACCGGTTATGGTGGCGGACACGCCAAAACTGCGTATGGTGCTTTCAAGCCTGTCCCGGTTAAGAGCGATTTCCTCACGTCCGTCGGGGGTACTGCCGCCGCCTTGGGTACGAAGGAGAGTAATGGGCGGATATTCGTATTCTCCTGCCTCTGCAGTTTGGGTTTTTTCAATGGTTTTGGCAATTTCGGCTGTTTCTGCCTCCACCTCTTCGTGGCTTATCTTCTTTGTGGGTGAAGCTTCGGCGGGCTTAAGTGTCTCACTGGTCACCTGTGCTACCACCGCAGCGGGCACGCCGGCAACTGCCGCCGCTTCCTCAACCGTAAGGGGCTTTACCTTGTCCGTAGGCAGTGGAGCAGGACGGAATTCTGTCTCTGTTTTTGCAGGTGAGTCCTTGGCAAGTATCTGGTCAGGAGTTTTCACCCGGGGCTTTGCATTGAAAAAGCCCACACGCTCCTCGGTATAGTTTTCGTCCGGAGCGTTTATTTCATCCACGGGAATGTCTATAGCACGTCCCCGCTTGCGGGCTGTGCCCTTTTGTATCGGCTCATTTGCAGGCTCTGCCGCACGCTTATTTTTGCCCACATACGTCTCCTGCACCGTAGCTTTTTCAAACTGAAGCTGCTGCTTTTTCTGCTTGCGGCTTTCCTTTATGTATCCTAAAAGCTTAGGAATGGTTAGGCCAACGCCGTTAAGGGCGAAGAACAAAAAGCAAAGAAGAAATACTAAAAACGCTCCGTAAATGCTGACAGCAGATTTAAGCGCTATTGCCAAAACTCCGGCAATCACGCCGCCACTGGCCATAAGCTTTCCGCTGGAATAAAGGCTGCTAACAAGAGTTTTTGTAAACTCAAGGTCAGCGCTTTTGGAGAAAAGGTGAAACAGTGCTCCCAAAAAGATGGGAACAACAAGCGCCGAAATAACTTTAAAGGTGCGGCAGCGCTCCTTGCCGAAGGCCAGCATACAGGCCGCCGCCAAAAGCGCCGGGGGGAAAAGATAGTAGCCCCAGCCAATTATACCTTTGATAAAACCGCAGAAATAAACGATAAACCATGCATCAATATCAAAGTAGCCTATAAAGGAAAATATACTCAGGAAAAGGCAGACCACCGACGCAATTAACCGTCCTGTCTGACTTTTCTGCACCGGCGGCTGAACCGCAGTTTTTTTAGCCGGCGGCTTTTTCTGTGCGGCCGCTTTGGACGCAGCCGGCTTTTTTGTGGTTTGTGCCATTGGGCTCACTCCGAATCAATAAATAATAGTAAGAACTATTGTTACAATACCTGCAGCAAAGCAGTAGTAGCAGAATTTCCCAAATTTACCCTTCTGGGAAAGCATTTTAACCAGCCTTATTGCAAAATAGCCTGTAACACCGGCAACTACCATGCCGGCAAGATACATGGGCACCATCGCCCAGTCAACTCCATTCCCTATGACGTCAATAAGCTCAAGAAGGTTTGCCCCAATAATGGCGGGAAGGGACATTAAAAAGGAAAATTTAACTGCAAAAGTTCTGTTGAATCCAACGGCCATACCGGAGGTAATGGTGGCGCCGGAGCGGGAAATACCGGGAAGCACCGCAACAGCCTGGCAAACGCCGACCACAAGGGCATCCTTAACACTCATGTCCTTTTCGTTTTTCCTGCCGTTTTGCATCTTATCAGACAAAAGAAGCATGAATCCTGTAATAAGGAAGGCTATGCCGATAAACATGGTGCTTGAGGAAAGGGATTCAATGGAGCTTTTAAAGGGAAGTACAATAACCAGCGGCAAAATGCCGATGATTATCATGAAAAGAAGTCTGCGCTGGGGCTTAACTCCACCCTCATCAGGCTTTGGATGTCCAATGTCTCGAATGAAGCCGATGCCTTCAAGTACCATGCCCTTTATGTCGTCCCAATAAACTATACATACGGAAACAAGGGTTGCCAAATGCAGTAGCACGCTGAACAGCGTGTGGTCGGCACCAATGTCCTGTACATTAAAAACATTCTGCAAAACAGCCAAATGTCCCGAGCTGGAAATGGGAAGGAATTCCGTAACCCCCTGTACCAGCCCGAGAATAACAGCAATAAGAAAATTCATAGTGCTCTCCCCCGTTTACTTTGCGGCAATCTGCGCAACAAGCTTTTTCTTGGATTTCCCCCTGCGGCGTTTAGGCGGATGTGCCTTTTGCCGATAGAAATCCTCCATCTGCTCGTCAGCCTTATAAATTATACGATTTATTGTCCAGGTGTCATCCTCAGCCTGGCGAAGCTTCATGCGAATCAAAAAGCTTCCATGCTTCTTGCAGGAGCACAGCGACATATACCGTCTGTCTCCTTGATTGACCCAGCGTGAACATTTCAGCGCTTCCTTGCACTCGGGACAAACCGGCTTTGCAATCACCGCATCTTCAAATGCGTCATTGCGATTTTCATAGCCCTTAAACGCCCTGTGCTCAACAGCCTGTGCACCGCCGCCATCCTCTCCGCCGTCGCTGCAGCCATGGATGGGCAGGGTGTCTGCCGCAGAATCATACTGGGCAATACCCGCCTGAAAATCAAGCTTTGAGCACACCAGCGCCGTGTTGTAGGCGTCGCCCAGGGCATCGTGAGCAACACGGGTCTGCTCAATGCCAAAATGCTCCATGGCGGTGGAAAGCCCCGTCTGATTCCTACCCGCCTTGGTTTGGATATTATAGATGACCTGCAGGTTTACCCACTGGTCAATCCAATCCCAGTCAAGGTCGTGGATTATGATGTTTTGCTCCATAATGCCCTTATCGTCGCAGCCCCAGGTAAGGAAGGTGCAGCCGTCTCCGCAAAACTCCCGAAAGGCTGCCAGCGCCTCGGGAAAACCGACGCCCTGCTCCAAACGATCCTTGTCAAAGCCCGTAAGCTTTTCTACCTTGTAATGCATTTTTTTGAAGTAGACCGGCTTAACGTCAATCTGAAACTCCTCCCCGGGAGTATAGTCGTCCTTTAGCTTGATTGCGCCGATTTGAATAATTTCACCCCTAAGATGAATGGGAAGCTTATTAAATACTGCCGATTGTGCAGACATGGCCTGATTCCATTCCATGTCCATGACAACATAGCCCATAGCTATGATCATTCCTTTCCGATGCGGTACTGTGAGCATACCCAACAAAAAATGCGATACAACAACATTTGAAGAATAAGTACATAATCTCACAATTTGTTATTGTATCACATATTTGTCAATAAGAACAGTATAAATTGCAGTTATTCAATTTTTTACTGATATTCTTCTTTCCGCTAGCCTTGTGAAAAGAAGGACTACGCAGTAAATCAGCACTGAGAACACGATTATGGTGGCACCGCTTGCGATACCTATTGTATATGATATAAAAAGTCCCGATATGCAGTAGAAAAGCCCAAGCGCTATAGAAATGAGCATTCTTGTGCCAAGCTTGTTTGAAAGAAGGGACGCTGTAGCCGCAGGTGCGGTTAAAAGGGCAATTACTAAAATTATTCCGGCAACCCTTATGAGCACCACCACGGTAAGTGCAACAAGAACGAGAAGAAGGTATTCAAGAAAAACGGTTTTCATCCCGATGATGCTGGAAAAGCAGTCGTCAAAAAGGTACGCCTTCCAGTCGTTAAAAAGTACAATAACCGCCAGACACACAAGAGCAGTTAAAACAATCATCATGAGAAGATCACTTTTGGTAACCGTAAGGATGTTTCCGAAAAGGTAGCTGGACATATCCGGCGGATAGCTGTCCATAAAGCCGATGAAGGCCGTACCCAAGGCCATGCCAAGGGACCATAAAAGCGCTATGATAACATCGGTATGTACACCGCCACGACGTTTTATTGTGCCGATACCCAATGCGGCGAATACAGAAAACATAACTGCGCCAATCATAGGCTCAAACCCGCACAGATAGCCAAGACCCACACCTCCATAGGCCGTGTGGGCAATGCCACCGCTCATCATAATGAGCTTTTTTTCCACTATGATTACCCCGATAAGCCCGCAGACAACGCTTGCTAAAATGCAGGCCCAAAGGGCGTTTTGCATGAACTGATATTGTAAAATTGCTTCAAGCATTACTTTCCCTCCCCATGGTCATGATCCCCCAGCACACGGTGCGGCACTCCATGGGCAATAAGATCCACGGGACAGCCGTACATTTCGTTCACAATCTCCTGGGACAGCTTCGGCTCGCCGTGGTACACCAGTGTTCCGTTAAGGCAGGCAAGTCCCGAAACCTGAGATGCGATTGCCATAAGGTCGTGGGTTACGAGCATGATGGTAACGTCACTGTTAAGCTCCGTTAAAAGCTCGTATATTTTTTCCCGTGAGCCGGGGTCAACACTTGCTGTAGGCTCGTCCAAAAGAAGGATTTTCGGTTCCACCGCCAGCGCACGGGCAATGAGCATCCGCTGAAATTCTCCGCCCGACAATTGGGAAATCTGCCTGTCGGCAAGCTCGCCGATGCCCACCCGCTCCAGTTCCTTTTGTGCAAGACTGCGCTGGGCCTCGGTAAAACGACGGAAGGGGTGCAGACCGCCCTTTAAAAATGCGGTCATAACCACCTCCCTCACAGAGATGGGAAATCCCCTGTCCACAGTGGAAAACTGGGGAACATAGCCGATTTGCTGCCTTGCACCCCGGCTTTTGTCCCCGTAGATGCTGATACTGCCGCTATTTATATCTACAAGGCCGAGTATGGCCTTTAAAAGAGTGGTTTTTCCCCCTCCATTGGGGCCGATAATGCCAAGAAACTCCCCATCCCGCACATCAAGGCACACTCCGGCAAGGGCCGGTGTGTGCCTGTAATATACAGAAAGGTTCTCAATACTTATTGCGCTGGGATTCTCCCCGGATGTAATCATTTCATCGCCTCCGCCATAGTTGCCGCCATTAGCTTAAGGTTTTCAATATAGTCGCCTGAAAGTGGGGAAAGCATGGCAGTTTTCCCTCCAATTTCCTCGGCATAGGCTTCACTTTGCCGGCTGTCTATTTCTGCCTGATAAAAAATGACCTTGATATTCTCTGCCTTTGCCAAGTCTATCATCTTGGCAAGATGGTCAGCCGTGGCCTCCTTGCCTTCCTCCTCCAATGCAAACATGGTAAGACCGTAGTCGTCTGCAAGGTAGCCGAAGGCGGGATGGAACACTACAAACTTTCGATTCGCACCCCCTTCAAGAGCCGCTTTTACTTCAGCGTCAGCCTCCTGTAGCTTAGTTTTAAAGCTGTCGCCGTTGCTTTTATAGGTGTCCGCATTATCGGGGTCCAGCTCAGAAAGCCCTGACACTATGGTATCTATCATTACCATGACCCGCTTTGGCGAAAGCCAAATGTGGGGATCTCTGCCCTCACCTATGCTAAGCTCCGGATAAACTTTTGCGCAGGCTTCGTCCAGGGAAATAAGCTTTGTTTCCTTGGACATGCTCGGAAGAAGGTTTATTGTCTCCGTGGGGACGCCAATGGAAAAATAAATGTCGGCGCTTGAAAAGCTCATCATTTCAAGGGGCGTTGGCTCGTAGTTTGTGGGGTTGCTCCCCGGCGGAACCATAACCACAACTTCGCAAAGCTCCCCGGCAACGGCTTCTACAAAGGTCTCCTCAGGAACTATGCTAACTGCTATCACTGGCTTTTCGCCTTTTTGCGCTGCGCTGCCTGCATCTTTTTGTCCACATCCGGAAAGAAGCATCAAGCCGGATAGTACGGCAACAGCCGCAAATATTTTTATAAATTTCTTCATTTTACTCATCCATCTGTTTAATTTGCAATCCAATTGCAAATTGGATTATATTCCTGCATTTAATTATTGTCAAGAAAAATCAGCCGCACACAAAAAAGTGTACGGCTGAAGCCTTTTCTTTATAAATTGAGCTTGGACTACAGGTTTTTTTCCATTTTGCGGCACTCACGGCAGGTGCCGTAAAGTATGGAATCTCCGCAGCGGATGTCAAACCCATGCTCGCAGGAAATATGCTCCACCAGCTCATCTGTAAGTCCGCAGTCCAAATGGATTACCTTACCGCAGCAGGAACAGCGCAGATGAAGATGCCCCATGCAGTTATGTTCGGGCTCGTGAAAAACGTAGCTTGCCATTTTCCCGTCATCCGTAACATATTTTAAGAGCTTCCCCTCGCTGACCAGCCTGTCAAGATTGCGGTAAACCGTTGTCTTGTTGACGGTTTCGCTTTTGGAGCGCACATAATCATAAACGTCACCGGCGGTTACGGCCCGTTCACTGCTTCTGGAAAGAAAGTCCAGTATCATGTTATACAGCTTCGTGCTGTATCCTGCACTACGCATAGTTCACCTCACCGCGGGCTTAAAGCTCCTCCTGCTGCTGATTGGTGCCCAGCTTTTCCAGCATACGCTGCAATAGCTGCCACACCCGCTCAACAGACTGGATGTTAGCCTTTTCATTGGGGGTGTGCACCCCTTCCTGGTCGGGACCGAAGGACACGATGTCCACGTCCGCAAGCTTTTTGTCGAAGTATCCGCATTCAAGCCCTGCGTGTATTCCCATGGATCTGGGCTCTCTTCCGAAGGTTTCCCGATAGGTATCCATGGCAAGCTGACGAAGGGGGGAATTCTCTCTGTATTCCCACTGGGGATAGTCCCCGGATAGCTTGCACTTGCCGCCGCAAAGCTTTGCTACGGTTTTATATCTTTCCGCCACGTCCCTTTTTCTTGTACCTACGGAGCTTCTTATTGCAGAGCAGATAACAAGCTTATCCTCCTTCTGGGTCATAACGCCGATGTTGGCGCTGGTCTCCACAAGGCAGTCTTCATTTCCGGTCATATTCAGAACGCCGTTCGGCAGCAGGGAAATTGCATTAAGCACTCTTTTGCGGCTCTTCTTAGTGTAGCATAGAACGGACTTTTTCTTGCACTTTTTGGTCTTTACCGTAAGCTCCACGTTGTCGTTTTCCCCAAGCTCCCGCTTGAAGTCCTCAACCGTACTTTCCAGTGTGTAAATAAGCTTATTAAGCTTTTTCTTCTCAACGTATAAAACGGCCTTTGTAGAACTTGCGATTGCGTTCATCTTTCCGTCGCATTCCATGGAGCAAAGGTAAACACCTTTGGCGTCGGCTTCCTTTAAAAGGCGTGTAATAAGAACGATGGCATTGCCCCGAAGCTGATGAATCTCCATACCTGAATGGCCGCCGGAAAGTCCCCCAAGGGTAAGGGTAAGCTTTTTCATGCCCTTGGTTTTTATTTTCTTTCTTTTAACGGGGATATCCAGCTCTGTCCGCACTGCACCGGCGCAGCTTGTGAAGAAAACGCCCTCATTCTCTGTGTCCAGATTTATGAAATAGCGTCCCTTAAGCTTGGCACAATCCAGCTTCTCTGCGCCGAACATGCCAACCTCCTCCTGAACTGTGAAAACAAGCTCAAGATCTGGATGGGGAATTCCCGTGCTGTCTAAAAGCGCAAGGCCATAGGCAACGGCGATTCCGTTGTCAGCACCCAGGGTGGTCCCGTCGGCACAAAGCCAGCCGTCCTTTTCCATAACGGCTATTCCCTCTTCATAGTTGCGCCTGCAGCTCGTGGACTGAACATACACCATGTCCATATGCCCCTGAATAATTACCGGCGGGCAGGTACAATTGGCAATGGTTGCAGGCTTTTTTATTACAACATTATAGTGTTTATCCTGATAGACCTCCAAATCCCTTGCCCGAGCAAAGGCCACAAGGTAGTTACTAATGCGCTTTTCGTCATAACTCGCCCTTGGGATACAGGATATCTCTCTGAAAAAATACAACACTCTCTCAGCTTCTTGCAAATGGCTCAACTCCTTTAAAGAACCGGTCGTATCCTCTTTTTTTCTTTTGCGCCGCCAGCTTTTGAACAGAGACATCGAACCGCTCCTTTCCATAAAGACAGGCTAATCAAGCAATAATCTCTTATCGCTGCGCAAACACTCTACTACATGCTGTGTGTAAAATGCCGCATAACGCCAATCTATTGTTTTATTTTATAACAATATGGAAAAAAGTCAAGCTATAAGCTGATGATATGAAATAAGCCTTTGCATTATGATAAGCCGCCGATGTATGTTTTTAACTCGCTTTATTCTTTCCCCTTATTACAGGACGAAGCCGCTTCGTCAAAAACGCTCCTATCACACAGGAAAGCCCGTCTCCCGGAATGAACACGAGGCAGCAGTAAATAATAAGATTTTTAAAGCTTATGGGTGTGCCCAGATAAAGGTCCTTTATGAAATATAGATATGTCATACCAATTATGTAAACTACTACAAGGTTGATAAATCCTGCTAAAAGGCAGCTTTTGAAGCCATCTCCCCAGCGCTCAACAAGATATCCGCAAAGCCATGTTCCAATTGCCATGCCGATTATATAACCAAAGGTGGGCTGAAGAACATAGGCAGGACCCCCACCCTGTGTAAATACCGGAACACCCGCAATCCCAACTATTATGTAAACTAGAACGGCTATTAAGCCATGCTTTCTACCCAGAAGTAAGCCGGCCATATTTGTAAAGAGAAACTGCAGCGTAAAAGGAACCATGGGCACGGGAATTTTTATAAAAGCGCCGGCAGCTATCAGTGCTGCAAAAAGGGCACACAAAATCATGCTTTTTGTGTCAAGAAATTTTTCCTTCGTTTTTTCTTTCATTTCATTCATCCTATTTATTCGGCTATAACCGATATCTCTCCTCCGCAAAGGACTTTTTGGCTGCCGTCTTGAAACCTTACAATTAGGTTTCCAACATCATTTATGTCAATTGCCTTTGCCCTTTTTTCTTCGCCATCCATGAGAAAGCTTACCATTTTACCCTGCATCATGCTGCGGCTGCGGTATTCTTTTATCAAATCGGGGTTATCGAGTTCGTTAAAGCGTCGTAAAATTTCCTTATATATTTCTGCCGCCAAAGCAGAGCGGGACATCCCCTTTTCCCCGATTGAGCCGGCAACACCTTGAAGCTCCTTAGGGAAATCAACCTCATTTGTGGTGCAGTTTATTCCTATACCCACCACTATACAGTCAAGTCCTCCGCTTTCCATATCCATCACAGCTTCCGTCAGGATACCGCAAATCTTTCTTTCGTTCAGAAAAATGTCATTTACCCATTTAATTTTCGGCTGGCAGCCATAAAGCTGCTCAAGCGCTTTGCACACTGTAACTGCTGTTGCTACCGTTATCATTTGCAGCTCCGACACGCTTTTGTCCGGTCTTAGAATAATGCTCATGTAAATGCCGGTTCCCGAGGGAGAAAAAAAGCTTTTGCCCCTTCTTCCCCTTCCTTCTGTCTGCTGCTCAGATATAACCAGTGTTCCATGTTGTGCTCCGCCGTCAGCCAAAAGCCGTGCTTCGGTATTTGTTGAGCCAATTGTTTTGAAAACAAAAATTTTTTCTGGTTCAATCTCCCCCTTAAGAGCTGTTTCGATGGCCTCTGCCGAAAGCACGTCGCTGCTACCGGAAAGCATGTAGCCCTTGTTCTTCACAGCACCAATTATATGCCCCTCTTGCCGCAGGCTGCTGATTGCCTTCCATATAGCCGCCCTTGATACGTCAAGCTTTTGGGCGAAGGACTCCCCCGATATATACTCTTTTCGATTCTGTTCCAAAATCATTAGAATTTCCGTTTTTAAAGACATATTGTTCCCTCTCCTTTGGAAATATTTTACGACAAGGATGCTGTATTGTCAACCTAATTTTCCATTTTGGTTTACTATTCGCCTAAAAGAAAAGGAATGAAATCTCAGGTGCCGGGAAATACTATGGTTTATCCAAAACCGGGGAGGTAATGAATTTGCTGAACAAGGTTGAGATATGCGGCGTCAACACCTCAAAACTGAAGGTGTTGAAAAACGAAGAAACAATGGATCTCTTGAAAAGAACGAAAGAAGGTGATATGCAGGCAAGAGAGAAATTAATTTCGGGCAATCTGCGGCTTGTACTGTCGGTCATACAAAAGTTCGCCTCTCGAGGGGAAAACGTGGATGATTTATTTCAGGTTGGCTGTATTGGGCTAATTAAAGCCATAGACAATTTTGATATCAGTCAACCCGTAAGATTTTCTACCTACGGCGTGCCAATGAACGTCCTTTGTAGAGAAGTGTATTATTCCTTGACACAGGGCGTTATTTAAGTTAAAATGCAAAAGCGCCCGTAAGGGTGTCAATGTATCCATTCAAAGGCTTAATACCTTATTTGCCCCCGTACCTCACCAGGATAGAGGGTTATTGCACCCCACAAAGCAGGCTTTGCGGGGGCCCCGCCCGCCCATTTGATTACGCCGCACTTGCGGCGGCTCACTTCGCTCGCGGAGGCGGACCCTTGAACCTTTGCTTTATCGCTAACCCACAGCTTAATACCTTATTTGCCCCCGTACCTCACCAGGATAGAGGGTCCGCCTCCTAAGCGGAATGTAGTGCGTTCGAGTCGCGCCGGGGGTGCCAAGAAGCAGGGAAAACCGTTAAAAAGGTTTTCCCTGCTTTTATTATTCAAAGAAACATTGTCCTGTACAGCTAATCTGCCTGTTCGCCCACACTTACTAAAAAATGTCTTTTTTTATGATGGAGCAGATGATATAATTTTCCCGTGACCTACGGCTAAATTGCTATGAAAGGCGAAAAAAGCTCATGAATGCAGTTGAAACAAGCAAGCTTACAAAGTTCTATGGCAAGGCAAGGGGCATCGAGGATGTCACCTTTGAAATTAAAGAGGGTGAAATTTTCGGCTTCATCGGCCCCAACGGAGCCGGAAAATCCACCACAATCCGCACACTTTTATCCCTTATACATAAAACCTCCGGAGAAGCTAAAATCTTTGGTCTTGACTGCGAAAGGGACAATAAAAAGATTTTGGAGCAGGTAGGCTATCTCCCCAGTGAGGTGTTTTACTACGACAAAATGAAGGCAATTGACCTTCTTAATTACTCCGCCTCGTTTTACAAAAAGGACTGCTCTACCCGCATCCGTGAGCTTTCGGGCGCACTGGAGCTTGACCTTAACAAAAAAATTGAGGACATGAGTCTGGGCAACAAGAAAAAGGTGGGCATTGTCCAGGGGCTTTTGCACAGTCCCCGTCTCATCATACTTGACGAGCCCACCAGCGGCCTTGATCCGCTGATGCAGCGGACATTTTTTGAGCTTATCCGTGAGGAAAACAGCAGGGGCGCAACCGTCCTTTTTTCCTCGCACATTTTGAGCGAGGTACAGCGCCTGTGCCACCGCGTTGCAATTATCAAAGAAGGCCGAATCGTTACGATTCAGGACATGTCCCGTCTTAAAAGTGACGCCTGCAAGAAGGTCACCCTTACACTGCAAGGCGGCTCAATAAGTGCCGAGGAGCTTCCGGGTGCTGTAAGCTTTGAAACTCACGGCAGCGAAATCAGCTTTATGTACAAGGGCAGCATAGCCCGGCTGTTGGGTGTACTTGCTGAAAAAGCCCCCGAAAATATTGATATAAGCGAACCGACCCTTGAGGAAATTTTCCTTCACTACTACGCATAGGGGGGCGCTTTATGACAGTTTTTCGTTTCGAGTTCAAGCGTCAGCTTAGCTACACGCTGATTTGGGCGGCAGTTGTGGTTGGACTTTTGTGGATGCTTATAAATGGCTTTTACCCCATCTTTCTTGAAAGCAAGGCCGCTGTTGCTGACATGCTTTCCGCTTTTCCTCAGGGTATGGCCGCCGCCTTTGGCTTTAATCTTGACGATTTATTCAGCTACGAAAGCTTCTCCGGCATGGTTTACCTTTATGAAGGAATTTTGGGTGCTATCATGGCTGCCGGAACTGCGATTTCCGTTTTTGCCAGGGAAAAGCAGTGCAAGTGCCTGGACTTTATTCTTACAAAGCCCCAAAGCCGCGCCCGGATTTTTTGGCAAAAGCTCTTTTGCTGCATATTGCTTATTGTACTTTTCAACGTACCCTATCTCGCCCTTTTTACTGCAAATTATCTTCACTACAACAGCGGCGGACTTTCAAACGTGATGCTTTTAAGCATGCTGTGCCTGTTTTTCACCCAGCTTGTGTTTTTTGCCTTTGGGCTTTTTGCCGCAGTTTTTATGGGGAAAATCCGCTCAGCCTCAGGCGTAAGCTCCGGAATCGGACTCTTTGCATTTCTTTTGTCCATGGTGTACTCCCTCACGGAAAAAGGCATTTTAAAATTTATTTCTCCGCTGTATTATTTCAGCCCCAATGCGGTGACTTCTACCGGAGGCTACGACCTGCCCTGCGTGATAACAGCCGTGGTTTTAATTCTCGGGCTTACCGCCGCTTCCTTTTTTAAATACACCCGGGCAGATGTGCCCGTTTTGTGAGGTGAGCAGGAATGAATATTTTTAAAATGGAGCTGAAACAGGGATTTAAAGCCTTTTTCTTTTGGACCTGCGGAATTGCATTTTTACTTTTGGTAGGCATGATGAAATTTTCCGGCGTTCAGGGAAGTGAAAACGGTTCCATCTCAGCTCTAATGGCAGGCATACCAAAGCCTGTTCTTGCCATGTTCGGCATGGCGGAGGCAAACGTTGAAACCCTTGCAGGCTTCTTCTTTATACTGCAATTTTATGCTCTTTTAGTGCTTTGCTGCTATGCTGTTCACTTGGGCACGAGCTGTGTGCTTCGGGAAAACATGGATAAAACCTACGAGTTTCTTTTCACAAAGCCCTGCGGGCGGCTGCGGATTCTTAGCACAAAAATGTGCGCCGGCCTTTGTTATCTTGTTCTTATAACTTTTTTGAACACCGTTTTTTCATACCTCTCCCCCGGCCTGTACGGAATTGAAAACACAATCGCCGGCACCATGTTTTTATACCCAATCGCCACTTTTTTGGTATGCCTTCTTTTCTTTTCTCTGTCTATGGCAATTTCTGCCCTGTCCTCCCGCAGCGAAAGGGCCGTGCAAATTTCCAACGGTATCCTTCTTTTGGCCTATGCCCTGTCGGTGCTTTTCGACATGGACACAAAGTTTGAGGTGCTTCGCTTCGCCACACCCCTTAAATATTTTCGGGCGGCAGAGCTTGAGGCTGGCGATCTGAATATTTTCTTCGCCGTGGCTGTCGCTTTACTGTTCGCTATTTTCACCATTATTGCTTTTCAAGCCTTTAAGAAGAAGGATTTGGCGGCTGTGTAACGGCGTTCGTCCAAACGCTTTTTTGCAAAATTAAAATAGCACAAAAAGAGCATCACTGCTAATAAAGCGGTGATGCTCTTAAAACACCCTTTGCTGAGAGGCGCAGGCTCTTTTTTACCGGATACTACCTGCTTGGGACGTTTTATTCTTTTCCTTCCTGATTGAATTTAAAAACGTCCGCCACCTCGCTGATTGAAATATAAGCGTTGGCGTCCAACTCCTGAACCAAATCCATCATACGGGTTATTTGAAATCTGTTAAGAACTATATACACCATTTTTTTGTCCGAATCCGAGTAATATCCCCTTGCTTCCATTATGGTTATGCCCTGTTTAAAGTTTTCGGACAGCGCCTCGCAAATTTTCTCGTGTTTTTCTGTAATTATCCAAACAGCCTTGGATCTGTCAATGCCTTCCACAACGTAATCAACGGTTTTCAGCGCCGCCATATATGTGACAATGGAATACAGCGGCAAAATCCAGCTATGAAGAACTATGCCGCAGGCCACGTATAGTATGACGTTATAAATCATCACAAACACGCCCACTGTTATTCCTGCACGCTTTGCAAAAATTACCGCCATTACCTCGACACCGTCCATTGCGCCGCCAAAACGAATGGCAAGGCCGCTGCCAAGGCCCGATATCATACCGCCGAAAATGGCACAAAGAAGAAGATCCGTCCCCGCAAGGGGTGAGGCAATGCTGACATCCACAGGCAGTATATCGGTAATGAGCCACGCCACCAGTGAATATATTAAAACGGTATAGATAGCATAAATTGTGAAGGCAAGCCCTTGCTTTTTTAACCCGAACAGGAAAAGCGGGACGTTCAAAATCAAAAGGAACACCGAAAGGCTCATCCATTCGGGGGAAATTTGAGAAAGGAGCATGGCGGTGCCCGAAATGCCGCTGTCATACAGTTTCACCGGGGAAAGAAAAATTGTGACTCCGATTGCATTGACAATGCCCGCCACGGTTAGAGCAAGCACTTTCATGAGCTTTATTTTTTTAAGTTCATCTATTATTTTCATCCACTTCCTCCCTGTTGTCTCATACTTCTGCCGCCCTGGAAAAGGAAAGCCTCTTTTCAACTGCTTTTTGATATAAAAAAAGGACTTCACAAAGAAGTCCTTTTTTGTCACGAGCGTTCCGGAACATGTAAGCGCTTTCACCCAGCTTTTGCGGGTAAAAGTAATTTAACATTTGCCAACACAAAAGACAATTTTAAAAGCTCACAGATGACCCCTTAAAAGGATCCATGCCGGTCACGGCCTTTCGCTTATGCCTGTTCCTCTCTCATTTTAGCGAAGCAATCGCTGCAATAGACAGGTCTGTCAGACTTGGGCTCAAAGGGAACTTTTGCTTCCTTGCCGCAAGCAGCGCAGGTAGCAGTAAAGTACTCGCGAGGGCCACGAGCCGCATTCTTGCGTGCGTCACGGCAGGTTTTGCAACGCTGGGGCTCATTCTGGAAGCCTCTCTCTGCGTAAAATTCCTGCTCGCCGGCGGTGAATACAAACTCATTGCCGCATTCTTTGCATACCAAGGTCTTGTCTTCGAACATTTCTGATCCTCTCTTTGAATAACTCGCCCTGTGGGCTTTGATATATTTGCGTCAGCCTTCGCTGATGTCGCCGAGGTAAGGGTTTCGCGCTAACTTGCGCCTGATTCGCTGGACGGCGTTATCAACAGACTTTTCCGAGCGTCCGCAGCATACTGCGATTTCCTCATAGGAAAGTCCGTGGAGATAATACTCCAGTATTTCTTTTTCAAAACGTGATAAACACCGTGAATAGACTTGAATGATTTCTTCAGCGCTCTCTTGCTCAAGCACCTGTTCCTCGGGAACACGACGGAAAGCATCTCCAACCGAAATGCTGTTCGGTCGGCTTTCATCGGAGAGGACATCTTCAAAGGAGATCATTTCGTTAAGCGGCTCGTGCTTTTTGCGCGAAGCCATTTTAATTGCCGAGTAGATACGCCGTTTAACGCATACCTCCGCATAGGTCTTAAAAGAGGTGTTCATGGACGGATCGAATTCTCGAATGGCGGAGAGCAATCCAAGCATACCTTCTTGGATGAGGTCCTCCCCGTCTCCTCCAACGAGGAAAAAGGGGCGTGAACAAATTTTGACAAGGCGAGAATACCGAAGTGCAAGCTGCTGTTCAGCCGCTCTATCCCCCGCACTCACCATACGCAGTAGTTGATTGTCATCAATTTGTGTTAGACGATCCATATATCCATATCCAAAATTATTCCTTAACGAAATAGATTATAGTGTATTTTTGACAAAAAGTCAAGAAAATGTGAAGCGATTATTTAAGTTATTAAACTGTTTACATGTTTTGTATATAATTTGCAAGCTCATTTGCGGTGTTTTGGGCAAGCTCGTCTGCGGCGGCCTCCACCATAACACGGATAAGAGCCTCGGTTCCGGAGGGGCGCACCAGCACTCTGCCTGTGTCTCCCAAGAGCTTTTCGGCAGCGGAAACCTTTTCTTTCAATTCCACGCTGTCCATTATCTGTTTTTTTGCAGTGTTTCCACCTTCAATGGGAACATTTATAAGCACCTGCGGGTATGTCGGAATCTCCTCAGCAAGCTCAGAAACCTTTTTCCCGCTGCGGCTTATTACCTCAAGAAAATGCACAGCGGCAAGCTGCCCGTCACCGGTGGTTTCGTCGTCAAGGAAAATAATGTGCCCGGACTGCTCGCCGCCAAGGTTGAAGTCTTTTTCCTGCATCATTTCAAGGACATTCCTGTCCCCTACCTGAGCGCAATGAAGCTCCAGCTCGTTATTTCGGCAATATTCGTGGAAACCGAGATTGGACATAACCGTGGCGACTATTGCATTGTTCTTCAGCCTGCCCTCGGCGTGCATGTCTTTTCCGCAGATGGCCATTATTTTATCGCCGTCCACAAGATTTCCGTTTTCATCCACTGCAAGGCAGCGGTCAGCGTCTCCGTCAAACGCAAGGCCCAAATCAAACCCGCCTGCAACTACCATTCTGCCCAAACCCTCAATGTGGGTACTGCCGCAGCCGGCGTTGATGTTAACGCCGTCAGGGTGATCCTTTATAAGCTCCAAATCCAGGGGGAAGCGTCCAAAAATGTCGTTGACAGTTCGTGCGGCGGCACCGTTTGAGCAGTCTATCATGACCTTTAAACGTCCGATTCCGCCCTTTGATACGGACACAACATGCTCCACATAGCGGTCAACATACTCTCTTCCACGGTTTATAACTCTGCCGATTTCCCCGTCAAGCTTTGCATCCAGCGGCTCGTTACTGTCGATAAGCTGCTCAATCTTTTCCTCAAGCTCATCACGAAGCTTGAAGCCCTGTCCGTTGAATATTTTTATTCCGTTGTGCTCAAAGGGATTGTGGGACGCAGAAATTACGATGCCTGCATCTGCCTGGCAATCCTTTGTTATAAATGCCACTGCAGGCGTAGGCACAACACCAAGCTGCATAACGTCTGCGCCGGCGGTGCAAAGGCCAGCGGTTATCGCCGCCTCCAGCATGTCGCCGGAGACTCTGGTGTCCTTGCCTATGGTGAAAAGCGGCTTATTTTTGCCCTTATCACCGGCAAGGGCCATGGCAGCCGCCTGACCTACTCTAAAGGCCAGCTCCGCATTTAGTCCCTTATTTACTATACCTCTAATTCCGTCTGTTCCGAAATACTTTCCCAATTTAGTAACCTCCGTGTCAGATTTCGATCTGCTGCTGTCCGAGATATTCAATTCCCAAATGGTCGTACGCCTTTTTTGTGACGCATCTTCCCCTGGGAGTTCTGGTCAAAAAACCCTGCTGAAGAAGATATGGTTCATATACATCCTCAAGGGTAACCGATTCCTCGTTTATGGTGGCGGCAAGTGTATCCACACCCACAGGCCCACCTCCGTAATATTCGATTATGCTTTTAAGCATACGCCGGTCAAGGGAATCCAATCCCAGCTTATCAACCTCAAGAGCGCAAAGCGCCTCGTCCGCAACGTCCCTTGTTATTACTCCACCAGCCTTAACCTGGGCAAAGTCACGCACACGCCGAAGCATGCGGTTTGCAATTCGAGGCGTTCCTCTGCTGCGCATAGCAATTTCCCTTGCGCCGTCGTTTTCAATTTCAATCCCAAGTATATCCGCACTTCGGCGCACAATTAGCTGAAGCTCGTCCGGCGTGTATAATTCAAGCCTCAGGGCAACGCCAAAACGGTCACGCAGCGGGGCTGTAAGCTGTCCGCTTCTGGTGGTCGCACCGATAAGGGTAAATTTAGGCAGGTCAAGACGAATGGAGTTTGCCGAAGGGCCCTTGCCGATAATGATGTCTATGGCATAGTCCTCCATGGCGGGATAAAGAATTTCCTCAACCGCACGGTTAAGGCGGTGAATCTCGTCCACAAACAGGATGTCGTTCTCCTGCAAATTAGTAAGAAGTGCCGCCAAATCCCCCGCCTTTTCAATGGTCGGGCCGGAGGTTATGCGCATATTTACCCCCATCTCGTTGGCAATTATACCTGCAAGGGTGGTTTTTCCAAGCCCCGGTGGGCCGTGGAGCAGAACATGATCCAAGGGCTCGTTGCGCATTTTCGCGGCTCTTATAAAAATGTCCAGATTGTCCTTTGCCTTTTTTTGGCCGATATACTCGTTAAGACTCCGTGGGCGCAAAGAACCCTCGTTGGAATCCTCGGGCAAAATGGAGGTCGTCGTTACTATATGCTCCTCATTTTCCCCGGAAAAACTGATGCTCACACCCTCGCCTCCTATTTAACCATTTTTTTCAGCGCCTGACGGATGATTTCCTCAAGAGCAGTATTTTCAACGTCAATATCCTTCAAAAGTGCGGAGATTTCAGCGTTGCTGTATCCTAAAACTGCAAGAGCGGAAACAGCGTCACCAAGCTTTGAGCCGCCCACAGCGCCCTTGCTTACCTGTCCGCCGCCCACAACAAGTCCGTCCGTCTCCTTGCTCATTTTGTCCTTGAGCTCAAGCAAAATTCGCTGTGCTATCTTTTTGCCCACACCTGGAGCGGCTGTCAGCGCTTTTTCGTCGCCGCTGATGATAGCCATAGCGAGAGCCTCCGGTGTTGCGGAGGATAAAATGGATATTGCAGCCTTTGGTCCCACGCCGGAAACGCCCACAAGCATTTCAAAGCAGCGCTTTTCCCGAAGGTCATAAAATCCGTAAAGGTCGAAGGCATCCTCCCGGATGTTTTCATAAACGTATAGCTTGGCATTTTCGCCCATAGACAGCCGTGAAAGGGTATTTGCCGTGGTGTATAATGCGTAACCCACGCCACAGGCATCGATAACGGCCATATTCGGCTCAATCCCGGCCAATTTTCCTGCTATGTAGTAGAACAAGGTGATATACCTCCATTTTTTGTAAGAAGAGACGTGGCGCTGCGGGCGTGGCAAATCGCAATTGCAAGGGCATCCGCCGCATCATCCGGCTTGGGTGGCGCATTCATACGGAGAATTCGCCTGACCATATCAATAACCTGGTTTTTCTCCGCCCTGCCATAGCCCACCACCGCCTGCTTTACCTGAAGCGGTGTATATTCAAAAATCGGCACACCGGAACGATATCCGGCAAGCAGCAGCACCCCACGGCCGTGAGCCACAGAGATTCCGGTAGTAATGTTGGTGTTGAAAAAAAGCTCCTCATAGGCAATGGCGTCCGGCTTGAATGTGCTGCAAAGCTCGGCCATATCGTCGTAAATATGGTCAAGTCGGCTGGAAAGGCTCGTATGCGCCGGTGTTGTGATTACGCCGTAGTTTACAAGCTTCAAGCTGCTTTTTTCACTTTCAATGACCCCAAAGCCCACCGTTGCAATTCCGGGGTCGATGCCGAGAATGCGCATATTTTTTCTCCAATTCTCCCCAAAGAGCTTTAATTCAAGTTAGTCTACCATAAAAATTATAACATATCAATAAAAATCAAAAGGTCAGAAAATCACAACAGCGGTGTCACCTAAAGGTAAGTGACACCGCTGCCGTTATAAATCAGGCCCTTAAATTCAATTTAATTTCGGTCTACGCTCTTGGATGTGCCTTGTTGTAAACATCCTTAAGCTGCTTTTTCACAAGCTGAGAATAGACCTGGGTTGAGGATATATCCGCATGACCCAGCATTTCCTGAATTGAACGCAAATCAGCGCCGTTTTCCAGCAGATGCGCCGCAAATGAATGGCGAAGCGTGTGGGGCGTGATTGTCTTTTCAATGCCGGCCTTGGTCTGATAAGTCTTTATTATCTTCCAAAAGCCCTGACGGGACATACGCTCACCGCTAACGTTGACGAAAAGCGAGCTTTCATCAGCGGAGGCAATCATCTTCGGGCGGATGAATTCCACATATTCCTTCAAAGCACGGACTGCCGCAGGATAAAGCGGAATAACACGCTCCTTCTCATGTCCTCTGCAGCGGACGATTCCCGCTGAGAAGTTCACATCGGACACGTTAAGGGCAATAAGCTCGCTGACCCGAATTCCGGTTGCATACAAAAGCTCCAGCATGGCACGGTCACGATAGCCCTTAAGGTCGGTGCACTCGGGCTGCTCCAAAAGAAGCTCAACTTCCTTACCGGTAAGAATCTGCGGCAGCTTATGCTCTGCCTTCTCGGGAACTAAGTCCATGGCAGGGTTCTCATCAACAAGTCCTTCAGAAATAAGGTATCTGTAGAAATTCTTGATGGATGCGATGGCTCTGGCAACCGTGGGAACGGATTTTCCCTGAGCCTTCATCCAGCCCGTGTATCCGGAAAGCTCCTCCGAGGACGCAGTGATGAAGCTGTCATCGGAATGAGAATCAAGGTAGTCCCCCAGCTGTCTAATGTCTCTCAAATAAGAGCAGAGGGTGTTATCGGATGATTTCTTTACATCACGAAGGAAAACTTCATATTTGTTAAGACAAGTAGAATTGGTCACGATAACTTCCTCCTTTCATAAAATTAACCGAACCGTGAAACGGCAAATTGGAAAATATATTTTTCAATAACCGATGCCGCAAACAGAATCGGAAGAGAAACAATAAAATGGGCAAACAAAGTTTTGTCAGCCGGAGTGTGCTTTCCCGTAAGAAAGCGAAAAAGGCTGCGGGAGAGCTTAAAGGAATCTGCGGATATTATGATGAGGCATGGCAGCGAAACAAGAAACTGTAACGCCATTATTGCAAATGCAAAAATTATGCCTCTATCTCCGAATGCGGAAATTATGGTAGCCGCAGAAAGGGAAAACGTAAAGCCTCTTGCGACAAGAATAACCGGTATAAAGGCTGTTCCGAAAATAGACGCTCCCACTATAAATGCAATAAATTGGAACCTGGAAAACCGCAGAAAATCCAACACTGAAATGTTCAAAACCTTGAAGGTATCAAAATCGATGTCGAAAAACCACGGCGACAAGGCAAGGGAGTTTCCGAAAATAGTTCCTAAAAAAGAACCTAAAACAAAGCAAAAAGCAAAAAAAGCCAATAAAGCTCCGTTTTGCGAACGTACCGTTGGAATCTCCGTGCTTGGGGAACCAAAAAGCGATGTCATTATTAAATCACCCCGTAAGGCGGCTCAGCATTGTGAGCATAATTCAATAATTTACATAACATCCCCGTGTGGACAATATAATACAAATTCCAATGGTAATCAAGTCATATTCGAAAATTAATTGAATTTTGTTAATTATGACGGGATATTATGTAAACAATATTATGTAAACCTCGTAAACTCAATGCTGAAAACCGCTTAATAATCAAGGACTTTTTGCAAGATATTGTGGCGCTTTATGGCACCAATAACTACATATAGGTAATCACCACGCAGTTATGTTAACCTAATTACATTGATTACTATTTGTAATCAGCTATCTTCTTTTTTTGCGTTTTTTGCCGTTTCTGTGCAATTTCAACACTCCGCCGATAATACATCCAGCTATTATTGCAAGCACCACCCGTATGCTCAGGGCCTCATTTCCGGCATCGTTGCCGTTAATTATGGTTCCCAACAGCACTATTGCAATGTACACCGCCGCCACCGACAGCCCCGAGGTGATTGCTCCCCTTCCGCTTTTTTTGGCGCACAGTGCCCCCGCAATTGCGGAACCTATCAAAGTTGAGGCAAGAATAAACGGGTCTCTCATTTTTTCCGGCACCGCTCCATTTTCCGTTAACACCGCCACGCCCAGCAGCAAGAGCATTGTAAGCAGTATCCCGATAACGGCAGCAGCCGTTCCGGATTTTATAAGACGCATGCTGCTATTGCTCGTCCCCTGCTTCACTGAATTTTCCCCCTTTCATATTAACCATGTCCTTCTCCCCTGCCCCGATAATTTCGGAGCAGTCATTCTTCCTAATTTCTCAAGGCACAAAAAAGCACCCCATCGAACAAGTCTTGTAAAGCTTATTCAATGGGGTGCTATAAAATTACGAACAATTTATGCTGTGCTGTTTATTTGTCCTTGCGGGAAATTGCCCACTTTGCCACTTCGATGCGAACTCTGTCTTCACCGGTTTCGAAGGTGATGGAGTCATCGGTAACGTGGACAATTTTGCCCTTAAGGCCGCCGATAGTAACGATATCGTCACCGACACCCAGCGAGTTTCTCATTTCCTCGGTTTTCTTTTTTCTCTTTTTCTCGGGTCTGATCATGAAGAAATAGAACACGACAAAAAGAAGAAGGATGGGAAGCAGCGACATCAGCATGGAGCCGGTTGTAGCTTCGCCGGTACCGGTACCTGTTGTGCCGGTGGCAGCAGGCATGCAGCCTGCGAACAGAACAGCCATAATAAGCACGGTGGAAACCACGCTTAAGATTCTTTTCGCTTTTGAACTCATTAAATTTGACCTCCTAAGATATTACTACAATTATATATGGCAATCTTTTCAATTGCAAGGGTTTTATATGTGCAAATCAAGCTTTTCAGAAAACTCATCCCTAAAATTGCTAAAATTGCCTATGTCCAGCTCGTTTCTTATGCGCTGCATAAGGCTGTTATAAAAATACAAATTATGAATAGCTCCAAAACGCATCGCCAATATCTCCCCTGCTTTGAAGAGATGACGGACATATGCCCTTGAAAAATTTTTGCACACAGGACAGTCGCAGTGCAGGTCAATGGGCCTATCGTCCTCGGCATATTTTGCGTTATTGATGTTGACAACCCCGTCCCAGGTGAAGAAGTGGCCGTGTCTGCCATTTCGTGACGGCATAACGCAATCGAAAAAGTCAACTCCACGCCATACGCCTTCAATGATATTGGAGGGTGTGCCCACACCCATAAGGTATCTGGGCTTGTCCTTTGGCATATACTCCTCCACCGCTTCAATGGTGTCGTACATTTCACGATGGCTCTCCCCCACCGCAAGGCCGCCAATTGCATACCCCGCCAAATCCAGCTCCGCAATTTGCTTCATGTGCCGGATTCGCAAATCTGTAAAAGTTGCTCCCTGGTTTATGCCAAAAAGTACCTGTCCGGGATTCACTGCATCCTCACGGGAATTATAATCATCAAGGGCCGACTTGCAACGAATAAGCCAGCGCAGAGTCCGCTCACAGGATTTGTCCACATACTCATAGGGAGACGGAATTTTGATGCACTCGTCAAAAGCCATTGCGATGTCACTGCCGAAATTCGCCTGAATCCGCATGCTTTCTTCCGGACCCATAAATATTTTACGGCCATCCACATGGCTATTAAAGGTGACGCCTTCCTCCTTAATCTTCCTTAGCTGCGCCAATGAAAAAATCTGAAAGCCACCGCTGTCGGTTAGTATGGGTCGATCCCAATTGATGAATCTATGCAGACCGCCACGGCGCTTAATTAGCTCGTCCCCCGGGCGAACGTGAAGATGGTAGGTGTTTGAAAGCTCAATCTGACAGCCCAGCTCTTTAAGCTCGGGTGCTGCAATTCCGCCTTTTATCGCTCCCTGGGTGCCGACATTCATAAACACGGGAGTCTGCGCCGTTCCGTGGGGACAGCAAAATTCACCCCGCCGAGCATGTCCTTCGGTTTTAATTACTTTAAACAAGTGTATTCTCCTAAAAATTTTTATATGTGGTGCTATTCTATCATCATAGCGTCGCCGAAGGAAAAGAAACGATACCGTTCCCTAACGGCAGTATTATAGGCATTAAGAATGTTTTCACGACCGGCAAGAGCCGACACCAGCATTACCAAGGTGCTCTCCGGAAGGTGAAAATTTGTAACAAGGGCATCTATACATTTAAATGTATATCCCGGATAAATAAAAATGTCCGTCCAGCCGGAGGTGGCAGGAAGGCTGCCGTCCTCCCTTGCAAAGCTCTCCAGAGTACGGCAGGAGGTTGTTCCCACGGAAACCACCCGTCCCCCGTTTTTCTTGGTTTCGGTAACGATTTTCGCCGTCTCCTCAGGTATGATGCAAAATTCCGAATGCATGGCGTGGCTTTCCACATCCTCGCACTTAACCGGTCTAAAGGTTCCAAGTCCCACATGCAGGGTAACATAGCAAATCTTTACGCCCTTGTTCTGAATTCTTTCAAGAAGCTCCTTTGTAAAGTGCAGCCCTGCAGTGGGCGCCGCAGCACTTCCCACCTCTTTTGAATACACTGTTTGATAGCGCTCCTTGTCCTTAAGCTCCGCCTTTATATACGGCGGAAGCGGCATTTTGCCCAGGCGCTCCAGCACCTCAAGAAAAATGCCCTGATAATCAAACTTCAAAAGCTTATTTCCGTCCTCGCAGGCCTCCACCACCGTGGCGGCAAGCTCGCCCTCTCCGAAGGAAAGCTTTGTACCCGGCTTTGTTTTTCTTCCCGGACGGGTAAGGCATTCCCAAACGCCCTCGCCCTTGTCCCGAAGAAGCACGACCTCCACAGCACCGCCGGTCTCCCGATTTCCGAAGAGCCTTGCCGGCAGCACCCGAGAGTCGTTCACCACAAGGCAATCGCCCTCATGCAGATATTCGGGAAGGTCAAAAAAGTGCCTGTGCTCCACTTCTCCGCTTTTTTTATCTAAATGTAAAAGTCGGGAGCCGTCTCTTTTTTCCAGAGGAGTCTGCGCAATCAGCTCCTCCGGAAGCTCATAGTAAAAATCTGATGTTTTCATTCTTTGCTCTCTTTTTCATTATGCTCCGGTGGAAATTGCAACTCCGGTATAGTAGAAGCCCAGTATCTGCCTGTAATTATAGCCCAATTTACCCATGGCATATGCGCCCCACTGGCTCATACCCACATTATGTCCCGCTCCACCGCCGGTTATTGTGTATGTATCGGCTTGGGAATTGTAGTCTACGGAAAATTTCATGGAGGTGTAGGGGAAGCCCAGCCTTGTAAGGAAGCTTAAGCAGCTTGACCTTGAAAAAGAGCTTTGCTTTCCGTTCACGTCCACCACGTTAACCCTTATAACGTTTCCCGCCTTGGTTTCCTCCGTGGTTATAGATCTTATTGTTGACAAATTATAATACGCCAGCTTCTCGCTGATTTCAGCAGTGGTAAAGGTTTTGCTCCAGTTCTTGCAGTAAAAGTCAATGGTGGACTCAAAGGGGTCCTGCTTTGCCCGGCAATAGCCAAGTGCATTCAAAAACACATTCTCGCTGTCCTCCGACGCTCCGCCGTTGGCGGCATAGTAAAAGGCACAGCAAATTGCACCGTTATAGGTCATGTACTGGTTTGCGGTGGCATCACAGGCATCGTCGGTCAGGGAGGTTGCACTTATGGTACCCCTATACACCTGGTCGCTTGCGGTGTTAACAATATCAAATCCGTAGGATGAATATTTACCCATGCTGTATTTAACATAGTTTCTTGCAGCTATTGCCCCTGCCTTAAGGGTTTCAAGGGGCCAATTTCCGCTCATTTCGTAGGGAACAACACCCTTAACGTAATCCTCAACATCCAAAACGTTGATAACCGTAAGCCTGTCGCTTAAATAGCGGTTATACTCAAAGCCACCGTAATATGTATAGCCCTTAAACCAGGTAACCGCCTTGCCGGAGTTGGATATCGGCCTTATGGCAAGGTTGTAGCTGCTGTCCGTATGGGTATATAGTACAGTGTTCGTTCCGGTTATGTATACGGAAACCTCTTTTCCTGTTCCGGTGGGCTTCATTGTAAGCTTGGTTTGATTCGTACTTGAAATACCGTGGAAAATCCGGTCACTGTCGTAATAGCCGAATTCGTATCCGCTTCCAATCTTATTTTCCAGATTTGCAGACTCAAGAGTCGTGTCCCAAGATGCGGTTTTATAGAAAAGTCCGATTTTAACAGTATTGTTCTTCGCCGCCACCGTGCCGGCAAAGGGCGCTTCGGTAACCTCGCCTATTCCGCCGGAGGATTCCTGTCCCAATTTAACCGTGCCGCTGCCGGTAATAACGTATGTATCGGAAATTTTTGAAATCTCGCCCTTACTCCCAACACCATAGGAAGAGTTTATGTCTCCTCCCAGCACTCCTCCACCATCATTGACGTATATGTCATTGGCAGCCGATGCGGTAGCAATGGACGCCGCTGCCGCCACCGCCGCAAAAGCTGCAACGATTTTCCTTGTAAAATTGCTCATTTATAGCTCCCTTCTCGCTGTCTAAGCCCCCGTTGCTGTTTTCTTCAGGCGGCTAAGACTAAAGTAACAAATATTTTACGATTTAACGTGCAAAATTTATTTCTAAGTATAATTGACTTAGATTCTGCACTGTGTTACGATTTCCTAAATAATAATGTAGTAGTCTCACTGTAGTATACAGGTCATTATATTACAAACTGCACCACTTTTACAAGCGTATCATTCAAATTAGCTCCGCATTATTTGATAACACCGGGAATAATTTATAAAGAACAAGTCGGAAGGAAGTATCAGCATGAAAAAGTACAAGGTCGGAATAATCGGCGGAACGGGCATGGTTGGCCAGCGCTATGTTCTTCTTATGGCAAAGCACCCCTGGTTTGAATTAACCGCTGTTGCCGCAAGCGGCCGCAGTGCCGGAAAGACCTATGAGGAGGCTGTTTCCGCCCGCTGGGCCATGGATGAGCCCATACCCGACTGCGCAAAAGGTCTTATTGTTTTGGACGCAACAGCAGATATGGACAAAATCGCTTCTTCTGTGGACTTTGTGTTCTCCGCAGTGGATATGAAAAAGGACGAAATCGTCGCCCTTGAGGAGGCTTATGCAAAGCTGGAGTGCCCCGTGGTTTCCAACAACAGTGCAAACCGCTGGACGGAAGATGTGCCCATGATCATCCCTGAAATCAACGCCGATCATATCAAGGTAATCGACGCTCAGCGCAAGCGCCTTGGCACAAAGCACGGCTTCATCGCCGCTAAGTCCAACTGCTCCATCCAAAGCTACGTTCCCGCTCTTGAGCCGCTGCGCAAAGAATTTGGAATCAAAAACGTGCTGGTCTGCACCTATCAGGCCATCTCCGGCGCCGGAAAAACCTTTGAGCGCTGGCCGGAAATGGTTGACAACTGCATCCCCTATATCGGCGGCGAGGAGGAAAAATCCGAGCGTGAGCCGCTGAAGGTTTGGGGTGAGGTTAAGGATGGCAAAATTGTTGCCGCTGAAAAGCCCGCAATTACCGCCCAGTGCCTGCGTGTTGCCTGCAGTGACGGGCATATGGCCGCAGTTTTTGTAAGCTTTGATAAAAAGCCCACCCGCGAAGAAATTCTTGACCGCTGGGCAAGCTACAAGGGCCGTGCTCAGGAGCTTGCGCTTCCCACCGCACCCAAGCAGTTTTTGCACTACTTCACCGAGGATAACCGTCCCCAGACAAAGCTGGACAGAAATCTCGAAAACGGCATGGCCGTGTCCATCGGAAGACTTCGTGAGGACAGCCAATATGACTATAAGTTCGTATGTCTTTCTCACAATACACTTCGTGGTGCCGCTGGCGGCGCTGTGGAGCTTGCCGAGCTTTTGTGTGCGGAAGGGTACATAGAAGCTAAATAATTTACCGAAATGGAGGAAAGGCTCTATGAAAACACCTATTTTTGAAGGCGCATCCACCGCAATAGTAACCCCCTTTCTGGACAATGGCGTAAACTATGAAAAGATGGCGGAGCTTATTGAAATGCAGTACGCAGGCGGCATTTCCGCCCTTATAGTTTGCGGTACCACCGGCGAGAACGCAACTCAGCCCATTGATGAACACGAAAAGCTTGTGGAATTTTGCTGCGAAAAGGCGGCGGGACGCATGAAAATCGTGGCCGGCGTGGGCAGTAACGACACTATGACCAGCGTCCGCCTTGCCACCAGCGCAAAGCGCTCCGGAGCTGACGGTATTTTGATGGTCACACCCTATTATAACAAAACCTCCCAGCGTGGTCTTGTGCAGCATTTTAGCACCGTGGCGGACACGGTTGACATCCCCATGATTCTTTATAACGTACCCAGCCGCACCGGTATCGGCATTGCTGTTGAAACCTATAAGGAGCTTTCAAAGCATCCCAACATAAACGGCATTAAGGAAGCCAGCGGGGACTTCTCCCTGTTCTCCCGCACCATCGCCCTCTGCGGCGACGATTTGAACATTTGGAGCGGCAATGACGACAATACCATCCCCATGATGGCCATGGGCGCAAAGGGCGTTATTTCCGTGGCTTCAAACATCGTGCCCCAGACGGTCACCGACCTTTGCAGTCTTTGCTTGAAGGGCGATTTTAAGGCTGCCACCGAGCTTTACTGCAAGTACGCAGACCTTTTTGCAAAGCTCTTTATCGAGGTCAATCCCATTCCCGTTAAAACAGCAATGAACCTTATGGGCATGAACGTAGGCAAGCTGCGACTGCCCCTGTGGGAAATGGCTCCGGATACACTTGAAAAGCTTAAGAGCGCCATGCTCGGCGTTGGTCTTGAAATAAAATAAACATTACCGGGGCGATTTTTCGCCCCATTTTTTAAGCTATCTCAATTTTTTGGAGGTACGAATCATGCCAAAGATAATAATTTCCGGCTGCAACGGAAAAATGGGTCAGGTCGTTACAAAGCTTTGCAGCGAGAAAGACGACATGCAGGTGGTTGCGGGCTTTGATATAAGCGGCGTTAAACTGGGCGACTATCCTGTATATTCCGAGCCCATGGAATACGGCGGAAAAGCAGACGTTATAATAGATTTTTCAAACGCCGCAGCTCTGGACGGACTTTTGTCCTACTGCAAGCTAAAAAAAATCCCCTGCATTTTATGCACCACCGGATATTCACCCCAGCAGCTTGAAAAAATTGAAAAAGTTTCTAAGGACGTCCCCTTGTTCCGCTCAGGAAACATGTCCCTGGGGATAAATCTTTTAACCGGTCTTGTGAAGAAGGCAGCCTCCGTGCTTGGGGAAAACTTTGATGTGGAAATCGTCGAGCGCCACCACAATCAAAAGGTGGATTCTCCCAGTGGAACGGCGCTTATGCTGGCGGATGCCGCTGCACAGGGGCTTCCCCACGAAAGCGAATATGTCTATGACCGCCACAGCGTCCGCCAAAAGCGGGGCAAAAACGAAATCGGCATTTCCGCCGTGCGTGGCGGCAGTATAGTTGGCGAGCACGAGGTTATCTTCGCCGGCCCCGATGAGGTTTTGGAGTTTAAGCACACAGCCTATTCCCGCAACGTATTTGCAAACGGCGCAGTTGCCGCCGCAAAATATATGGCAGAAATAAAAGAGCCGGGAATGTACGACATGAACGACGTTTTAAAAGAGGTTCTCGGAAAATAGAAGCTTAAAAGCACCGCCTGGCGGTGCTTTTTTGTTTGCAGGCATCTCTTGGCAGGCTGCATTTTCGACGCTGCTTGACTAATTTCGCCATTCTTGATATTATTCACCCAGCAAAGGAGAGCTTCTATGAAACGATTTTTATCATTTATTCTCTGCGCAGCGCTTCTTATGGCCTTGTGCGTTCCCGCCTTCGCCGCAACTGTGGGAGACTTCACAGATGTTAGCAAGGGCACTTGGTTTTATGATTACGTTCGCTTTGTAACGGAAAAAGGCATGTTTAACGGAACCGGGGCAAACACCTTCTCTCCCCAAAGCACAATGACTCGTGGAATGTTTGTAACCGTCCTTGGAAGATACGGCGGTGCTCCTGCAACTGTGGACGGCAGTACACTTGGCGTAATAATTAAGGACAGCGTAAACATGCGCTCCGGCCCCTCCACTGTCGGAACTGAGATTTTGGACTGCTTGCCCCTTAACGCTCAGGTGGAGTACATAAGTAGCTGCCCCGATAGCAATGACCCCAATTTAAAATGGAATTACATTTTGTATAAGGGCACAAAGGGCTACATCCGCAACGACCTCATCGTTTTTATCGACAGCGGATTTACAGACGTTCCCGCCACCGCCTACTATCGTCCTTATGTCCAGTGGGCATTTTCCAACGGCATTGCCTACGAATCCGGGGCGGGTACCTTCTCCCCCGAAGCGCCCATAAGCCGTGAGGAAATTTGCTCCATGCTTTTTAACTACTCAAGCTACAAAAACCTTGCACTAAAGGGCAGCATTCCCGCAAAAACCTTTACGGACAGCGCCCACATATCCGGAACTCACAAAACCGCAGTATCTAAAATGCAGCAGCTTGGGGTTGTGGACGGCTATGAAGACGGAAGCTTCAAACCTGCCGGCAGCGCCACAAGAGCTGAGGTTTCCGCCATTTTGAAGCGGTATATCGACGCAACAAGCTACAAACCGGAAACCGGCCCTTCCACCGACGGTTCCGGAAACTATGTTTACGGCGCAGACGTTCCCAGTGCGCCCACAGTTGACAGCAGCTATTTCTCCGATGCCTGCTTTATTGGCCATTCTCTGGTAGTTGGCATGAAATCATATCTTAATCTCGGAAGCGCCGACTTCCTGTGCTTTAACGGCGCCCGGGCAAAGAGCCTTATGGACTATGACAAGTTTGAGCTTAAAACCACACATAAGGATGAAGAGGGCAACGAAGTTCCGGATACCGGCACCCTGTCCCAGGCCTTGGGCGGAAAAAGCTACGGCAAGGTTTACATAATGCTTGGTGCCAATGAATGCGGCTCATCTCAGGCAAGCCGAGACGCCTTTTACGCAAACATGAGTGTTCTCATCAATCTTGTTCGCACAAAGCAGCCGGAGGCCAAGATTTATCTTATCTCCATGACGCCCGTCACCAAGGCGCTTTCCGAGTCAAACGCAACCCACAACAGGGATAATCTTGTGTCCTACAATGTCATTCTTCGCCAGCTTTGCCGAGATTTGAAGCTTTATTACCTAAACATTTTTGACACTCTGGCAGATTCAGACGGCTTCCTTCCCCAGTCCGGTGCCATGAGCGACGGCCTGCACCTTTTAGGTCCACAGTACACCAAGATAAAAAGCTATCTTCTGACCCACGCCATACAGTAATTTAGCTTTCGCCCAAATAAATAAAGCGCCTGTATCGTATGCGATACAGGCGCTTTTGGTGTGTTATACTATTTTGCGGGGTCAGTCATAATTTCCTTAAAGGAAGTGGCAAGGCCTGCAAGTCCCTGTATTTCCGAGGGAATAATGATCTTTGTTGCCTGACCGTTTGCTGCTGCCGCAAAGGCTTCAAGAGCCTTAATTTTGATAACAGCTTCGCCGGGCACGCTTTCGTTAATGCGGCGGATACCCTCTGCAGTAGCGGTCTGAACCTTAAGAATAGCTTCCGCTTCACCTTCTGCCTGAAGGATCTTTGCCTGCTTGTGTGCGTCTGCACGGAGGATGGCAGATTCCTTTTCACCTTCAGCGATAAGGATGGCGGACTTCTTTTCGCCCTCAGCTCTGAGGATGGATTCACGACGCTCACGCTCTGCCTTCATTTGCTTCTCCATGGAATCCTGGATTTCACGGGGAGGAAGAATGTTTTTCAGCTCAACACGGTTAACACGGATGCCCCAGGGGTCAGTTGCCTCGTCAAGAATGGAGCGCATCTTGGTGTTTATAACGTCACGGCTGGTAAGGGTCTGGTCAAGCTCCAAATCGCCGATTATGTTACGAAGGGTGGTGGCGGAAAGATTTTCAATTGCATTGATGGGGTTATCAACACCATAGGTGTAAAGCTTGGGGTCGGTTATCTCAAAATAAAGAACAGTATCAATCTGCATGGTGACGTTATCCTTGGTGATAACCGGCTGGGGCGGAAAATCGTACACCTTCTCTTTAAGGGATATTTTGGATGCAATCTTCTCAATAAAGGGAATTTTGAAATGGAGACCCACATGCCATGTGGTGCTGTAAGCTCCCAAACGCTCAACAACATATGCCTGAGCCTGGGGTACAACTCTGATGTTTTGAACCAAAACAACGATGAGCAGTAAAATGAGAATTGCGGGAATAATGTATTCCATAAGTTCCTCCTTCTGTGCCGGAGACACGCCCCGGCCATTTCCTATCCTTCTATGTTTTTAATACTATCTCTCTGCGTACTGTACAGTATCTGCGCAGGCGACAATCGCCTTTACACCTTCAATGGAGCGAACAACCGTTCTTGAACCTTCCTCAATAACAGTTCCGTCCGCGCTTCTTGCCGTCCAGACCCGTCCGCCCACAGAAACCATTCCTGTGCCTGCAACATTATCAATGCGCTGCGTGACCGTAGCGGTCTGGCCCAAGGTGCGGTCTGCATTTGTAGCCTTGGTTTTGTTGTTTACATACTTTAATGCGAGGGGCCTTGTAAGTATGAGTGTTACGATGGACACTATAATAAACAACAGAATCTGAAGCCAAATGGGGGCGCCGCAAAAGGTGCTTAAGAGGGACACAATTGCACCGGCGGCAAACCAAATAGACGCAAGACCTGCCGTAGCTGCCTCCACAATGGCGAAAACCACCACGAGAACAGCCCAAATAATTGCCATTTTATCCACAGCCTATTCCTCCTTCCATCGCATATCCTTAAGCATATATCTATTATATAAGCTGATATAATTATACGACATGTGACCAAAGTATTCAATGAAAATCGGTTTTAAATAGTGAACAGACTGTAAATCCGGTGGGTTTTTACGCTTTTTTACTAAAACCTATCTTTTGCAAATATCCTCACGGCGTGGGCCTGTGGAAATCATGTTAACGGGAACGCCAATAAGATTTTCGACAACGGTGATAAAACGCTTAACATTAAGGGGCAGCTTTTTATAATCCGTTTCCCCTCTTATATCACACTTCCAGCCGGGCATGGTCATATAAAGAGGTGTCGCCCTATCAAGCTTGTCCGCCGTGGGGAACTGAGTTGTCACCTTTCCGTCAACCTCGTAGGCATTGCAGATGTTTATCTCGTCCAGATAACCAAGCACATCCACCGCAGTAAGCACAGCTTCCGTCGCGCCCTGCATACGGCAGCCATAGGCGGTGGCAACAGCGTCAAACCAGCCCACTCTGCGGGGTCTGCCTGTGGTTGCACCGTATTCCCCTTTGTCACCGCCAAGACGGCGAAGGGTTTCCGCCTGCTCACCATGAAGCTCCGTTACAAAGGGGCCTTCGCCCACAGCGCTGGAATATGCCTTGGTAACTGCAATAACGCTTTCAAGCTCCGTGGGTGGAATGCCTGCGCCCACAGCGCCGTATCCTGCAATGGTGTTAGATGAGGTCACATATGGATATATGCCAAAATCAGTATCCTTAAGTGTTCCCAGTTGGCCTTCCAAAAGCACTTTCTTTTGCTTGTCTAAATTGAACTGCAAAAATGCCGCAGCATTTCCAACATAAGGCGCAATAAGTTCTCGCTGCTCAATCATCTCGCTGTAAAGCTCCTGAGGGTCAAGAAGCGGCTTGTGGTAAAGGTGCTCCAGAAGAGTGTTTTTAATGGTGCACACGTTTTCAAGCCTTGAGCGCAAAAGCTCGTCGTTAAATAGCTCGTTTACCTGAAAGCCGATTTTGGCAAACTTGTCGGAGTAAAGCGGTGCAATTCCAGACTTAGTGGAACCAAAGGCGTGTCCTCCAAGGCGTTCTTCTTCGTATTGGTCAAATAGGATATGGTATGGCATAACCACCTGTGCCCTGTCCGACACCAGTATCTGCGGCGCAGGTACCCCCGCCTCCTCAAGAGACTTAAGCTCATTTATAAAAATACGGATGTTCAGAGCAACACCGTTGCCTATAACATTTACCACGTCGGGGTAAAATACCCCGGAGGGAAGCGTGTGCAGCGCAAACCGTCCGAAATTATTTATAATTGTGTGTCCTGCGTTTGCACCACCCTGAAAACGGACGACAATATCCGATTCCTGTGCAAGTAAATCGGTTATCTTCCCTTTTCCTTCATCGCCCCAGTTTGCTCCTACAACTGCCTTGACCATTGTTGTCACCTCTTTAAAAAATGTGGCAAGCTCTTAACTTACAGTTTATTTTATATCAACATGCCCCTATTTGCAAGGTTCAATGTTTATTATATAGCTTATGCTAAAATAGTGCTTTACTTTGGTAATTTAGTGCTGTAAAATGACCATATCAGGCCCAGCATTTAAACTGAAATTTCAGGCCCCTGGCCTTGCCCATAAAAAAGAAAGGTGGACTCCCTCCCATGAACAAACATAGTAAGAAGGACCGCAACGAAGAAATGTACCGCGCAATCCTTACTCTTGAAACCGTAGACGAATGCATCCGCTTTTTTGAGGACCTTTGCACCATAACCGAGCTGCAGGCAATGGAACAGCGATATCAAGTAGCATCACTTCTCAGCAAGGGCTGCATCTATAATGAGATCTTGGAAAAAACGGGTGCCTCCAGCGCCACAATAAGCCGTGTAAACAGAAGCCTTCAGTACGGTCAGGACGGTTACACAGTAGCTTTTTCCCGTCTCGAAGCTCAAAACGGCGACAATAAATAGTATTTCCTGAATATCGTAAAATCGGAGGCGCAAAATGACTTTATTGTTGTTTTGAGCCTCCGACACTGTGAAAGGACATTTATGAGTGCTTACGACTCTCTCGCTCCTCTGTACGACCAGTTCACAAGCGACGTTGACCATGAGGAGTTTGCAGATTTTTATGAAAATATTTGGACGCAAAAGAAAATAAACGTAAAAACCCTTTTGGATCTGGGCTGCGGCACAGGAACGCTTACAGAGATTATGGCAAAGCGTGGCTATGAGCTTATTTCCGCAGACTCTTCGGCGGAGATGCTGAGCATTGCCCGGGAAAAATGCAGCGATCTTACCGGAATTACCCCTCCTCTTTTTCTTTGTCAATCCATGACAGAGCTTGACCTTTACGGCACGGTGGACGCTGCGGTATCCTGTCTTGATGCAATAAATTATCTTGAGCCTGCCGAGCTTCCTGAGCTTTTCCGCCTTCTTCACCTTTTTATTGAGCCCGGCGGCAGCTTTATTTTTGACATAAACTCCCCTCGGCGGCTGCGCTCCTTGGATGGCTACACCTCCGTGGATGAGGATGAAAACAGTCTCTGCCTGTGGCGTGCAGACTTTGACGAGGAGGAAAATGCCCTCTACTACGGGATGGATATCTTTACACGCCGGGGCAAGCTTTGGAGCCGCAGCTTTGAAGAGCATGTGGAATATGCCCACGAGCCGGATAAGCTTATAGAGCTTCTTAAAAGCGCAGGCTTCACCGATGTTGAGCTTTGCGAAAGCGGGCCCCAAAGCGCCCTTGGCAGACTTTTCATCATAGCCCGAAACACTACGCACTGAGGTGAATATAATGGATGAGATTATTAGAGCCGTCACCGCTGACGGTTTTGCGAAAATTTCCGTAATCAGCTCCCGTGAGCTGGTTGAAAAAGCCCGCAGCGTCCATGGCTTAAGCCCTGTGGCCACTGCTGCCCTTGGGCGCACGCTTTCGGCAGCCTCCATACTCGGTGACCTTCTTAAGGAAGAAAACGCCACCGTCACCGCAAGAATAAACGGCGGCGGTCCTATCGGCACGGTTATGGCTGTATCTGACAGCGCCGGCAATGTCCGTGGTTACGTGCAAAATCCCCATATTGACCTTCCTCTTAAGGAAAACGGCAAGCTGGATGTTGGCGGGGCCGTTGGAACAAACGGCACGCTGACCATAAGCCGTGACCTTGGGCTGAAGGAGCCTTATGTGGGTTCTTCCCAGCTTGTAAGCGGCGAGATTGCCGACGATTTCACCTATTACTTCGCCGAAAGCGAACAGGTGGGCGCAGCCTGCGGTCTTGGCGTTCTTGTAGATACTGATTTGTCCGTTGCCTGTGCCGGGGGCTTTCTTGTGCAGCTTCTCCCCGGTGCACCAGAGCTTCTAATAAAGCAATTGGAGCTTAACATCTCCATGATGGGGCCTGTAACTGACGTTCTCAAAACCGCGCCCGCCGACGAGATAGTGAATCTTGTTTTGTTCGGACTTGACCCGGAGATATTGGAGCGCCACGAGGTGCAGTACCGCTGCTATTGCAGCCGTGAGCGGGTTGGTGCTGCCATTGCGGGTATGGGTCGTGAGAATTTGGAGGAAATCGTGCGGGATGGCGAGACCACCGAGGTATTGTGCCACTTTTGCAATACTGCCTACCACTTTTCCCCTGAGGAAATCAAAAAAATGCTTGAAGATAGTAACGCCGAATAATGTGATATGCATAAAGATGTAAAAAAATGAAAATACGTCTTGACAATCGAAGTATTTTTTTGTATACTGGCAAAGCCGCTTGGGACTTGACGGGAGCATAGCTCAGCTGGGAGAGCACCTGCCTTACAAGCAGGGGGTCACAGGTTCGAGCCCTGTTGTTCCCACCATTTTTTCAATCGGCTATCCCTTCTACTCGGAACGGGAAACATCTGGCCCAGTAGTTCAGTTGGTTAGAACGCCAGCCTGTCACGCTGGAGGTCGACGG
>CAZJYY010000013.1:41585-50517 GCA_964550315.1 uncultured Oscillospiraceae bacterium | reverse complement strand
ACCAAACCCCTACCCAATTGTCAACACCTTTTTTCCCTTTTTTTTAGGTTTTTTGATTTTATTTTTCAAACCCTAAATATAGTGTGGACAATCCTTCCTTTTTACTACATACAGTCGTTGTAATAATGTGGGCTGCTGTGGGAATACTGTTTTGAACCCATATTATATCACGGGAGGTGATCACAGTGGGAAAACTATTTTTCAATCGCCTCAAAAAAAGTCACCCGCACTACAGGCGTCAGCCTAAATATCCCATGGATATTTCCTCCGCAGCTCTGAAAAATATTTTCTCAGATTGCTCGGATTTCTCAATAAGGCAAATTTCTACCGGCGGAAACAGCAAATCCCCCGTGAGCGTTTGCTGGATTGACGGCGTTGTGAACGGCACACTTTTATCAGACGCCATCATTCGACCCCTTACTGACAGTCAACGCCTTGATGGGGATCTGAGTCCGAAAAAATGTATGGACGCCATTATGTCAGGGGCAGTGTATTGCTCCAACGCCTCTGAGAAAAAGACAATGGACGAACTGGTGGAGGCAGTGGTCAAGGGTTTTTCCGTTGTGATTTTTGATCGGGAACACGCTGCCATTGCTTTTGAGACACGCTCCTCTGTGCAGCGGTCAATATCCGAACCAACCACTGAAAAATCCGTGAAGGGGCCAAAGGACGCCTTTATTGAGCAAATACGAACCAACACCATGCTTATTCGGCGGCGGTTGTGCACTCCCGATCTGAAAATACGCCGCAGCATTGTGGGGCGGCGCAGTTCAACCGAGTGCGCTGTTGTATATATAGATGGTATATCCGACCCGGAAATCGTGGACACCATGTGCAGTCGTCTTGACTCCATAGATATTGACGCCGCTGTATCCACGGCAAACATTGAGGAATATATTTCCGACTCTCCCTTTGCCCTTTTCCCTCTTTTGCTCCACACCGAACGGCCTGACCGCTTTGTTACCAACCTCCTTGAGGGTCGTGTGGGGCTTTTAGTAGATGGCCTACCCATGGGCTTTCTTGCCCCTGCAACGCTGCCAGAAGTCATGTGCGTGCCCGATGACAGGTCCCTGCACTGGATGGTAGCCTCCTTCCTAAGAATACTGCGCTACCTTGCCGCCGCCATCAGCATTCTTTTGCCGGCGATTTATGTGGCTGTTGCCATGTATCATCAAGAGATGATACCCATAAAACTGCTTCTTTCAATTATCCAAAGCAAACAGCAGGTTCCTTTTTCAACGGCTCTTGAAATTTTAAGTATGCTTATCGCCTTTGAGCTTTTGCAGGAGGCCGGACTTCGCCTGCCCGACCCCGTAGGGCAAACTGTCAGCATTATAGGTGCGCTGATTGTGGGACAAAGCGCTGTTGAGGCAAAGGTTGTATCCCCCATTGCGGTTATCGTGGTTGCTATTGCAGGCATTACCGGATACACCGTGCCCGGGCAGGACCTTAGCTCTGCCCTCCGGCTATGCCGCTTCGGGCTTGTGCTTTGCTCGCTGCTTGCCGGGCTTTACGGAGTAATTGCAGGGCTTGTGCTTATCGTTTTCAGACTGTGCACCATTGAAAGCTTCGGCATATCTTACCTTAGTCCCCTTGCGGACGGCGGTCCTTTCGGCATATTCAGAGTAATGCTGCGCCGGCCCCTTCCGGAGACAAAGCTTCGCCCCGAAGACAATCACACCGCAGACAAAAGAAACCAGGCTTGAGGTGCAATTTATGGCGTATACATTTAAATATATAAAAAGACCTCTTGCCGTGCTTCTTTCTACCGCATCCCTTCTTGGTCTTTTAGGCTGCGGACCATCCTTTTATTCAAACTTTCGGGAGTTGGATGCCCTTCACGTGGTTCAGACACTGGGGGTCGACTCCGTTCCGGGTGGTTTTGCCGTTACTGTGTCCACCGGTGAGGCGGGAAAAGATCAGCCCATCGCCATTTTATCCGGTAGTGGAAACAGCATTATTAACGGCATTGAGTCTGTCCGTGACTACTCCCCAAAGGAAGAACTTTATTTTTCCCATGTTCGCTATGCCCTTCTTGGGGAATCCGCCTCCGCAAGCTGCCTTCAGGATTTTCTAAGTTATATAGCACGAAGTCCCCGTGTGCGGCTTGACACCACTTTATTTGTTGCCCGTGGCTGCGACGCAAAATCCATAATAACCTCCGGTCAAGAGGATTATGAGCTTACCGCCGTTCTCTCCTCGGTAGAGCGTACCATAAAGCGCCGCGGGAACAATTATGCCTTTACCTGTCGTGAGATTGCCCTCTCCCTTTCAGAATTCGGCAGCGCACTAATCAGCGCCGTGCGACCGGTTGACGCAAGCAATCACGTTTATACACAGGAGGCGGGTCTTACCATTCTTCCCGCCGGCTTCGCCGTTATAAGAGGTGAGGGTCTAATCGGATGGCTAGATAATGACGAGGCACGGGGTGCCTGCATACTTCTTAATAAAGCAGGAGAGGGGCCGCTATCATTTGAGGACCCCCAAGGGAAAACCATTTCCGTTTTCTTGGAGGGCTCCACCGCTAAATACTCGGCCGACTGGGATGAAAACGGCAATCTGAGCCGCCTGAGGGTGAATGTTGAATTGGTGGCGGAGGTTGCCGAGGTGGACCAGGAGCTGAACATTATGGAGCCTGCGGTTTTGTCCCGCCTGTCCTCGGAGTTATCAAAAAGCATTGAGTCCATGTGTGTGGCCACCCTAAAAAAATCTCGGGAAATGAGTGCCGATTTTCTTGGTATTTTCGGTACACTGCGAAGGAAAAACCCTGAGAAACTTTCAAAGCTCCCTTGTGATTTTATTGAGGCTCTTCAACATGCGGAAATTGCAGTGGAGGTCTCGGCAAAAATCACCGGAAGCTACGAGCTTGAACGTCCCGCACCGCTGGGAGAGGAGGGATAAAATGAGCAATAAAGGCGATACTCTCAGCCGCTGGCAGCTTTTAAGCATAGGCTTTTTGTCCCTTTTGTCCCCTATAATTCGGCTTGTCCCCACTCAGGCCGTGCGGGCAGCCGGCCCCTTTGCCTGGATTTCGGCTCTGCTTTCAATTATTCCTGTGGGTCTGCTTTTTTTGCTTGCCAACAGATTTTTTAAGAATGCCGCCCCCTCCGAGGGCTTCGGAGAGCTGATTATTCGTGCAGTCGGGCCTGTTATCGGACGAATAGTTCTTTGCCTTTTCGCCCTTTGGCTTATTTACTATTCCAGCTTTGCCCTTCGCAGCGGCGCCGACAGATATGTTGCGTCCATATATCAAAATAGCTCCCCCGTCATATTTATTACCATAATGCTTGGCATGGCCCATATTAGTGCTCTTGGAATATTTCGTGCCCTGGGCAGGGCAGCAGAGGTGTTTTTGCCACTTTTGGTTGTAGTCCTTGGTCTTATTTTTATCTTTAGCTTCGGGGATGTTGACATGCGGGCCCTGCCCCCGCCCGCATTAGACGATGTTCCAGCCATTTTAAAAGGAGTCCCCATTATTTCCATTGTTATGTCCGTTTCTTTATACGTGGGCTTTTTGGAAGGCAGAATCCGCAACAATGCCGCACGCTTAAAAACCATTTCGCTTTGGGCACTGCTTATGACCTTAACCGTGGCGCTGCTTTGCACCGTAACCGTGGGCTGCTTCGGCTATGAGCTTACGTCCTCTTTTAACTATCCTTTTTTCGTCATGGTAAGAAATATTTCTGTTTTTGACTTTCTTGAGCGGCTGGAGGCTATTGTTATGGCCCTTTGGGTCATTACGGATTATATGCTCATTTCAATTCTTCTTCGTGTGCTGTGCACCATCGTCCGCATAGTAATAGGGATGCCGCCGGAGGAGGGCTCCGCTCGCTTTACCGACTTTAAAAACGGCCGCTGGATAACCTGGCTTATATCCCTTGCGGTGCTTATTACCGCAATTATTCCAAAGCAAAATTCCTTTGCTCTGGCAAATCTTTCCCGGCATGTTGTACCATTCATCAACTTATGTTTTAACTTCGGTCTTTTTCCCCTGGTGGTTTTTATCGGACTTTTAAGAAAGCGGGTTTAATTCCCCTTTCCTGCCGCATAGCCTTTCTTTTCCACCGGCCTATGCAAGCGACTTGCGCATTAAGACATTGTATTGTACAATGTATGGAGCTTCCTGTGAAACTTTTTGAAAGGCACTTCACGGGAAGCTCCAATGTAAAAGCAGGGGGTTATATAAATGAAAGGTCAAAAACTATTGCGGACAAGCGCCATTCTTTTAATTATAATAGCGTCGATAAATCTTCTGCTTTGCCTTTATAGTTTGCTTGGCAGCTTTTTTTCATGGCTTCTGCCCGCAAAGGGAATTTCCTTGGCTTCAGGCGCTTTGAATGAAAACAGCATTATGCTAATCGCCTGCTATGTGGCTTTTTCCGGCCTTGGTCTTGTCGGGGGAATTTACGGTCTGGGCGCGGTTAAGCTGCCCACGGCTGTACGAGCCAAAAACTGCCTTGCTTTGGGGCTTATTTCCCTTATAACCGCCCTTGGGGGCTTGGTGCTGCTTCTTTTTTCTAACGGCTTTACCTATGTGGGTATGGGAACTGTCCTTGGAGAAATTGCGGTTTCCCTTCTTTACCTTATTGGTGCTTTCAGGTTCAAAAAATCCCTTCTTTATCTTCTTCATGGAGTATGAACTGCTGAAATTTATACAGAGGGTTACATAACGCAATAAAAAACTCGGGAGAAAATCCCGGGTTTTTTTATTGCCCTGCCTCCTTTTTCATAAGGCTTTGGAGCTTAGTTTTGACTTCCTGAGGTGGCTTTTATTGTTACTGTTTTTTAGTTTTCTGCGGAAGGTTCCCATTTTTTGTCACCCCTGGAGCATTAAGGGCCTTTCCCAACTTATTTTACAAAAGAAGCTTTTTATTTCTCTTGCAATTTGGATATTTTTATTGTAAAATGCGGTTTACCTCAGGGGAAGACCAATATTGGGCCACTTTTATATTGCCAATTTAAGCTTTTCGTGTAAAGCTCTTGTTTTGGTTGCTTTTTTATTATGAATTCGCCTCCCGCAGCCTTCGGACCGCACCTCTATCTACCGGCTTTATCTGCTTTCCTGTCTAAAATTTAAGACACGGTCCGTAATAATTTTTGGATACCCACAATAATATAGACCGGCTTGTACCCGTTTTCATGAGAGAGGCAGCGATTACTCCTGCATATTGTATAGTAAACGCTGTGAAAACCGGCAGTCCAATCCGATCAACTACATTTTTTAGGAGGGGGAAAATGGAGGGACAGAAATTTCTTAAGGTGGTCAGCCTTCTGCTAATTGCAGTGGCGGTGCTGTCCATCGCAGGCGGGGTGTTCGGGTTTCTTAATCTGAACATTGACAAGGGGGACGTTACGGCGCTTCTTATGGGACAAAAGGGTGTGCTGGAAGACGTCCAAAAGAATTTAGAGGGGAGAAAGGCAAATCTTATCGCAGCCTCGGAGGACCTTCAAAGCCGTGCAGATGCGGCATTGGCGGAAAAAGAAGTCCTTATGGGCAAGAAAACCAACCTTGAGGGCCGTGCAAACGACCTTTTGGCACGGAAAAACGACCTTATGTCCCGTGGTGCCTGGCTTCTTGAGGCTCAGGCAGGCTTCCAGGCACGGGCGGACGCACTCTATGCTGAAAAGGATCGTATTGACGCAAGAAACGCCCAGATTGACGAGCTGAAAAAAACAGCCAGTATAAGTGAAAGAATTAAGCTTGACGCTGAAAAGGCGCAGCTTCTTTTGGACACCTTGAAGCTTCTTCAGCCCAAGAATCAGCTTGAATCCGAGGTTGAAGAATTCCAAACCAAGAATGCCGCAGTAATCAAGCAAATTTCCGATGAAAAGGCCGCTCTTGAAGCGGAGGCTGCAACAAAGGTACCCCAAATGGAGGCGGAAAAAGCACAGCTTTTGGCCGCTGCCGCAAGCCTTCAGGCTCGGGCAGATTCTATGGGACGGGAAAAGTTCGTCCTTGAAAACACCAAGGTCCAGCTTCAGTATGAAAAGGCCGTTCTTTTGAAGGATGCAGCGAAATTGGGACTTGTGGCGGACGGAGCCACAAAAACCATCATGGGCCGCCTGTTTGCCATTTTAGCCGTGACTGTTTTTGGAATCATTGCCATCATTCCCGGATTTATCGGAAAGAGCGTTTCCTCCGCACCCAGCGTAGGGAAGATAAAGGCCTCCATCATACTTGGCTTTTTTGCTCTTCTGGCCGCACTTGCCAGTGCATATGTGAACTTCTTTATGGCGTCAGTCAGCGCACTTTCCATTTTGGCCGTTGCTATAACGGCGGGAGCTGCCGTCCTATTTATAATTGGCATTTTTAAATTTAAAAATGCCCTTGTTGCCCTTATGGCAAGCTAAATACATATGCAACGACCTTGGCAAAAGCAAAGGTCGTTCAAATAAGAAGGCCGCCTGCGGAAGCAGGCGGCCTTCACCAATTTTATATGCGTTTTATTACTCAGCCTTTTTTATTGTGCCGAAAACCTTTGAAAGCTCCATCTTGTCATAGGTTTTTGTGGTCTCTATCTTGCTTTCGCTTGCCCAGGTGCTTGTCATGGCATTGAAGATGGTTGACGCCATGTAATCCCCAAGGGTCTGCACGCTGCCGTCGCCATAGTTATCCACAACGTTCTCCGGAGCAAGGGGTAAACGAAGAATAATGTGATACCCGAAGCTTGTTTCCACAATATCGGAAATTTCATACTCACCAAGGGCTTCAGCGGCGGTTTCAAACTCGGTTACCATGGTTCCCGGTGTGTAAACATAGCCGTCGGGGAAGTATTCCATGCCCGTATCCTCGCTCTTGGCCTTCATAAGCTCGTCGAACTTTGCTGCCAGTGCGGTAGGATCGGAAATAGCCTTCAGCTCTTTAAGGGCAGCTTCCGCAGCCGTCTTTTTAGCTGCAATTTCCTCGTCGGAAAGCGGCTGCTGTGAATCGTCCACGGTCTTGAACAAAATGTGCTTTGCATGTACATAGGACTGCTCCTCTGCCTTTGCAAGTATCTCAGCAGAGTCAAGCTTGCTGCCATTTTCGCCGCATACCGTGTCCATAACCTTGGTGTAAAGGGCATTTATTTCATTTATATAGTTGTATAGATCCTTATTAAGATAGGCCTTGCTTAGATAGTCAATAAATGCCTGCTCGTCGCCGCCGCCATAGCTTTCAACGTTCTGAGTCCAGGTTTCCTCAAGCTTCTGCCGGTCCTCGTCATCCAGCTTAACGCCAAGCTCCTCGGCCTTGCTTTCAAGACCGGCGTAGTGGGTAACCACCTCCATGGCGTTGGCTTTTACAAACTCCTCATATGATTTTTCTTCATCCAGGGGGCAAGCGGCACTCCAGTCCTCAATGCGTCCGATGTACCCTTCGATTCCACTGACATCATAATACATCCAGTAAAAAAGCTGTGACCAGGTAACGTCCTTACCGTTTACCTGCATCATAACCTCGTCAGGGTCATAGCTTGCATAGGCAGCGTCAAAATCCGTTGTGTCCGCCGCAGCCTCCGGCTCTGCACTTTCGGAAGGCTCCTCGTCCGTATAGGAACGAAGCTCGCTGCTCTGGCATCCCGCAAATGCTCCAAGAAGCATCAGCATGGCAAGAACCAGCGAAAGGGTTTTAATTCTCATAGTTTTCTCCTTAATAATGTTTGTTGCATTTTCCCATAGGGTTTATAATATCATTTTTGCACTGTTTTAAACAAGACGTATTTTGTAAACATTATGTTTCCGCCGGGCGGCCATCTGCAGCCTTAAAATCGCGTACAAATCTTCTTGCGGCCTCGATAACCCCTTTGCCGGAGGTGAGCTTCAAGCTTACGCAGGGCTTTGAACCGGCCTCCACCTTAATGCGGTTTTTGTACTGAGGCTGTCCGTATAACGCGGACACCTTTGCCATATCGAAGTCCGCAAAGGTAAAGCGCAGCATACCCGCCTTTTGCGAAATCTCCGTAATACGTGCACTCTCCGCCTCACCACGCAAAAGCGCCACATGCACAAGGGCGTTGACGCTTGGGGGAGGATCGCCAAAGCGGTCAATAAGCTCGTCAGTAAGGTCGTCTGCCTCCTCCTCGGTGCGGATAAGGGCAATGCGCCGGTAAAGATCCATACGCTGCTCGGAGCTTTTAACATAGCTGTCGGGAATATTTGCGGACACCGCAAGGTCGGCACTGCAGTCGGTATGTACCGGTGGCTTTTCCCCACGTTCCTCCAAAACCGCTTCCTCCAGCAATTTCAGGTACATATCGTAGCCCACGTCAATTAAATGTCCGCTTTGCTCGGCGCCCAGCATGTTTCCGGCGCCACGAATTTCAAGATCCCGCATGGCTATTTTAAAGCCGCTGTTAAATTCTGCAAACTCCCGTATTGCCGAAAGCCGCTTTTCCGCAACCTCCGTCAAAACCTTATCCTTTCTGAAGGTAAGGTAGGCGCTGGCACGGCGGTTTGAACGACCAACACGGCCTCGAAGCTGATGAAGCTGGGCAAGTCCCAGCTTGTCTGCATCCTCAATTATGAGCGTGTTCACGTTGGGAATGTCAATTCCCGTCTCAATAATTGTGGTGCACACCAAAACCTGGGTGTCCCCCGAAACAACACTCTCCATAACACCGGAGAGTGTTTCTTCATCCATCTGTCCGTGGGCTACGGACACGGTAACATCCTCAAGCTGCTTCATAAGCCGGGAGGCGCAGCGCTCAATGCTCTCAATACGGTTATGGATATAATACACCTGACCGCCTCGCAAAATCTCCCGCTTTATGGCGTCGGTAACAACATCCCAATCGTGCTCCATAACATAGGTCTGCACCGGCTGGCGGTCCTGAGGCGGCTCCTCTAAGGTGGACATATCTCGAAGGCCGGAAAGGGCCATGTTCAGCGTTCTGGGGATAGGTGTTGCCGAAAGGGTAAGGCTGTCCACCTGACGGGAGATTTCCTTCAGCCG
>CAZJYY010000013.1:17855-41485 GCA_964550315.1 uncultured Oscillospiraceae bacterium | reverse complement strand
CGCAGAGCTACCTCTGTTTTGCCGTAGCCCACGTCGCCGCACAAAAGGCGGTCCATTGGACGCTCCTTTTCCATGTCCTCTTTTATCTCCGCAATACAGCGAAGCTGATCGTCAGTTTCCTGATACCCGAAGTTTTCTTCAAATTCAAGCTGCCACGGACTGTCCGGCGCAAAGGCATGTCCTTTAAGGCGCTGACGCTCGGCATAAAGAAGGATTAACCCCTTTGCAAGCTCCTTTGCGGCGGCCTTGGCACGGGATTTTGTCCGTGTCCACTCCGCTCCGCCCATTTTGGAAAGCTTAACGGGCCGCTCCTCACTTCCGCCGATATATTTGCTTACAAGATCAAGCTGGGTGGCCGGAACATAAAGGCTGTCCGTTCCTGCGTAGCAAATTTTAATATAGTCCTTTTCAATGCCGTCAACCGGCATCTTAAATATTCCCGCAAAGCGCCCAATACCATGGAACTCATGAACCACAAGGTCACCCACGGAAAGGTCTGAATAGCTTTGAAGCCCCTGCCTGTCCTTCAGTGCCTTTTTCTTTTTCCTGTGCCGCAGGCCGCCGCCTACGATTTGTGTATCGGTAAGCACGGCAAGCTTTGCCTCGGGATATTCAAAGCCCGTTGTCAACGCACCCACAGCAACGGAGCAGCTACCCTCCGGCGGAAGCTTTGCAAGCTCGGTATCCAGAGAGGTTCTAATGCCCCGCTCGGCAAGATATGCGCTCATAAGCTCTGCACGGCGCTTATCCGCTGTCAAAACCACAACGGAGTACTTCTGCTCGGTGTAATGCTTAACGTCCTCTGCCGCTGTTTCTGCGCTTCCACCATAGCTTGGAAGCTGCTTCATAACAACATTTATAATGCTCTTGGGGTCCACGGGGTACCGCCCGGAGGTGAAGCTGTCGCTCATAAGCAGGGGAAAATCTGAAAGTCGCCTTGCGGCCTCCTCCCAGGGCATAAAAAAGTGCGCCGTTTTTCCGGCAACAAGGCCGCTTTCTAAAAGGAGCTTTACGTCCTCACTGTGCTGCCGAAATAAAAGACCGGCGTTTTCCGTAAGCTTTCCCGGCTGGTCAAGAAAAACGAAGGCATCCTCCGGAATATAGTCCAACGCAGTGTTAAATTCAGGATAGATTAAATCCATATAGCGGTCAGCCGCCGCAATATCTCCAGTTTGGCAAAGCCTTTCTGCGTCCTCCTGCATGGTCTGCGTTAGCTTTTCGTTCCCTCTTTTATGGGAGTGCTTTATAAGCTCGTGAAGCTTGTCTGCAAGAAGGCCATCCTGATCCGCAGCGGTTAAAACCTCCCGGCAGGGCAGCACAAGGCAGTGATTAAGCTGCTCCGTGCGTCGCTGTGTGTCCGTGTCAAAAAAGCCCATGGAGTCAATGTCGTCTCCCCAAAATTCGCAGCGCACCGGATATTCGTAGGCAGGAGAGAAAAAGTCCAGTATTCCTCCCCTTCGGGAAAACTGCCCCGGCCCTTCAACCTGCTCCGTACGCTTATATCCACAGCGAAGAAGCGCTTTTTCAATTTCCTGAGGCGGGTAGGTCTTGGCGTCCTCTATGGTAAAGGACATTGAAAGCATGGTTTCCGGCGGCATGCTTCGCTGAAGAAGCCCTGTAATAGTACAAATTACAAGGGAGGTTTTTCCCGCTGCAAGCTCATAAAGGATGCGAAGCCTTTTTTGTTCGGCCTCCCTTGAAACACCCTCTCCGCCATAAAAATTCATTTCTCTGGAGCAGAGAATATCTGCACTTTCTCCTAAAAGAAGGTCAATATCACGTTTAAAGAGCTCTGCTGTGCTGTCGTCCGGGCAGATAATAAAAAGCGGGCATCCTGTCTCCAGCCTCATACCGGCGGCAATGTGCGCCCGATTGGTTCTGCCTGTTCCCACAATAAGTGCAGGCAAAGCGCCCCCTTCCGCATACTGCGGCAGGAGGTGGAGGTTTTTGTCCCTGAAGACTGCCCTTGTAAGGCTTTGCATAGTTCGTCCTCTTTTTGTAGTGTGCTTGTTTTTTGATGTGGGTTTTTTAGTTTCAACAGCATGAAGCTAAAAAAAGACGATACATCTCTCCTTTTTTGCACAGCAATGTGCAAACCCGTCATCAATGTGCCCTTCTTGTGGAAGGACTATTAGATACTACACTTTTGTTCTGTCGAAATCAAGCATCAAAACTGATTATATATACATACATTATAAATATATATCTTGTAATGACAGCTTTTTTTTGATATAATGAATTGGTTATATCAAAACAATTTTATCCTTCCGGAAAAGGAGACTAAAATATATGAATTCCGTCTACGATATCTGGAGCAGTATCATGGACATGCTCTCTGCAGAGCTTACCAGCACCTCCATAAACACTTGGTTTTCCGACTGCAAGCCCATTGAAATTTCCGACACCCGTCTTGTAATCTACACCCCTGCGGACTTTAAGCGCGGCGTCATTAAATCCCGCTTTTCAGACACTATTGTCCGGCTTTTGTCCGAGCTTTTTTCCTGTCCCTTTGAGCTTATGATTCTTTCCGGTGACGAACTGGACGATTATCAGCGTGGCAGTGACCCTGAGGATACTCTGCCCGAGGTTGCAGGCTATACCTTTGACCGCTTTGTTATTGGAAACTCCAATAAATTTGCCCACGCTGCGGCAGTAGCCGTTGCGGACAAGCCCGGCGCTGCATATAATCCCCTTTTCATATACGGCAACTCCGGTCTTGGAAAGACCCACCTTCTTTTGTCCATAGGCCAGCGAATTCACGAGCGAGAGCCGGCGGCAAAAATCGTCTATGTTAAGGGCGATGAATTTATGAATCAAATGGTTCAGTCCATTAAAGATAACACCCAATTGGAGTTCCGAAATAAATTTCGCTATGTAGACCTTCTTCTGGTGGACGATATTCAATTTATTGCCGGCAAAATGGGTGTTCAGGAGGAATTTTTCCATACCTTCAACACCATTTATGAAGCAGGAAAGCAAATCGTAATCACCTCTGACCGGCCGCCAATTGAAATGGTAAAGCTTGAGGACAGACTGCGCACCCGCTTTGAAGGTGGTCTTATGGCCGATATTCAGCCGCCGGATACCGAAACCCGAATGGCCATTATAAGAAACAAAGCAACCCAGCTTGGGATGGCTCTTCCTGACGATGTTGTGATCTATATTGCGGACGAGATAAAATCAAACATCCGTCAGATTGAAGGCGTTGTTAAGCGCTTAACTGCCTACACTGCCATTTTAAACGACACTGTGGACATTGGTGCGGCAAAGCGCGCGGTGAAGGACATTGTCCGTGACGGCCCTTATGTTCCCACACCGGACGTTATAATTGAAGAAACCGCCCGCTACTATTCCCTTGATCCCGTTGCACTTCGGGGACAAAACCGTTCCAAGGCAACGGCCCTTGCCCGTCAGATATCCATGTACCTTATGCGAAGCCTCACAAATCTTTCCCTTAAGGACATCGGCGAGCAATATGAGGACAGAAACCATTCAACCGTCCTCAGCTCCATTAAAAAAATTGAAGAGGCCCTTGAAAAAGATCAGGCTCTGGGAAACACCATAAGGGACATTTCCTGCAACATAACCACATACCACGGGCAGTAAAAAAATGTACACTTCCGTACAAGTAAGTTTTCAACATTTCAACATAAAAGTTTTCAACTCGCTGTGTTGAAAAACAAAACTGCAAATTTTACATTTTTTACCACAACACTATAAATCAAATTTTCATCATTTTTATAAACATTTGTTTTTCTTATTTATCAATGCTTTTACCCACTTTTCAACATGTTTTTTTACTACTACTAAATCTACTACCTTATTATCTATCTTACTTTCTTTTTTTATAATAACCGGCTTTAATTTTTTCCGGAAATAAATAAATATGGAGGAAAACTTAAATGAAATTTACCTGCGAAAAATATCTTCTTTCATCTGCAGTGGCATCCACTGCAAGGGCTGCCGCAGCAAAAAGCCCCAACCCCGCACTCGAGGGACTTCTTATTGAGGCTGCTAACGGCGTTAAGATTACAGGCTATGACTTGGTAAAAGGAATATACACCGGATTTGCCGCCGACGTGGCGGAGGCCGGGTCGGTGGTCTTGTCCGCAAAGCTTTTTGATAATATTATTCGCAATCTGCCGGATGACATTGTAACCGTGGAGTGCGATAGTAAAAATATGGCAAGAATTACCTGTGGCAACGCTGACTTTTCTATAATGGGCACAGACTCTGAAAACTATCCAGAGCTTCCGGCGGTGGATCTTCAAAAGTCTATTACCATTCCCCAGGGCACTCTTAAAACCATGATAAATCAGACTATTTTTGCAGTTTCCGATAATGAAACAAGGCCCGTTTATACCGGTGCGCTTTTTGAAATCAGCGAAGGTAAGCTTACCGTGATTTCCGTTGACGGGTATCGTCTTGCAATGCGCCGTGAGGTTCCGGAAACAGCAAATCTTCCGGACTGCAGCTTTATTGCTCCTGGAGCTGCCCTTCAGGATCTTGAAAAAATGTGTACCGACGCTGACGAACCTGTTACCATCGTTTTGGGTGGAAAGCATATTTCATTCGCAGTTAACGGATACGTTCTTATAACACGCCGCCTTGAAGGTGAGTTTCTTGACTATAAAAAGGCCATTCCATCGGAATTTACCTATCGTTTAAACATGGAGCGTGTAAAATTCCTTCGTGCGGTGGACAGGGTTTCCCTCATTATTGACGATAGAATAAAAAATCCTCTGCGCTGCGTTTTTGGGGACGGAAAGCTGAGCATGTACTGTGTTACCTCCCTTGGAAAGGGAGAGGATATATGCCCCTTTAAGGGCAATGGCGGCGGCCTTGAAATCGGCTTTAATAACCGCTATCTTCAGGACGCATTAAAAGCAGCTCCGGCGGACGATTTGGAGGTTTGCCTTAATACAGGTGCCTCCCCCTGCGTTATCATTCCCGCAGACGGAAGCGATAAGTTTCTTTACATGATTCTTCCGGTAAGACTGAAGGCTTAATTAATTTTAAAACTAAAAATGGAGGCTATTATGCCAAAAAACCCAGAAAAGATAGAAATAAAAACAGAATTTATTCGCTTGGATGCCTTTCTAAAATTTGCAGCCGCCGTGGGAACAGGCGGTGAGGCCAAGGCCATTATTCAGGAAGGAGCAGTAACTGTTGACGGAGAAGTTTGCACTATGCGGGGCAAAAAGCTTTATCCCGGCAGCACAGTTGAAATAAACGGAGAGCTTTTTGAGGTCAGCGGTGAAGTAAAATGACCGTTGACAGCATAGAGCTTGAAAATTTTCGTAATTACTCCTGCGAGAAGGCTGAGCTGTCACCGGGGATAAACGTAATAACTGGCGAAAATGCCCAGGGCAAAACCAACCTTCTTGAGGCTGTTTTCATGCTTTCTTGCGGACACGGCTTTCGCACCCGCTTTGATAAGGAGCTTATCGCCTTTGATAAAGGGTTTTCAAGGATAAAAAGCTCTGTTTCTGCCTGCGAAAGAAAGCAGGACCTTGAAATTTTATTAGCGGCGGGAAAAAGAAAGCAAATCAGCATTAACGGTGTTAAAAAAACTGCGGCGGAGCTTTCGGAGCTGACGAGAGTCGTTCTTTTTTGTCCCGACGATTTGGGGATGATAAAGGCCGGTGCGGCAGAGCGAAGGCGTTTTATAAATATGGCGGTCTGCCAGCTTCGGCCCCAATATGCTACCCTTCTTGGGGAGTATACACGGCTTTACGAGCACAAGCTGCGAATTTTAAAGGACTGGCATGAAAAGCCCTCGCTTTTAGACACGCTGGATGAGTTTTCGGACTGCATGTGCCGCATCAGTGCAAAGATGATTAGATATAGAGCCGCCTTTGCAAAGCGCCTTTCGGAGACTGCAGAGCCGATTCACAGGGAGTTTTCCGGAAACGGAGAGGAGCTTTCTGTACAATACCGCACCGTCAGCAGCGTTTTGGACCCTTTTGCTCCGGAAACTGTGCTTTACGAGCAGATATTCCGGCATCAAAGCGCCCACAGGGAGGCTGAAATTGCCTCTGGCTGCATTTTGACCGGCGTCCATAAGGATGAGCTTGAAATAGAAATAAACGGTGTAAGCGCCCGTTTATTTGCCTCACAGGGGCAAACAAGAACGGCGGCACTGTCTCTTAAGATGGCCGAACGGGAAATTTCAAGGGAAGAAACAGGAGAAAACCCGGTTCTCCTTCTGGATGATGTTTTAAGCGAGCTTGATTCAAAGCGTCAGGAGTTTGTTTTAAACCGCATAGGCGGCGGGCAAACCCTTATAACCTGCTGCGAGGACGAGGAAATAAGAAAACGCACCGGCGGCAGGGTCATCACAATAAAGGACGGTCATATCCTCCAACAGTAAAAAGGAGAAAACCATGTACCTGCATATAGGCAAAAACGCACTTATTGCAAAAAATGATATTGTGGCGGTCTTTGATCTGGACAATTCCTCCCATTCTCATATAACCAGGGACTTTTTAAGCGCGGCCGAGAAAAACGGGCGTGTGATAAACACAAGCGAGGATTTGCCCAAGTCCTTCATACTATGTGTTGGACAAAACGGGGAGCAAACGGTCTATCTCTCCCAGCTTGCTGCCTCCACCCTTTTAAAGCGGGCGGATGGCATCGGCGTTGAATAAACGAAAAAAGCACTCTCGGAAGGCCGGAAAGTTGGGTCTGTGAGATAACTACAAGATAAAGGAAGAAAAAAATGTCTGAAATAACCGATAAAATAACAGAAGAATACGACGCCTCACAAATACAGGTGTTGGAGGGGCTTGAAGCTGTTCGCAAGCGTCCGGGAATGTATATTGGCTCCACCTCGGCTTCAGGTCTGCACCATCTTGTTTACGAAATTGTTGACAATGCAATTGACGAAGCCCTTGCCGGCTACTGTTCCCATATTGAGGTAACTATTGAGCAGGATAACATCATCCGTGTTTCCGACGATGGCCGCGGAATCCCTGTGGACATCCAAGAGCAGACGGGCAAGCCAGCACTTGAGGTAGTATATACTGTTCTTCACGCCGGCGGAAAATTTGGCGGAGGAGGATATAAGGTTTCCGGTGGTCTTCACGGCGTTGGTGCCAGCGTGGTAAACGCCTTATCAGAGTGGCTGGAGGTTGAGGTTCATAAGAACGGGCAGATATACCAGATGAAATTCTCCAGGGGAAGTATCACCCAGGAGATGAAGATTCTCGGCAGCACCGACAAAAACGGTACTATTGTCCGCTTCAAGCCCGACCCTGAAATATTTGACGAGACTATTTTTGATTACAACACTCTTCACGTGCGCATGCGTGAGCAGGCTTTTCTTAATGCCGGCCTTCATATTTCCACGGAAGACCTGCGGGGAGAAGCGACAATTCGGGACGATATGTGCTATGAGGGCGGAATTCGTGAGTTTGTGGCCTATATTAACAGGGCAAAAACCACGCTTCACGATCAGGTAATCTATATGTCCGGTGAAAGAAATGATTCCATTGCGGAAATAGCCATGCAGTATAACGACGGCTACAATGAAACCATTTTATCCTTCGCAAATAACATCCACACACCCGAGGGCGGAATGCACGAAACCGGCTTTAAGGCGGCCCTTACCCGTGTTCTGAACGCATACGGAACAAAGGCAGGCATCCTTAAAAACGATGATAAGATTTCCGGTGAGGACTGCCGTGAAGGTCTTGCCTGCATAATTTCTGTTAAGCTTACCGAAGCCCAGTTCGAGGGACAGACCAAATCAAAGCTTGGAAACAGCGAGATCCGCACCCTTGTGGATGGTGTAGTTTCCGATAGGCTGGAGGTTTTTCTTGAAGAAAATCCTCAGGTTGCAAGGACAATTCTTGATAAGGCGCTTACAGCCAACAAAGCCAGGGAGGCCGCACGTCGGGCAAGGGAGAATATCCGCCGCAAAAACGCCTTGGAAGGAAGTACTCTTCCCGGAAAGCTTCGTGACTGCAACGAGCGTGACCCGGCGCTTACTGAAATTTACATCGTTGAGGGAGATTCTGCAGGTGGCAGCGCAACCAGCGGACGTGACAGCCGGTTCCAGGCAATCCTTCCCCTTTGGGGCAAGATGCTCAACGTTGAAAAGGCAAGAGCCGATAAGGTTTACGGCAACGACAAGCTTACACCGGTAATAACTGCGCTGGGCGCAGGCATAGGGGAGGACTTTGATATATCCCGCCTTCGTTACCATAAGGTTGTCATCATGGCCGATGCCGACGTTGACGGCAGCCATATCCGCACCCTTCTTTTAACCTTCTTCTTCCGCTTTATGCGTCCGCTTATTGAGCACGGCTTTGTTTATTCTGCCGTTCCCCCACTTTATAAGCTTGTTCGCGGCAAACAGACACGGGTGGCCTTTTCAGATGACGAGCGTGATGCCATCAGCGGTGAAATGAGAGGGGACAACCCCGGTGCGAAAATTGATATCAGCCGATTTAAGGGTCTTGGTGAAATGGATCCCCATGAGCTTTGGGATACAACCATGGACCCTGAAAAGCGTACTCTAAAGAGAATAACTCTTGAGGATGCCATAAAGGCGGACGAAACCTTCACCATTCTTATGGGAGAAAAGGTTGAACCTCGCAAGGAATTTATCGAAAGGAATGCCCAGTATGCTGTAAATCTTGACTTTTAACGTCTTTGCAGTATTCCCTATTCGGAAAGAGAAAAAAATACGATGAGAATAAGAAACAAAGGTTTTTCCCTTGTGGAGATCATAATAGTAATTGCAATTTTAGGTGTGCTGATGGCTGTTCTTGTGCCACAGTACATTCAGTATGTTGAAAAAAGCCGTGCAGGTGTATGCAGTGCCAACAGGGAAATACTTCTTCGGGAAATGAAGGTAGGCGTATTGTCGGAGCATTATAAGGACATGCAAACAGCATATGAAAAGCTGTTTGGGGAAGAGGGGACAAGGAAAGCTGACCTTTTGGCAGCATGTCCATCCGGTGGTACAGTTAGCTGGAATAAAGAACAGAAGCTTTTTCTCTGTTCAAAGCACGGCGGGGATGATGATACGGAGGATGGCGAAGAAGAAACGCCGCCGCCGGAAAACACCACGAAACCGGATAGTCCCGAGGGCTTTGGCGGAAGCTTCACCGAGTGGCTCGACAGTGAGATAAAAAGGCTTACCGGCGAAGAAACCGGATATTTAAAGGACTACTCCATAAGTCTTGACAATAACGGAAAATTTGAAGTTTATGACGAAAACGGACAAAAAATAAACATAAAAGGCAATATACAGCAGAAGGATTTTTTAGATTCCATAGGCGGGAAAATAGACGGAAATACTGTAAAAAATGTGGAAGTATTCTTCGAAGAAAAGGGAGACAACCTGTATTCTACGAAGGTAGTTAAATATTCCTTTTATATCGGAAAAAACAAATATGTCTATGACGCAATAAAAAAAGAATATATCGGTGAAGAACCCCCCAAAACAAACTAAGGTGGTAAACATATAATGGCAAAAGACTATAAGCCTGAGGATATATTGTATCCCCAGCAAAAGATAATACAGTCCGAACTTGTAAACGAGATGGAAAAATCATACATTGAGTATGCCATGAGCGTTATTGTCGGCCGTGCCCTGCCTGACGTGCGAGACGGCCTGAAGCCCGTTCATCGGCGAATACTTTATGCAATGTATGAGGACAACCTGACAAGCGATAAGCCCTTTAAAAAGTCCGCAACCTGCGTTGGTGACGTTTTGGGACGCTATCACCCCCATGGCGACCAGTCGGTTTACGACGCCTTGGTTCGTCTTGCCCAGGACTTTTCAATGCGCTACCCGCTGATTGACGGTCACGGTAACTTCGGCTCAATCGACGGCGATCCCCCTGCAGCCTACCGTTACACCGAGGCCAGAATCGCCCGCATTTCCGACGAGCTTCTTCGGGACATTGAAAAGGACGTGGTTGACTGGGAACCAAACTTCGACGAGAGCCGCAAGGAACCCAAGGTTCTGCCCTCCCGCTTCCCCAACCTGCTGGTTAACGGTTCCTCCGGTATCGCGGTGGGCATGGCAACAAACATTCCTCCACACAACCTTACCGAGGTTATAAATGCCTGCATTTGCGTTCTTGAAAACCCCGATGCCCAGCTTTACGACCTTATGCAGCACATAAGCGGCCCGGATTTTCCCACAAAGGGCATAATTATGGGAAGAGCCGGCATAAGGGAGGCATACGCCACCGGCAAGGGACGGGTTATTATCCGTGCCCGTACCGAGTTTGAGGAGTACGGCAAGGATCGCCTTCGTATTATCGTTACGGAGCTTCCATATCAGGTTAACAAGCGCGTGCTTATTGAAAATATTGCCGACCAGGTTCGGGACAAGCGTTTGGACGGAATTTCCGGCCTGCGTGACGAGTCCGACAGAAACGGCATGCGCATCGTGATAGAACTTAAAAAGGACGCAAACGCTCAGGTGGTCTTGAACAGGCTCTTTACCCAGACCCAGCTTCAAAGCTCCTTTGCCATCAATATGCTGGCGCTTGTTGAAAATCAAAGCCAGCCGAAAATTCTTTCCCTGCGGCACATTTTGGACGAATATCTCGCCTTCCAGGAAGAAATTATTATTCGCCGCACCAAATATGACCTTAAAAAAGCACAGGACCGTGCACATCTTTTGGAAGGCCTTATTATTGCACAGGGGAACATTGATGAGGTTATTCGCATCATAAGGGAAAGCTATGACGACGCAAAGCAAAACCTTATGGACAGGTTTAATCTTTCTGATATTCAGGCTCAAGCAATACTTGACATGAGACTGAAGGCTCTGCAGGGCCTTGAACGGGAAAAGCTTGAAACCGAATATAAAGAGCTGGAAGACAAGATTGCATATTTTAACCAGCTTTTGGGCTCCGAGGAAATGATTCGTGACGTGCTTAAGGGTGAGCTTGTGACCATCCGCGATAAGTACGGCGACAAGCGCAGCACCGAAATCCAGGATGTTGAAAACGAAATAGACATTGAGGATCTTATCGAGGAGCAGGAGTGTGTCTACACCCTGACTCACAACGGTTATATTAAGCGACTGCCCGCCAGCGAATACCGTGCACAAGGCCGTGGCGGAAAGGGCGTAAAGGCAATGACCACACGTGAGGAGGACTATGTGGAAACGGTATTCACCGCTTCAACTCATGATTATCTTTTCTTCTTCACAAATACCGGTCGGGTCTACCGCAAGAAGGGCTATGCCGTTCCCGAAGCCGGCAGAAACGCCAAGGGAACAAATATAATTAACCTTATCCCCATTGAGCAGGGCGAAAAGGTCAGCGCAATGGTACATGCCCGTGACATGTCGGACGATAATAAGTATCTTGTGATGGTTACGAAAAACGGAACCGTAAAGCGTATTGAAATAGACCAGCTTAAAAACATTAGAAACGTCGGCATTCGTGCCCTTAACCTCGACGAAGGCGACGAGCTTATCTCCGTTCGCCAGACCGATGGAAGCCAGAACATCCTTATCGCCACCCATGACGGAGCGGCCATCTGCTTTGATGAAAACGACCTTCGTCCAATGGGACGCACGGCTGTTGGCGTTCGTGGCATTCGCCTTCGTGATGGTGACTATTGTGTGGGTGCAGCCCGAGCAAGAATCGGCGGAAAGCTTCTTACCATTACGGAGAACGGCTACGGCAAGCGCACCGAGATTGAAGAATACCTCCGCGGCAACGACGGCACACCTCAAAAGCGTGGCGGCATGGGCCTTAAAAACTATAACTGTACTGAAAAGACGGGTTATGTATCGGATGTAAAGGTTGTTGACGATGATGACGATATCCTTCTCATTTCTGATGACGGCACTATAATCCGCACAGCGGTGGACACTATAAGCGTCCTTGGAAGAGCCACGCAGGGCGTTCGTGTAATGCGTGTGGCGGACGGGGCGAAGGTTATTTCCATTGCCCGCACGGATAAGGAAGAGTGCGACGAGGATTTATCCGATGATAGTGAAATCATAGAATCATCTGAGGATGACGGCGAAACACCTGAAAATTAGTCTAAAAAAGCACCCCCTTTTAATAAAACTTTAATGGGGATGTGGGAAAATGTTTCTGCAGCGAAGGTACGCTAATGCTTTAATTAGAGTATCTTTGCTGCAGAAAAGGCATCTGCCAAGGAAAAGGCAGGTTCGGGAAAAGAGCGGATTTTTCCGCAGAGCAATATCCAAACCTGGAGATACGAATGAAAAATGTGACGATTTATACTGATGGCGCCTGCAGCGGGAACCCGGGTCCCGGGGGCTGGGGCGCAATACTTAAATATAAAGAAACAGTGCGGGAAATGTCCGGCGGCGAGGGTGCCACCACCAATAACCGCATGGAGCTTACAGGTGTTATATCAGCACTTTCAGTATTAAAGGAGCCTTGTGAAATCGACCTTTACACGGATTCGCAGTACATTGTTAAGGCAATAAATGAGGGATGGCTTCGTGGCTGGAAGGCAAAGGGCTGGAAACGCAAGGACGGAGAGCTTAAGAACATTGAGCTTTGGCAGGAGCTGGACAGGCTTCTTGCAAAACACAAGGTGACCTTTCATTGGGTGAAGGGACACGCCGACAACGAGTTTAACAACCGCTGCGACGCCCTTGCCGTTATGGAAAGGGACCGCAGCACAGGGAAGTAGCTTATGAAAAAAGCCAAGCAAAGCACGGAAGAAAACCGCAAAAACAAGGGCAATTTGTCCCACGGCACTGTCGAAAAAAAGAAGCCTGCGGTAAAAAAGCATAAACACACTCACCCCTTTGCCGAATGGGTGTCAACCCTTTCCGATGCAGAGAGGGAAGCCTTTGAAGAGTACTACAAAAGATTGTGCCAGCACCTTGCCCTGCCTAAAAAAGAAAATGAAATGATGCTGCAGGATTTTAGAAGGGCGATCCTTTACTATCGGGACCAGGGGATGGAGCTTGGCGAGATAATGGAGCGCCTGAACCCCTCAAAGCTGGGCGGATATTACGCAAGGCCGCCGTACCAGTGGTTTCCACTTGACGATGCAGCCAAAATTTACCCCCTTTCGATGAAGCGTAACTGCATGTCCGTTTTCCGGCTGTCGGTTTATCTTGACAGGGAAATAGTGCCGGAGCTTTTGCAGATGGCACTGACCTTCACAATAAAGCGGTTTCCAAGCTTTGCCACCACAATTAAGGAAGGCTTTTTCTGGCATTATATTGATGCCACCAAGCGCCGCTTTACGGCAAAGCCTGAAGGCGACATACCCTGTCGTCCTATGAACGTTGCACTAAGTGGGGCACAGTCCTTCAGGGTGCTTTACTATGAAAACCGCATAAGCGTGGAATTTTTCCATATTCTCACCGACGGTACGGGGGGAATGGTGTTTTTAAAGACCCTTACGGCGGAGTATCTTCGCCTTATGGGTGCAGATATACCCTGTGAGCAGGGGATTTTGGATATCGGCGATGCGCCGGAGGTCTGCGAAACGGACAACGATTTTCCGAAGGCTGCCACGAAGGACAAAACAAACGGCTTTGGGGACAGTAAGGCTGTTGCCATGAGCGGAAGGCTTTCCGTTATTCGTCCCTGCCAGGTGCTTCACTTTGAAATTCCCTCGGAGGAGCTGCGGGCAGTTGCAAAGGCCAAGGGTGCAACCGTAACGGCGTACACCCTCGCCCTTATGTTTATGGCAAGCCGCTATGCAACGGACGAAACAAAGGGTAATATCCAAATTCAGGTTCCAATAAATATGAGGCAGTACTATAATTCAAAGACGCTGCGGAACTTTTCCATGTTCTGCAATTTGAAGCTGCCCGTGGCGCTGATAACGTCAATTGACGATATACTGCCGGAAATTACAAAGCAGCTTAAGGAGCGTGCCTCCAAGGAGGCCATGACGGGGCGCATAAATTCGGCGGTTAAAATTGTGCGGGGACTCCGCTTTGTGCCGCTTTTCATGAAAAAACCCGCCGCCGTTATAGCCTATGGCTTCATGGGCGACAGGGTTTTTACCAACACCTTGTCAAACCTTGGCGTAATAAAGCTGCCGGAGACGATGGCGGAGCATATTCAAAAAATGGACTTCGTTCTGGGAACCAGTGTTACAAACCGGGCCGCCTGCGCCATGGTCACGGCAAACGGTGTTGCCACCCTTTGCGTCAGCAAGTGGACAGCGGACCCCTCCTTTGAAAATAAGCTATATGAGCTTTTTGAAAAGGACGGACTGAGCGTTTCAGTGAAAGGGAGTGAGCTATACGAAGATTGAGTATATTTACCCGCCCCTTGGGGAAAGAAAAAAATTCATTGAAAGAGCAAGAACCATACTTTCATATGTCATAATTGCCGCGGCCTACGCCTGCCCGATCATAAATATTTGCGTGGGAGGAAAAGCCTGGAGTGTTGTAGTTTTGTGGGGACTCCTATCTTTGTGGACAGTATGCCTTAATAGACCCCTTGTGGAGTTTAACCGCATAAGCAAAACGGCCAACGCCCTTTTATATGCCGCCGTGATGATGGTTTTGATTGAAATTTTTCTTGTTTCGGGCTGGGCGGAGCTTGTGATGCCCATAGTCTGCTTCGGAATGCTTATTATTATGGGCGTGCTATTTTTCTCTGACCTTCGCCGGCAAACGCAAAACATAATGCCCATGCTTTGGGCGGCGGCGGGAAGCCTTGTCGCCTTTATCTGTGCATGGATAGTCATGCCAAAGCTTACCTGGCCTGTCATCGTTATGGGTGCAGTGGCGGCGGCGCTATTCATTGCCAGCGGAATAGCCTTGAAGGGCGGCCTTTGGCTGGAGCTTAAAAAGCGTTTTCATATATAGACAGCTTAAATACGCTTATTAAAGGAAGGGAGTAAAGATGGACAAATTGCAGAAGTTTATGAGTATTCTGGTAGTATGCCTGATGATTTGCTTTTTTCTTGCCGTAATCGGTGTAACGGCGATTTTTGAAAGCTTTTGGGTTCGGCTGATTTTTATAGCACTGCTTATATCGGCTGCCATCTGGGCCTTTACAGAGTGCAGGGCACGAATAGAAATTTTGGAGAGCGAGCATCTATTCCAGCAGTCAAAGCTGGAGCGGCTTGAAGAAAGGGTAAAGGAACTTGAGGCCCTGAAAGAAAACCAATAAGCGCATATATAGCACAAATGTGTACACAATGTTGAAAACTTTTAAAATAAAAAAACGCTGAAGAAAAATTCTTCAGCGTTTTTTATTGGATTAAAATTCTGCGTTGCCCACAGTGCGGGGATGAAGCTCCACGTCACGGATGTTGGAAACACCTGTAAGGTACATGATAAGGCGCTCAAAGCCAAGTCCGTAGCCTGCATGACGGCAGGAGCCATAACGGCGAAGGTCAAGATACCACCAGTAGTCCTCGGGGTTAAGACCCAGCTCGCCCATACGGCGTACAAGAACGTCTAAGCGCTCCTCACGCTGGGAGCCGCCAACGATTTCGCCGATGCCGGGGACAAGACAATCCGCAGCGGCAACGGTGCGCTCACCCTCGTCAAGACGCATGTAAAAGGCTTTTATTTCCTTGGGGTAGTTGGTAACGAAAATGGGCTTTTTAAACACCTGCTCCGTAAGGTAGCGCTCGTGCTCGGTTTGAAGATCGGTGCCCCAGCTAACGGGGTATTCAAAATCGCTGTTGTGTTTTTCGAGAATTTCAACCGCCTCGGTATAGGTGACACGGCCGAAGTCAGAGGTGGCAACGTGGGTAAGGCGCTCCAAAAGACCCTTGTCCACAAAGGCGTTGAAAAATTCCATCTCCTGGGGGCAGCGCTCCATAACGGCGTTGATTACGTATTTTATCATGGCCTCAGCGTTGTCCATATAGTCGGAAAGATCGGCAAAGGCCATTTCCGGCTCAATCATCCAAAACTCCGCAGCGTGGCGGGTGGTGTTGGAGTTTTCCGCACGGAAGGTGGGGCCAAAGGTGTAAACGTCACCGAAGGCCATGGCAAAGTTTTCCGCATTAAGCTGACCGGAAACGGTAAGGTTTGTGCCCTTTCCGAAGAAGTCCTTGGAATAATCTATCTTGCCATCCTCAGTTTTCGGAGGATTTTCCATGTCCAGAGTTGTCACACGGAACATTTCACCGGCGCCCTCGCAGTCACTTCCTGTGATAAGGGGGGTGTGGACATATACAAAGCCGTTTTGGGCAAAAAACTCGTGAATTGCTTGCGCCGCAACGGATCTCACACGGAAAACTGCTGAGAAAAGGTTGGTACGGGGGCGCAAATGCTGAATTGTGCGAAGATACTCAAGGCTGTGGCGCTTTTTCTGAAGGGGATATTCGGGAGTTGAAATACCTTCAACGGATATTTCCGTTGCCTTCAGCTCAAAGGGCTGCTTTGCCTCGGGGGTCAGGGAAAGTTGACCCTTGACAATAAGGGCGGCGCCCACGTTTTGATGGGCGATTTCGTCGTAATTAGGAAGAGTATTATTTTCAAAGACGACCTGCAAATTTTTGTGTGCACTGCCGTCATTTAATTCGATAAAGGCAAAGTTTTTCATGTCCCGCAGGGTACGCACCCAGCCGCAGACAGTGATTTCGCTTTCCGAGAAGGAAGCGGGGTCCGCAAAGATGGCGGAAATTTTTGTACGTTTCATGGTTTGACTCTCCAATCGCTATTGTTTTTGCGAGCATAATAAAGTATTATACAATCAAACTATAATTATTTCAACCGATAGGGCAATAAAATTCGTGGAGACTGACAAAAATGGAAAGAATTTTTGAAAACATAACCCAAATAATTGGAAATACCCCCTTAGTGGAGCTGAAAGCCTTCGGCGCACTGCATTGCCCCAAGGCAAGGCTTGTGGCCAAGCTGGAGCGGCAAAATCCCGGGGGCAGCGCAAAGGACCGTGTCGCTATGAGCATTATCCGTCGGGCGGAGGCAGAGGGGCGGCTTTGCCCCGGTGGGACAATTATCGAAGCTACCAGCGGCAACACCGGCGTGGGACTTGCCGCCTGTGCTGCGGTTTTGGGATATAAGGCCGTAATAGTAATGCCCGAAAACATGAGCGTGGAGCGTATTAAGCTTATCGCTGCTTACGGCGCCGAGGTGGTGCTTACCCCTGTGGGGGAGGGTATGAAGGGCGCTGTAGATAAGGCCGAGGAAATTGAAAAAACCCTTCCCGGCAGCATAATTGCCGGACAGTTTGAAAATAGCGCAAACCCAAGGGCACATTATGGATCTACCGGCCCCGAAATTTGGCGGGACACTGACGGCGGACTTTCCGCCTTTGTTGCAAGCGTAGGAACCGGCGGCACTTTAAGCGGGACGGGAAAATATTTAAAGGAGCAAAATCCGGATATCAAAATCTTTGCTGTGGAGCCGGATGCTTCACCCCTGCTTTCCGGTGGAACGGCGGGGCCTCATAAAATTCAGGGAATAGGCGCTAATTTTATTCCCAAGGTGCTGGACACCGCCATATATGACGAGGTGCTTCGCATAACAAACGACGAGGCCTTTGACGCCATGAGGGAGCTTGCAAGGTGCGAAGGAATTCTTTGCGGCATAAGCTCCGGAGCAGCGGCGGCAGCGGCGGCAAAGCTTGCCGCAAGACCGGAATTTACCGGAAAAACCGTGGTTGTTGTTTTGCCCGATACCGGAGAGCGCTACTTAAGCGTGATGTAATAAATAAGGGAAAAAGCGAGGGGTGCTTCAATTGAAGCGCCCCTCGCTTTTTCATAGGCGATAATAGAGTTTTCAAATGCCGTTTATAAACTGTTGAAAACTTTTACTGTTTTAGGGAGAACACCATTTTTACAGGATTATGGTCGCTCCATTTAAATCCCGCATCAATAACCGTAGAGGAGCTTACCGCCACATTGTCAGATACAATAAAGCCGTCAATTGTAAGCTGGAACTGGGTTTGCTTATCATAGGGGGCGTCGGCGTTGCGGGCGCTGGGAACGGGGTTTTCCTCGTCAAGAGGTGCAACAAGACTAAAGCCCTGGGGCAAAAGCTCAAAGGGGAAGGGCTGTGCCCAAGTGTAGTCCTCGCCGGATATTCCGAAGACCTCGGGGCTGTTGCCCAAAATGTCCTTGTTGAAGTCACCGCCGCAAACAACGTAGTTGCCGGCTGCATACTCCGCCTGCATATCCTCAAAAAGAATTTTAAGCTGCTCCACAGCAATGCTTCCGTCAGAGCTGTAGGCGCTCAGATGAAGGTTATAAAGACAAAGGGTCTTGCCGGTATCAAGGGGAAGACGGCAAACGCTGTAGCAGCGGTCAAGATCCACAAGCTTCATGAAGCTGTCTTCGATGGGCAGACTGCGGCGCAGGCCGCTTTCAACCCTATAGCGGGAAAGGGTGATGATCCCCGCCTTATTCTTACCGTGAGGCTCTGAAATCGGGTAAAAAAGGTAAGGCGAGTCATAGTTTTGGGCATAGGCATAGCTGTATTCCGAAAAGGCCTCCGTTACCATGTAACGCTCATTCACATGATAGCTTCTTGTGGCGTCCACATCCGCTTCCTGTACAAGAATAAAGTCTGGATTTTGTGCTTTTATCTCATCAATGGCACCGTTAATGTTTTCAAGAACAGCCTCCTCACTGAAGGCACGGGAGTATTTGCCACCGTCCATAAAAAAGCTGTAATCATCGCTATAGGCGCCAAAACCGATGTTATAGCTGACGATGGAAAGCTCCTCCTCCAAGGGAACAGTGCTATTTTGTGCGGAGCGCGCCTGTCCGTCGCTTATCATAATGGGCAGATTGTCCTCAAGACGGTAATAATCAATAAACACATAGGCAACATAGCCGCCTACAACCAAAACCAGGGCAAGAAGAACAAAAAGAATAACCTTAAGTACAGTTTTCATATGTAAGACCTTCCTTTCCTCACAAGCATTGTACTAAAGCCATCGCTCTTTTGCAAGGGAATTGAGGGGAATACAAAAAACCCCCGCCGTTTGGCGGGGGGGGATGAAAAACAATTTATTCCGCAGCGGCAGCGCACACGGGAAGGGATATTCCGGACAGTCTTGTAAGATACTTTTCCCGATATTCCTCAACATACTGCTTGAAAAGCACACTGTCGCCCTGCTTAAGTGAGCGCAGGAAGTCGTGGGATTCCACGGCGCTTTCGTCGTGAAGCTCCATTACGGAGATAGCTATATTGGAGCAGTGGTCGGCAACACGTTCAAGATTGTTGATACAGTCGTTAAAGACAAAGCTTGTTTCATAGGCGCAAATGCTGTTTTGCAGTCGCTTAATGTGTCGAAGCTTTAGTTCCTCGGTGAGGGTGTCCACAATTTCCTCAAGAGGTTCGATGCGGTTTGCGTCCTCCATGCTGTCCTGTGTAAGAGCACGAACGGTTATGGAAATAATTTCACGAAGAGCGTCCATAAGGACGGAAATCTCCTGAGCCGCACGATGGGTGAAGGGCTTTTCACTCATGCTTAGCTTCATTGCAAGCTCCGCCATGTTCTCAGCGTGGTCGGAAATACGTTCAAGGTCCATCATGCAGTGAAGGAATTTGGCGGTCTGACGGGTTTCGTAACCGGTAAGTTCCCTGGAATTCAGCTTTATTATAAAGGCGGACAGCTTGTCCTCGCAAAGGTCAACCTCGTTTTCCCCCGCCAACAGTGCCTCATATTTTCTGCGGTCAAAGTGGTCAAAAAGGGAAAGGCAAATGTTTATATTGCTCTCGGCAAGCTCCGCCATGCGGCTGACAACTCGCCCGCTTTGCTCAATGGCCTGAGAGGGGTAATTGAGCAGTCTCTCGTCGAGAATGTGCTCCTCCGGTTGGGCGTCAACGCCGCTGAAGGTGCAGCAGACAAGGTGCTTAAGCTGGGGAACAAAGGGATAGATAATAACCACGGAAAACACCTTGAAAAGGGTGTTTACAATGGCAATGTCCATGGTGTACGCTGTTCCGGACAAAAACTCGCTGCCCCAGGCGGTGCCGCTGAAAATATAAAATATAATCATGGAAACCGTGCCGCCCAAAATGTTGAAGTAAAGATAGGAAAAGGCGGTGCGCTTACCGTTCACGTTTGCGCCGATAGCGGATAAAAGGACGGGGACACAAGCGCCGATGCTCATGCCGATTACAGTGGGGATGGCAACGTTGAAGGAAACAACGCCAGTCATAGAAAGCGCCTGCAGAATGCCGATTGATGCGCTGCAGCTCTGTACAACGGCAGTTACAAGAATGCCCGCCAGCACGCAAAGCATGGGGCTTGTGGCAGAGGAAAGGGCATTAACAAAGGCGTCGCTTTGAGCAAGGGGTTCCATGGCGCTGCTCATGGTTTTCATTCCGCTCATAAGCACGGACAAAGCAAGAAGGATAACGCCGGCGTTTTTCTTTCCGCCGGTCTTGGAAAACATGAAAAGGAGAAGTCCCACAACGGCCACTACGGCAAAAATGGTAGTGGTAGATAAAAGACTTCCCAAATGACTTCCGGAGTCCACACCTGCAAGGGTGAGGAGCCAGCCGGTGGCGGTTGTGCCGATATTTGCGCCTAAAATGACGCTTATTCCCTGCCCCAGTTTCATAATACCGGAGTTAACAAAGCTGACGACCATTATGGAGGTAGCGGAGGAGGATTGGATAATAGCAGTAACAAAGGTACCCAAAAGGACACCCTTAAAGCGAGTGGAAGCCAAACGCCCAAGGATCATTTCCATTCTGTTGCCGGCGGCTTTCTGCAATGCGTCTCCCATAATAGACATGCCGAAAAGGAAAAATGCAAGCCCGCCCAGCAAAACGATAATAGATGATACACCCATGTGGATACCGATCCTCCAATAGTCTCAGTGCGGTAAATGCCGCTATTCCTATTATAGCTTCTTTGAAAGACTAAAACAACAGAAATGTTCTCCCGAGAAGAACAAAAAAGCCATAAAACCGGTGTAAATTATTATACAATCAGTATGCAAAATGCGGCAATTTGTCCCTTTTTGCGGATTAGCCCAGTACCGGGGGTGAGGAGGCAAAATGTCGGCTTATTCTGCCTTATATTTTTTCATAGACGTATATATCAAAGGAAATCTCGGTTTCCAGGGAGCTAAGCGCTGCCAAACGGGCAAGCCCCTCAGGGGGTGTTTTCCAAAAATACGGAGTCATGGTGAAAAGGTCTGAGATGGTTTGGCTGTCGGGAAGCGGGATTATGCCTGAAATATATAAGCTTTCTTTAAGGGAAAAGCCGTCGTACCGGCACTCTATACGACGGTTTTCATAGGGGCTCTCGTAAACGGCACTTTTCAGCTCCCAAAGATGCCTTGGCCCGGGGACAACATAAATAAAGTGCCCGCCTTTTTTCAAAACCCTTTCAAATTCATCGGTACAAAGAGGGGAAAAGCAGTTTATAAGAAGGTCAACGGAGCTATTTGCCACAGGCAGATGATAAGCGGAGGCAACGGCAAACTCGGCGTTTTTGCAGCTTTTTGCCCCGAGACGTACGGCCTCCTTGGAAATATCAATGCCGTAAACAGCAGGGGAAAGCCCCGCACGTTCCAAGGCTTCACAAATTCCCCGGGTGTACCAACCCTCGCCGCAGCCGCAGTCCAAAAGCACGCAGTTTTGTGGAGAATACTTAAGGCAAAGACTGCAAAGAGCCTCCCGAAGGGGGGAATAGAAGCCTCCGGAAAGAAAGCGGTTTCGGGCACGCACCATGTCCTTATCGTCCCCCGGAAGGGCGCTGTGCTTTTTGTTGGCGGGAAGAAGGTGAACATAGCCCTCCTTGGAAATATCGAAGCAGTGCCCCATAGGGCAGCGATAGACCTGCTCCCCACGGTCAAGGGGCTGATTGCAAAGGGGACACGAAAAAATGCTCATAAGGTTTCCTCATTCATATAGTATTTGCCCTGCCAGGTGTCATGTTGAGCCATCAGCTTGTCAATGGTGCCCAGCACACGAATTTTGTCAGTGCTCCAAAGGGGGGCACAAAGCTTTTTCTTGTCGCCATCGCCGGTAAGACGCTCAATTACGGTTTCCGGCGGAAGAAGCTCAAGCTGGCGAACCACGGTTTTTGTGTAGTTATCAAAATCCATGGGAACATACTGCCCCGCCATATACATTTCCCATAGGCGAGTGCCGGAAATAACGTGCAAAAGGTGAATTTTCACGCCGTCGGGACGAAGCTGCCCCAAAACCCGTGCGGTTTCAAGCATCATGGGGCCGTCCTCGTCGGGAAGACCGTTTATAATATGCACGGTGACCCGAATCCCATGGCGGCGAAGGGCGGAAAAGCCCTGCAAAAAGCACTCAAAATCATGCCCCCGGTTAATGAGTGCTGCGGTTTTATCGTGCACAGTTTGAAGCCCAAGCTCCACCGTGAGGAAGGTTTTTTCATTTAGCTCCGAAAGAAGCTCCAGCACAGAATTATCAAGGCAATCCGCCCGTGTTGCCACGGAAAGACCCCTTATGCCCTCGTGGGAAAGCGCTTCAAGGTAAAGCCTGCGCAAAGTCTCCGCCGAAGCATAGGTGTTGGTGTGAGCCTGAAAATAGGCAATGGCGTTGGCATCGGGAACTTTTTTGCGTATACGCCCAAGCTCAAAATCAAGCTGGGCCGTAATGGAAAGCCTTGAATCGGCAGTGAAATAGCCGCTTCCGCCGTCGCAATAAATGCAGCCGCCGCTGCCGCAGTGACCGTCAATGTTGGGACAGCCGAAGCCTGCGTCCACCACCGCCTTATATAGCTTTTCACCCCGCACATGGTTTTCATAGGCAAGGGTGTGGTATCTTTTGTTGTCTATGGAAAAGGGAAAGTCCATGAAGCCTCCTGCGGGGCGGGATATTAAAGCCCCGCACATAATAATACTCCTCAATGTGCCGCTTGTCTAATCCATGTTTTTTATGCGGAAAAGCTTGTGATGGAAAAAACCCGGTGCTATAATCAAGATAGCATAAAGTAAAATTTGGGAGGGAAAAAGATGAAAGCAATAGTATACACCTCGCAAACAGGCACAACAAAGCGATATGCGCAGATGCTGTCTGAAAAAACAGGCCTTCCGGCTTTTGAATTAAAGAGCATAAAGGGTAATGAGCTTGAAAACGGAGCGCCTGTAATATACCTTGGCTGGCTTATGGCAGGCAGCATAAAGGGCTGCAAGGCGGCGAAAAAGCGCTTTGACCTTAAAGCGGTCTGCGCCGTAGGCATGGGTGCGCCGGGCAGTCAGCCGGAGCAGGGAATAAAGGAGCGCAACGGCCTTGGGGAAATTCCGGTTTTCTACCTTCAGGGCGGATTTTACAAGGAAAAGCTGGGCTTTGTACATAGAATGATGATGAACATGATGTCTGCCACTGTGGGCAAAAAGCTTGGGCAGAAAGAAAAAAGAACCCCCGAAGAAGACGAGATGCTCGACCTTATGCTAAACGGCGGCGACCGTGTTTCGGTGGAAAATCTTAGCCCGGTGATAGACTGGCTTAACAATAACTAAGCTTTAATAATAGCTTTGGGCAAAGAGTCCCGATTCAATAAAAATCTTTCAACAGCGGCGCCTTACGGCGCCGCTGTTGAAAGATAGGCTGCATATATAAAGAAGGCTTATTTGTCCACGCAGCGTAGAATCCGCATATATCCACCGTATTCTACGGTGCGTGGGTGTGCAAATGCTAGTCCAAGGGGGATAATGAAAAAAGAAGGGAGGCAGCCATGAATCAAATTAAAATCGGAAATTTTATTTCCGAGGAG
>CAZJYY010000013.1:0-17755 GCA_964550315.1 uncultured Oscillospiraceae bacterium | reverse complement strand
AAGAAGGGAGGCAGCCATGAATCAAATTAAAATCGGAAATTTTATTTCCGAGGAGCGAAAAAAGAAGGGCTTTACACAAGTAGAGCTGGCGGACAGGCTGGGAATCAGCAATAAGACAATTTCAAAATGGGAAAGAGGAAATGGCTTTCCGGAGGTTTCACTTTTATTGCCTTTATGCGGGGAATTGGGTATATCCGTAAACGAGCTAATTACGGGTGAAAGAATTGCCGAGGAGGAATACCGAAAAAAGGCGGAGGAAAATATGGTGGAAATAATTAAGAAAAGCAAAGTATCCAAACAAGAAAAAATTATATCCCTATTACTTACCCTTTCAATAGTTGCAGTCACCATAGCGGGCAGCATACTCGGCGCTTATTTTAAAGCACCGGAGGCTCAGGCCGCAATCGGAATAATGACAATTGTTTCTTGGTCTTGCTTTGTTGCCGTGTGGATCGCCACAACAATTAGTCTTAGAAAAAATAAAAAACAGGGTGTCACCGCTTTATAGAAAAGGGTGACGCCCTTATTTAATGCGTATTAAAGGAGTGGATAGGTGAAAGCTTTTGCGACTATTTTTTCTTGAAAAGGGGTTTTCTTTCGCCGAACCACTTGAAGGTAAGGGGCCAAATACCGCCGGCAAAAAGAACCATGAGGAAATATCTTACGCTGTCCGCAGCGTAGTGACCGCCGAAAAGAGCCGAAAGGGGCGCTTTAAGCAGCAGGCGTATAAGCATAACCCCCGCAACACCGGCAGCGATTTTAACAAGCTGGGCCCAAAGAGTTGCCTTGGTTTCAAAGTGGATGTAACGGTTGTCAAGATAAAAGCTTACAAGAAGCCCTGTGCCTGCACCCAAAAGGGTGTAGGCGTTTTTTATGCCGTGGGACAGATTCTCAGCGTCCACATCCGCCGGGAAGGGATAAAGCTCTGCAAATAGGACGTAGGCAAGGCTTAAAAGCACGGTTCCCCCCAAAAGTACATATACCCTGCCGGCTTTTTCCTCTGCTCCGTGGAAAACAGGGTATACAGCAAGTAAAAGAACAAGTCCAAGGACAAAGGAAACTCCCACATCCATAGGGGTGTGTACGCCTAAATACATTCTTGAAATAGCGGTAAGCAGCAAAAAAGCAAAAAGGACAAGTTTAAGCCAAAGCTTCTTTGCGGTCATTGCCGGAACACCCAAGGTGGCAAAAACCGTTTGAGTATGCCCGCTGGGGAAGGAATATCCTGTTGCACCGGCACGGGCACTTTCCACGATGGTGAAGTCGGGGTCCTTTATCCACGGGCGGGGAATACGGAACCAAAGCTTTAAAAATTGGTTCACAACGGCCCCGATAAAGCCAACACACAGCATGTAATAGCCGTCCCGCTTGTCAATACACCAAAAAAGGATTATGGCGGCTGCCATGAAAAGAACCTCACTGCCAAGGTAGGTAATTACGGACATAACTGCGTCTAAAAAAGGGGTGCGTATGGATTCAAACCAATATAAAAGTTCCATTCTTATGCTCCTCCTAATATGCCACTATAAGGCAGGCACAGTATACTATATCTTTTGCAAAAGCTCAACAGCGGTTTTTTTAATATATCCCCGTAAAACCAGTCAAAGGCACATTGTTCATACAAAAGCGGGGTCAAATGTCTGTTGAAGCAGGAAGAAATTGAGAGTATAATGCACTAAATACGAAAGTTTTCGCAAGGCGGGGTTTTATGAATAATAAACAAAAGGAAAACGGACCAAGCGGCGTGCAGCGTTTAGCGGGCTTTATAGTCGATAAGCGCAAGGTAATGCTGCTTCTTTTTGTGCTGGCAGTGTCATTTTTCGCAACAATGATAGATAAAACTCAAATTACCAACGACCTAACCAACTTTTTGGATGCTGAAACAGAAACTCGGCGAGGTCTTACAATAATGGAGCAGGAATTTTCCACCTACCTTCAATCCCGCATTATGATTTCAAACATTTCCTATGACGAGGCTGAGATTGTCGCTCAGGAGCTGCGGGAAATGGACAAGGTGGTCATGGTGAGCTTTGACAATAGTCCCGAGCATTATGCAAACGCTGCGGCACTTATAAGCATTCAATTTTCCGGGGACGAAAATGACCCGGAGGTTATCGAGGCTCTTTCGGATATTAAAGAGTCCCTTTCAGAGTATGACACCTGCATAGATAGCGGCATGATGGTTTCTCCTGATTTCACCAAAAACCTTGCAAAGGAAATGGGGCTTATCCTGCTTTTGGCGGTGGCGATAATTATCGGAGCACTTATTTTCACCTCCCAGAGCTTTGCGGAAATTTTGGTTTTTTTCATTGTGTTTGCAGCGGCGGCGGCTCTGAACATGGGCACGAACTTCATTTTCGGCACGATATCCTTTGTTACAAACTCCGTGGCGATTATTTTGCAGCTTGCCCTGGCGGTGGATTATGCCATAATCCTCTGCCACAGGTATACCGACGAACGGCGGTTTATGGACAGCCGAAGTGCGGCGAAGGCGTCTCTTTCAAAGGCAATCATTGAAATTTCCTCCTCAAGCCTTACCACAATTGCGGGGCTTGCGGCGCTTACCACAATGCAGTTTAAAATCGGTTTGGACATGGGTCTTGTGCTTATGAAAGGCATTGTTTTCAGCCTTTTGACGGTGTTTTTGCTGATGCCGGGCCTTCTGATTATCTTTGATAAGGCCATGCAAAAAACCACCCACAAAAATTTCGTCCCGGACATTTCCGGCTGGGGACGGATGGTGCTGAAAACCCGCTATGTGCTGCCGCCTATTTTTGCAGTGGTTCTTGTGGCGGGGCTTATATTGTCTTTAAAGTGCGATTTCGGCTACACCATGAGCGAGATAGACACCAACAACCCCTCTAAGGACAGGCAGGCGGTTGAAAAAATTAACGACAATTTCGGAAAATCCACAATGGTTGCCGTGGTCGTTCCCTCGGGAAGCTATGAGAACGAGGGAAGGGTGCTTCGGGGCATTAGTGAGCTTCCGGGAGTTACCTCGGCGCTGGGGCTTGCAAACATTCAGGTGGACGATGCCCATGTGCTTACCGACGAAATCGGGCCCCGGCAGTTTGCGGAGCTTGCGGATGTGGACATTGAGCTTTCCCGTATGCTTTACCGTGCATACGGCTACAACAACGGGGAATACGGCGCTATTTTTAACGATGTGGATCAGTACACAGCGCCCATTGTTCAGGTGTTCAAGTTCCTTCGGGAGCAGGTGGATTCCGGCGTTGTGAATCTAAGTCAGGAGCAAAGCCAAAAGCTAAACGAGCTAAGCTCACTTCTTGACACGGCGCTGGTTCAGCTTGAGGGCGAGGAGCACTCCCGAATGATTTTCATGGCAGCACTGCCCACCGAGGGTGAGGAGACGGAGGCGCTGCTGGCACAGATGAGGGAGACTGCTGCCCGCTATTACGGCGACGAGGTCATACTGGTGGGCAATGCCCCGCTGGCAATGGATTTAAAGGCCTCCTTCAAGGTGGACAACATAAGAATAAGCGTGCTTACCGCACTTTTCGTTATGATAATCCTTCTATTTTCCTTTAAGTCTGTGGGTCTGCCCTTCCTACTTATCCTTACAATTCAAGGCAGCATTTTTATAAACTTCGCCATTCCCACGCTGACACGAACCAATGTGTTTTTTGTTACCTACTTAATTGTGTGTGCCATACAAATGGGCGCCACCATTGACTATGCAATTGTTATTACCAACCGATACCTGACGCTGAAAAAAGAGGTGAGCAAAAAAGACGCTGTGGTGCAAACCCTAAACGAAAGCTTTGCCACCATTATGACCTCGGGACTTATTTTGGCATTTGCGGGCATTTCCATAGGACTTCTTTCAACAGAGCCTACCATAGGCACCATCGGCCTTGCTTTGGGTCGTGGAACAATTGTGTCCATAATCCTTGTTATGACTGTGCTGCCCCAGCTTCTTTATCTGGGGGATGTGCTTATTGAAAAGACCGCCGTCACTCTTGGAGGGCGCTTCAAACGGGAGCGAATGGAGAGCATTACAATGGACGGCTATGTGGATGCAGACGTATCAGGACACATCACCGGAAGATTCATCGGCACAATGCGGGGAGACATAAATGCCTCCGTGCAATGTAAACCAAAGGGGGAGAGTACCGATGCAGACGAGAAATAGAATTGGTGCAGGCATTCTTTCCATTTGCCTTCTTTTTTCACTAAGCGGCGCTCTGCCGGTTTTTGCCGCCAAGGTTGAGGAAGCCACTATAGATACCGCCGCCCAAACCTCCCCGGAGGAGCAGGAGGACAAGGCTCTCGCGAGGGAAATTCACATTTCCACGGCGGAGGAATTCTATGCCTTTGCAGAAAGCTGCGGGCTGGACGACTATTCACGGGGGCTTAGGGTTTATTTGAATAACGACATAGAGCTTTCCGGGGAATATGAGCCGGCGCCGCTGTTTTTCGGCAGCTTTGACGGTCAGGGTCATAGCATTGACCTCCTTTCCGTTACAGGAAAAGGCTCTGATATGGGGCTTTTCAGATACATATGTCAGGGCGCTGTCGTGGAAAACCTTACGGTTTCCGGTGTTGTAAAAACCAGCGGCTCAGCCTCAGGGCTGGGGTTTATTGCCGGACAAAATGCCGGTAAAATAGTCAACTGCAAGGTCTCCGGCATTGTGCAGGGAAAGGACGATGTGGGGGGCGTTGTGGGGATAAACACCAAGGAGGGCAGCCTCATAAACTGCAAATCCTCAGCCACGGTAAGCGGCACACACCGCAGCGGTGGAATCGCAGGAAGCAACAGCGGACTTTTGGAGGGCTGCGTCAACGACGGAAAGATTAACACCACAATAAGCAGTACCGACGAGCGAAGTCTTGCCCTTGACATTTCCGGCCTTACTGGAGAGCCTGCCGCAACGGTGGAGCTTGCAGACATTTCAGACTCCGGCGGCGTTGCGGGGTTTAACGACGGCGCAATACGCTACTGCACGAATACGGGCCTTGTGGGCTATAAGCACCTTGGCTACAATACCGGCGGTATAGCCGGAAGGCACAGCGGTATAATTAAAGGCTGCACCAATAAGGGTGAGATTTTAGGCCGCAAGGACGTGGGCGGAATTGTGGGGCAGATGGAACCGCACATCACCCTTAAATTCGACGGAAGCGGTGCGGAGGATTTGCGCTCCCAGCTTTCGGAGCTAAGCGGAGCGCTTAGACTGCTTTCAAGCCAGGTGAATTCCGTTGCCGACGAGACCTTGATGAATGCCGAGGATATCAATAAGGCTGTTGGCAGCATAGAGGATGCCCTTAAGGAGCATAAGGACGGGGCAGACGGGGACATAGAAAATACCGGCGATGCGGTTTACAAGTCTCTTCAAACTATAAATGCGGCGGGAGGCAGAATTTTAGAGTATATACAAACCTATACCAGGGAAGCTGATTTTCAGCTTGCCATTATCAATAAAGAATTCAAAAATATAGCGGTAAATCTCCAGACTATAAGCGAAAATGCCACAAAAGCCATGGACGAAATAAATAAGCAGTCGGACAATATAAGCCAGTCTCTTTCCAAAATCGGGGAAGCCATGGGGAATTTTGAAAAGCTTGTGGGTGAGCTCAGCGATATTATGAACGACCCCGGTATGAGCGAGATAGAAAAAACCGAAGCGGCAAAAGAGGCTTTGAAGCAATATGGCGACACCATAGACCTCGCCTCTGTGGGAACGGAGCTTAAAAACATTTCCGAAGCCATGAAAATAATTAACGACAACATAAAGATTATAAACGACAGCATAAAAACCGGCACTACGGAAATAAACGGCTCTCTTATTAAAATTGCGGATGCACAGGAGGCACTGCGCATTGCCACACGGAAATTTTCCGACGATATGACGGCAGATCTTCAGCTTATCAACACGGAGATGGACAAGCTGGAGGATGTGCTGTACGGATATGCGGGAAATGCTTCAGAGCGGCTGGACAAAACCTTTGACATCCTCTATAAACAGCTTCAAACCATAAATACCGGCATGGGGAAGATTGTGGACGCCGGCATAGAGGGAAATAAGCAAATTACAAACACGGTAAACACGGTGATAAACATTTTTGAAAGACTGGGCAACACCTTTGCCGACACCTTATCCGGTCCCACCTACACGGTGGAGGATATATCCGAAAAAATGGTGGAAAACGAAGAAGCAAGCCAAATTTCCGTCAGCGAAAATCAGGGTGCGGTAACAGCGGATATCAATGTTGGCGGAGTCGTGGGTATAATGGCGCTGGAGGCGGGAAACGATCCCGAGGAGGATTACGCCCTTAATGAAAGCCTTTGGGGCAGCACCACGGCGCTGTTTCGCGCTGCCGTGCTTAATTCCGCAAACAATGGAGCAGTTACGGCAAAAAACGGCTGTACCGGCGGCGTTGTGGGCCGCTGCGACATAGGTGCAGTGTATCAGTCCAAAAATACCGGCAGGGTGGAGGCCTTAAACGGCGCACTTTGCGGGGGCATTGTGGGGCAGTCCACAGCTACGGTTGTAAATTGTGACGCCTATTGCCGACTTTTCGGTACAGATGAGGTAGGCGGCATCGCAGGACGGGGCGTGGATATAAAAAACTGCCGTGCCCTTGTGAAAATTACAGGTGAGGGCGAAAAGCAGGGGGCTATTGCAGGCAGCGCCTCCGGCGAGGTGAGTGACAACAGCTTCGTTTTCAGGGGGCTTTACGGAGTTGACGGCCTAAGCTATTCAAAGGCGGCGCAGCCCCTGTCCTATCAGGCATTTATAAATAAGGAAGGCACCCCAAGCCTATATAGGGAGCTGAAAATCGACTTTATCCTAAATGGCTTTTTGCTTGCCAGCGTACCGGTAAGCTACGGCGGGAGCATAAGCGAGAAGGACATCCCGCAAATACCCTCAAGACCGGACGCCTACGGCAAATGGAGCGATTTTGAGCGGGAGGACATTTTCGGCAGCATGACGGTGGAGGGGACGTACTATCCGTGGATTTCCACCATAACCAGCGGGGGCAAGCTGCCGCTCATGCTTGCCCAGGGAGAGTTTTCCGAGGATGCCCGTCTTACGGTTACCCAGCTTGATGAGCTTCCGGCGGTGCCGGAGGGATACTCCCCTGTTGCGGCGTATGAATACAGCCTTAGTGACAGCGGAAGGGAGCTCAGCGAAACGTATGAGCTTCGCATTCGGTGCGATGAGGCGGAAAAGCTGCAGCTTGGGATAATAAGCCAGGACGGTGCTGCCCTTACATCCCACACTGTGGACGGAAGCTGCCTTGTGTTTGAAGGCGGCAGCAGCGGAGAGATAGTTTTAATGCGGCGGCAGGTCAATATGGGACTTTATTTCCTTTGCGGCGGGGCGGCAGTGCTGCTTGTGGCTTGGATACTTCTTCGCAAAAGAGCCAAAAACAAAAAAGCCAAGCATTAAAAAGCTGTTTTCTCTAATAATAACGTCCTTTAGCCATGTAAAAATCAGAAGGCGGCGGGGCGTTTTGCGAAAAATTACAATGGACAAAGGAGGCAGCGCTATTAAACATATTGCAAATGCTATAACTTTATTTCGCATTCCGCTTGCAATAGCAATGCTTTTCGTAACGCCGTTTTCTGCGTCCTTTTGGAGCTTTTATTTGTGCGGTGGATTTACGGATGTAATAGATGGGTTTATTGCAAAAAAATTAAATCAACAAAGCGCCCTTGGTGCAAAGCTGGACAGCATTGCAGACTTTGTTTTTGCAGGTGTTATTGCGATTTTTGCCGTTATAAATATAGAAATACCGATTTGGCTGTGGCTGTGCATTATGGGTGCTGCGTTACTGCGGTTTGTGAGCTATGGAATCGGCTTTTATAAATATCACACTTTTGCTGCGCTGCACACCTGCGCAAATAAAATTACCGGTGTTTTAATATTTATGTGTCCAATACTCTACAAGGCTTTGGGATTGATAGTCACGGGCGTGCTCCTTTGCACGATTGCATTTTTTTCCGCACTTGAAGAAGTGCTTATTACTGTAAAATCAAAGGAATTGAACCGTGACTGCACGAGCATATTTATGCGTTAAATTCCCTTTTGTAGGGCAAAGTCACTTCACTTTTCTGCGCCCTTACAAACAAAATGAGCATTGAACTGGGCACAATAAAAAGCATCTCCCTTCGAGGGTAATTTAATTATCTCCACAAGCAAGCCACCCCACGAACCCTTGTGATTCGTGGGGTGGCTGTATTTAGGCATAAGTCAATTCTGCCGTCGAAATTTCATCGGCTATCGTTTGGCTGTAACACTAAACGATTCTTGATTTTCGTAGGCATCCTTGTTGTGGGGAACTGTTTGTACCGTCCTTTTTTCAGCCTGTCAAAGAAGCCTGGCTTTTGCCCTGCAAGGACGTTTAGACAAGGTGAGAAGAGTTTTTATTATACAGTCCGAACCTTGAATAACCACGGGAGCCTTACTCCTTAACTGCGCCGCCGGTTACGCCGCTTGTGAGAAAGCGCCGGAAAAGCACAGCCACAAGGGCAGGGGGAATTACCGCAAGAATGCCTGCTGCGGCGGTAAGGCCGTACTGCACAGTGTCCTTGGTTTCAAACTCGGAAACCACCACGGAAACGGGCTTTGTGGCCACGGAGGACGCCAAAATCATGGGTATTTGGAACTGATTCCAGCTTGTTATGAAGCACATAAGAATGCAGGCAAACACCGCCGGAAGGCTTAGTGGCAAAATGGTTTTTAAAAAGGTCTTGTACGGCCCGCAGCCGTCAAGATAGGAGGCCTCCTCAATTTCACGGGGGATGGTTTCAAAGTAGCTGCTCATCAGCCAGGTGTTTATCGGAAGAAAGCTTGTAACATAAACCAGCGCCAGCATTGGCATATTGTCCAGAAGGTGAAAATCCGAAAAGACCTTGTAAATGGGGATAATTGTTGCCAGCACCGGTATTGCCATGGTAAGCAGCAAAAGCCGCTTTATAAGCCGTCTGCCCCGAAAGTGCATGCGGGAAAGGGCATAGCCGGAAAGAACGGATAGGGGCACGCACACGGCAATGGTGATTAAGGCGGTTATAAGGGAGTTTTTCATTCCCAGCCAAAACACGGCACTTTTTCGGCTGTCAGAAAAAAGGAGGGCAAAATTCTGCATGGTAGGGCTGTCGGGAAAAAGGCCGCCCGCCTTTGAAAGCTGGGCGTATTCCGGCGTTATGCTGATAATAAACGCCCACAAAATGGGGCCAAGGGTGAAAAGAACAAAGAGAACAACACCCACGCAGTATAGTATTTTTAAGCTTATTGAAGTGTTTTTCATCGGCGTTCACCAAGCTTTCTAATATAGAAAAAGCCCAAAGCCCCGGAAAGCAGCATCACAACATAGGAAAAGGCGCTTCCCGTCCCGAAGTCCAAAAAGGTAAATGTGGTGAGGTAATTCTCCACAAGAAGGGTTTTACCCAAATTTCCGAAGCCGGAAAACATAACGATCTCATCAAACACGTTCATGGCGCTTATGCTAACATTGGTGAGGGCGATAGCAACAGAAGGAGCTAAAAGCGGCAGCGTTATGTGGGCAAAGCGCTGGTAAGGGCCGGCCCCGTCTATCCTTGCGGCACTGTACAGCCTTTCGGGGATGGCGGACATGGCGGACAGAAAAATAACAGCGCAAAAGGGGATGCTTCGCCATGCTACCACAAGGGAGACACATAAAAGAAGCGACCAGCGCTGGGAAAGCCATGCCACAGGCTCGGAAATTACGCCAATACCCAGTAGAAGCTTATTTAAAAGCCCGTAGCCGGAATTAAAAATGAACTTCCAAAGAATACCGTTCACCACAGGGGGCATTGCCCAGGGAACAATGGCAAGGGCCATCAAAGCGCCGCGAATAGGGCTTTTTACATTCAGAAGCTGGGCAAGGACAAGCCCCAGTATAAGGCATACCACAACGCAAACCGACACCACAAGAAGGGTGTTTAAAAGGGCGTAGCGAAAGTCCGAAGAGCTTAAAACGGCGGCGTAGTTTGAAAGGCCGACAAAGGCAGTATTGTCCGGGGCGGTTAGCTTCATGCTTTGCATGGAGTAAGAAAAGCTTACCAGCACAGGATAAAAGACCAGCACCGACATTATAAGCAGTGTTGGGGCAAGGAAAAGGTATGGCGCAGCGACACTCCACCGGCTTTTGTACTCAAGAAGTCTTTTTTCCATGGGATTTCCTTATGAAGTGCGGCGGCTTTAAAGCCGCCGCACGATTAAATCTATTTCAGTGCTAAAGCGGAGACCTTTTTGTCCATGGCGGCAAAGGCCTGCTGGGGACCTTGATTACCCAACACCATGGAGTTAATCTCGTTATAGATGGCATTGCTCATTTCGCTGTAGTAATCGGGCACACCGCCGGGGAAGGGAGAGGCAATGCGATAGCTTTCCTCCAGCATTGCACCGGTGTTTTTAAGGGTTTCGTTGTTTACAAGCTCCTCCAAAACGCTGCTTCTGGTGGGAATGGTGTTTTGTGCGGCATTGAGCTTTACCTGGGTTTCGGGGCTTGTAAACCAGGCAACGTATTTTTTCGCAGCCTCCTTATTCTTTGAAAAGCTTGTTACGCCCACGCCTTCGGGCAGGGCAAAGGTCTTTTCCGAGGGGCCGGTGCTTCCGGGAAGAAGGATAGGCTGAACCTTACCCACAACGGTGGATTCGTTGGGGTCGTTAACACGGCTTACAAAGGAGGTGGGGCCGACGATGAAGGCGGTCTCCCCTGCGGTAAGCTTGCGGTAAACCTCCATACCGGAGGAAGTCTTGATTGTGGGGTCTGTTAACCCCTCGCTTACGGCACGATTCAAAAATTCGAGAGCCGGAACAACGGCCTCCTCAGAGAGGGTTCCGTCGTCATTAAATACCTTGCCATAGCTTGAAAATGCAAGCCAAATCATGGAGGTTGTGGCACTTTCGTCGGCGTTCATGGGCATTGCAAAGGGATAATCGCATACACCGGCTGCTTTGATTTTTACAAGTGCGTCATAAACCTCGTCCCAGGTTTCGGGGGCCTTTTCGATTCCGGCAGCGGAAAACATTTCGGTGTTATAGTAAGCAAGACGGAAGTCGTTTGCATATGGTAGTGCAAGGATATCTCCGTCACCTGTGGTAAAAGCGGAAAGGGTGGGCATGTCCGCAATGTCCTCGTCGGACAGGGAAAGCGGCTCCAGCCAGTTGGCAGCGTCAAATTCCCCCAGCCAGGACCAGTCCACCTCCACAACATCGGCAGCGGCGGCACCGCCTGCGGCAGCAATGGCGATTTTGCCCCGGATATCATCCCAGCCAACGGTGGATATGGTGACGCTAATGCCGTATTCGTCTTCAAACTCCTTCAGCATTTCGTCGGTGGGAACGGCCCAATCCGGCACCATGACGGTGATTTCATCGGCAGCTTTCTTACTTCCGCAGCCGGAGAACAAAGAAACTGCAACAATAAGAGTTAAAATAATTGCGACGGTTTTTTTCATAAAAACCTCATTTCCGGAAAAATTTTTCCTAATTTTCTTTAAATTATGACAAAAATAGGTATAGGCATAAAGCGTCATGCTTTTCGGGTACCCCATAGGGGCAAGAAAACGACTTAAATTAAATATAATAACTGTATTTAATGCTATTATACCATTTTTAATCTGTGATTCAATCACACAGTGGAGTAAAGGGGAATAAAATAGGGCATACAGTCGAAAATTCGGGACAGAAAGAATTCGTGAAAAAATTGTGAACTTTTCATTGACATTCTTGTCCCGCCGTTTTATAATGCACACAATCAAACAACAAAACCTTTGACTCAGAGTAGTAGCTTTACATTTAGCCTTAAAGAGAGCTGCGGGCGGTGAAATCGCAGCAGGACGGTGCAAAGTGAATGGACTGACGAGGGCGGACGAACGCCATTTATGGCAAGTAGCAACCGACGGGACCCGGATCCGTTATCAAGCCGGTGCACATGAAGGTGTGTAAAACGAGCGGGCGCAAAATGCGTCAACTTGGGTGGTACCGCAGGATTTCAGTCTTGTCCCAATTAGGGGCAGGGCTTTATTTTTTTACCGTGGCGCAGAGCCGTAGGGGAGGACCAAATGCAATTTATACTTTTAAAGGAACGATGGCGTAGCCTATAAAGCCAAAGACTGACATATAATTTTAATTAAAAAACAATCTTTAAGGAGAATAATATTATGAAAAAGCTTATAACAGCCGTTCTTGCACTATCAATGGTATTTGCCCTTGGCGCCTGCGGCAAGCCCTCTGACCCCGGAACATCCGCAAATCCCGAAACCGAAAAGCCTTCCGAAAACACCTATGTTATCGGCATATCCCAGTATGGTGAGCACCCCAGTCTTGACAATTGCCGTGAAGGCTTCCTTAAGGGCCTTGCAGACGCAGGTCTGGTTGAAGGAAAGGACTTCACCGTTGATTATCAAAACGCAGGCTTTGACAACAATATTGCCACTCAAATCGGTCAGAGCTTTTCTTCAAAAAATGTGGATTTAATGGTGGGTATTGCGTCCCCCTCGGCAACGGCCTGCTATGCGGCAGCCGAGGATAAGGACATTCCCGTTATCTTCACTGCTATTACAGACCCTGCGGAGGCAAAGCTTGACAGCGGCAACGTTACCGGCACCTCCGACAAGCTTCCCATCGACGCTCAGCTTGAGCTTATCCGCAAAATGCAGCCGGAGGCAAAGACCATCGGTATAGTTTACACCACAAGCGAGCCCAACAGCGTTTCCGCGATTGAAGAATATGAGGAAAAAGCCCCGGGCTACGGCTTTGAAATAAAGGCAGTGGGCGTTACCGCTCAATCCGAGGTTACACAGGCGGTGGACACACTGATTGCCCAGGGCGTTGACTGCTTCTCGAACCTTACAGACAACAACGTGGTAGGTGTGCTTGCCGCCATCCTTGAAAAGACCAACGATGCCGGCATCCCGGTTTACGGCTCTGAGATTGAGCAGGTTAAAAAGGGCTGTGTTGCCTCTGCGGGCATTGAATATGTGGAGCTGGGCAGAAGAACCGGCCTTATGGCGGCCAAGGTTCTTACCGGAGAAGCCACCTGTGAGGAGCTTCCCTTTGAGACCATAAGCGACTATGACATCTATGTTAACAAGGCCGCCTGCGCCGAGCTTAGTATTGAAATTCCCGAGGAAACAGCAAAAATCGCCATTGAGGTTGAGCCGGAGGCATAGAATTTCCGGCAAGATAAGCCGATTCCCCCACCGAGTGGCGGGAATCGGCAGGATTAAAAACAAATTGGAGGCCCCTCATGCTTGATTTAGTAATAAGCACTCTGACTCAGGGCTTTATTTACGCCCTTATCTCCTTTGGAGTGTATATCACTTATTCCATACTGGATTTCCCCGACCTTACCACAGACGGCAGCTTCCCCCTGGGGGCGGCAGTCACAGCGGTGATGCTAACAAACGGAGTAAATCCTTACCTTACTCTTCTTGCGGCGGTTGCAGCAGGGGCACTGGCGGGGCTTTTCACCGGCTTTATTCATGTACGGCTGAAGGTAAGGGACCTTTTGGCGGGGATTATCACCATGACGGCGCTGTTCTCCATTAACCTTCAGATAGGCGGCTCGAACCTTATGGTGGGCAGAGATGTGGACACCATTTTCTCTGCCGCCCCCACACGGGCGCTTTTGGGAAAGCTTCCTTTAGTGTACAGCAAGCTTGCAGTGGCGCTTATTCTTGTCGTGCTTGTAAAAATCATTCTCGACCTTTATTTTAAGACAAAGTCGGGCCTCCTTCTTCGTGCCGTGGGCGACAACCAAACTCTTGTTACCGCCCTGGCAAAGGATAAGGGCAGGATGAAGATTTTGGGCCTTGTCATCGCAAACGCCCTTGTGGCCCTCGCCGGAAGTGTGGTTTGCCACGAGCAGCGGGGCTTTTCCGCCACCATGGGCACAGGCCAAGTGGTTTTCGGTCTTGCAACGGTTATTATCGGCATTACCCTTTTCCGCCGAATGAGCTTTGTTAAGGGCACAACGGCAGTAATTTTCGGCAGTGTGCTCTATAAGTTCTGCATTGCACTGGCAATAAACCTCGGAATGCCGCCAAACCTTCTAAAGCTTGTAACAGCCGTGCTGTTCCTTGTGGTGCTGGTATTCTCCGGAAGAAAGGGAGAGGAGATTATCCATGCTTGAGCTTAAAAACATTAGAAAAGTATATAATCCCGGCACCGTTACGGAAATGACCCTGTTTGACGATTTTTGCCTTAATGTTGACGACGGGGAGTTTGTTTCGGTAATTGGCAGCAACGGAAGCGGAAAAACCTCGCTTTTGAACATTATCTGCGGCAGCATTCCAATTGAGGGCGGGGATATTCTTGTGGGCGGGGAGAGCATTGCAAAGCAAAAGGATTTTGTCCGCTGCAAAAAAATCGGACGTGTGTACCAAAACCCGGCACTGGGCACCTGCCCCAACCTTACCATGCTTGAAAACATGTCCCTTGCGGACAACAAGGGCAAGGCCTTCGGTCTTGGCAGGGGAATAAATAAAAAGCGCACGGACTTTTACCGCGAGCAGCTTGCGTCACTGGGGCTTGGGCTGGAGGATAAGCTGGACGTTAAAATGGGTTCGCTTTCCGGCGGACAGCGCCAGGCGGTAGCACTTTTAATGGCCACCATGACGCCGCTGAAATTCCTTATTCTCGACGAGCATACTGCGGCGCTTGACCCCAAGACAGCAGAGATAATAATGGAGCTTACCGACAAGGTGGTGCGTGAAAAGGGCCTTACAGCTATAATGGTGACCCACAATCTGCGCTACGCCGTAGAGTATGGAAGCCGCATTCTCATGATGGACAGAGGCCATGTTGTTCTTGATGAAAAAGGAGAGAGCAAGGCGGCCCTTACAACGGATGAGGTTTTGGCGCAGTTCAATAAAATCAGCATAGAAACCGGAAATTAAAATAAAAAGGCTGCCCGCTCTTTTTTGAGCGGGCAGCCTTTTTGCAGATAGGCGGTGAATGCCCTACAGTCCTTTGGGTGAAGCTGTCCTAAAGGCGGCGATTAGCTCAAGCTTTTTACTGTGGGACAGTCGCTTAAGCGCCGCCTCACGGCTAAGCGCCTCGCCCTTTGTGGTAAAGCCCTCCGTGTATGCAAGGGTGACCGGCAGGCGGGAGCGGGTATATTTTGCGCCCACTCCCCTATTATGCGCCATGCTGCGGCGCACGGGGTCCGTTGAGTAGCCGGCGTAAACCGAGCCGTCGGCGCAAAGCAGAAGATATGCAAAATGGCACAGCTTTTCCGAGCTTATATCCATATCCGTAACCCGGGAGCAAAGCTCCCTGTTCCTTCCCGATTAAGCCCGAAAGTTTTTATCGAGCAATGTTGACATAATTTTACTAAAAAATTACGGCAAACGCAATAGCTATGGAAACGGCAGCGGTATTTAATTATGCATATAGTTAGTGCTGATGACGGTAAAACACAAAATCTTGGCGCAGTCCAAAGAAAAAGCCAAAATAACGGTGTTTTCTCACATGTTTGACAAAAAATGAACGGATACTTTACACGAGTTATGTCAACATGCTAATATGAAATGGCGGGGGCGCCCGTAAAGAGAAAAGAGTGGGTAAAGGAGCGGTCTTAAAATGAAGCGTGTCACGTCTATAGTGCTGGCACTGGTTTTCTGCCTTGGGGCGGCAATACCGGCGGTGGCTTACGAGCCCAGGGGGATTCGTGCAGGGTTGAGCGAAAAGGAGGAAACGGTTTCACGGCGAGACGCCTCCAAAGAGGAGGAGCTTGCTAAAAGCTTGAAGGCTTTGGGCCTTTTCAAGGGAGTTTCCGAGACGGATTTTGACCTTTTGCGTGCACCCACACGGATGGAGGCGCTGGTAATGCTCATTCGCCTTTTGGGCGAGGAGGGCGCAGCCCTTCAAAGCAAAGCACCTCAGCCCTTTACCGACGTGCCCGACTGGGGGGAGCGCTATGCCGCCTATGCCTACGAAAAGGGCTACACAAAGGGTGAGACGGACACACTGTTTGGCTCCGGTCATAAGGCTGACGTGAAAATGTATCTCACCTTTGTTCTTCGTGCTCTAGGGTATAAGGATGGCGAGGGCGAGGATTTTGAATACAAAAACCCCTTTACCCTTGCAAAAGAAGCGGGAGTGCTGCCCGATACCGTGAATCAAAGCAGCTTTTTCCGTGCGGACGTGGTGACTGTATCCTACGCCGCACTGGGGGCAAAGCTCAAAAACGCCAAAACTACTCTTGGCAGCACGCTTATAAAGGACGGCGCCTTTTCTGAAAAGCAGTTTGAAAAGCTTTATGACTCCGCCGCCATTGAAAAGGGCGCTGTGGAGGAGAAGATAGCGGCCAATGTAAAGGAAGCCATTTTGCGCATGGAGCTTGATTCCGGCCTGGAGCTTGCAGGTCTAAGCGTTGCCCACTACGGCTCGGTGATTCAAATCGGTGACGGGGGCTACGAAAACTACGGCTACTATGATTACGGTGCAAAAAAAGCGGCGGAGGCGGTGAATGCCGCAGCCACCCTTCTTGAGGGCAAGGCGAGGGTTTTTGACCTTGTGGGGCCAAACAGCCTTGGAGTCGTTCTTTCAAACGACGCCTATCGGGGTGTTACCAAGGCGATAACGGAGGCGGAGGGTATAGCCAATACATATGCCTACTTAAATGAGCTTGTTTACCCGGTTGATGCCTGCACGGTGCTTCGTGCCCACAACGACGAGTATGTTTATTTCCGCACAGACCACCACTGGACGGCACTGGGCGCATATTACGCCTATGTAGCCTGGGCAGAAGCGGCGGGCTTTGAGCCGGTTTCCCTTTCGGAATTTGACAAGCTTGAAATGCCGGGTCATTTGGGGCTTTTTTACAGCATGTGCGGAAATCCCGCAGTTATGAAGGCCAATCCCGACCGAGTGGATGCCTACATCCCCCGTGGAAACATTACAGTGACCCACACTAATAAAAATGGCAGCACAATTGACGGAAAGCTGGTTTACGACTATACCAACAACGCCTATAAATACGGCGCTTTCATCGGCGGGGACTATCCCCTGACCACCATTGTAAACAACGATATAAAGGACGATTCTGCCTGCGTAATATATAAGGACTCCTACGGAAATCCCTTTACGGTGTATCTTGCAAACCACTACCACACGGTTTACGCAGTGGACTACCGCTATTACCCCAGCACAACCGGCAGGCTTAGCCTTAGCCAGTTTGAGGAAAAGTATGACATTGACGATGTGATTGTCCTTTCCGGAATGACCCTGTCTCAGGCGGACAGCACCTCGGCGAACTTCCGCAAGCTGTTCCAATAAAAAAGCCGCACAGCGGTAAATGAAAAGTAAAGCCGCCTCCAAAATAAGGAGGCGGCTTTACTTTTTGCGCCCTTGTCAGCCGGGGGCTTACAATGCTCCGGCAAAAAGCGGCTTGAATTAAATATTAAAATTACCTTGCAGTTATTTAACCACAACATTTTCCTCGCCCAGCATGTCCCGAAGCTCATTTAAAAGAGAATCGTGAATCCAGCAGCTCGCAGCAAGGCGTTTCTTGGTGTCCTCACAGTAAATTACCATGCGCTCATCCCCCTCAAACATCACAAGAAGCTTTTCAATGCGCTTAAGCCTGGGGTCACTCTCCGAGGGGAGCTTTATCCAAAGGGTCTTGTCCTTCTTGTCGGCAGGGGACTGCTCAAGAGACTCCATATCCGTCAGCGGGCGAAGGGACTCCACCATTAGCTGGGGTTCTTTTTCGTCCCGAAGGGAGATTCGCCCCTTGACCACCACGGGCATATTTT
>CAZJYY010000012.1:0-51228 GCA_964550315.1 uncultured Oscillospiraceae bacterium | reverse complement strand
AATAATATTTGCCCAACGGAGGACAAAATCAGATGGTTTTTTCCAGCATATTATTCATGTTTATCTACCTTCCGGTAGTGCTTGCGGTTTACTATATATGCCCCATAAAGTATAGAAATGTGTGGCTTTTTGCCGTAAACTTGGTGTTTTATGGCTGGGGAGAGCCAGTTTATATCCTTCTTATGATGTTTTCAATCACGCTGAACTACATTAGCGGCATATGGGTTGGAAAGTATAAGGACGATAACAAGCCTAAGGCCAAAAAGATACTTGTCATAAACATTGTGCTTAACCTTGCCATGCTTATGTTCTTTAAATATTACGACCTTTTTGCAACTACTCTGGCACAGATACCCGGCCTTGACTTTATTAAGCCTTTGGGTCTTGCCCTACCCATTGGCATTTCCTTCTATACCTTCCAAACCATGTCTTACCCCATTGATATTTACCGTGGCGATGGGGAGGTTCAGCGAAACTATATTAACTTTGGCACCTTTGTGGCGCTTTTTCCCCAGCTTATTGCAGGCCCAATAGTGAGATACAAGGATATTGACACCCAGCTTGACTACCGTGAGCATTCGGCGGACAAGTTCGCTAGCGGAGTGCGTCGGTTTACAATTGGTCTTGCCAAAAAAGTACTTGTTGCAAACAACATCGGCGTGCTGTGGGACACCTATGCAGCTCTGCCGGCAAACGAGCTTAGCTTCATAGGCTCATGGATGAGCATTATTGCTTTTTCTATTCAAATTTACTTTGACTTTTCAGGCTACAGCGACATGGCCATTGGACTTGGACGTATGCTGGGCTTTGAATTTCTTGAAAACTTTAACTATCCCTACATCTCAAAAAGCGTTACGGAGTTTTGGCGACGCTGGCACATAAGCCTTGGCACATGGTTCCGTGACTATGTTTACATACCTCTGGGCGGTAACCGCAAGGGTATGATGAGACAGTACCTTAATATTGCCATCGTTTGGGGGCTTACGGGCTTCTGGCACGGTGCAAATTGGAACTTTCTTTTGTGGGGGCTATATTACGCCGTATTTTTGATAATTGAGAAACGATGGCTGCTGAAGATTTTGGACAAGGCCCCATCCTTTGTAAGCCATATATATCTTAGCGTGATTACGCTTTTTGGCTGGGTGCTTTTCCAAACAAGCACCATGGCAGACTGCGGACGATACATGAAAACAATGTTGGGCTTTGGAAGCGGCGGCTTTGTTCAGTCCACAGACTATTACTATCTCATGTCCTTTGCGGTAATGTTTATAGTTGCCATACTTGCCAGCACTCCCCTCCCCGACCGGCTTTTCAAAAAGCTTCCTAAGGGGGTTCAAAACCTGCTTACTCCGGTTTTGATTGTCCTTGTTTTGGTGGTGTGCACCGGTTATTTGGTGGACGCTACTTATAATCCATTTTTGTATTTCCGCTTTTAAGAGGACGTTGCCATGACAAAAAAATCTTCTTTAATACAAATTATTATTTTTACGGCATTTATCTGCGTTTTATTTGTGCTGAATCTAATTTTGCCGGATGTGGAGTTTTCCGAACAGGAAAATAGAGAGCTTGCTCAAAGGCCGGAGTTTTCCTTCAGCGCCCTGTTCTCCGGAAAATTTATGGACAAGTTTGAAAGCTACACAACTGACCAGTTTGCCTTTCGCGATAGCTGGACAACGATGAAAGCGGGATGCGAGCTTGCTTTGGGCAAGAAGGAAAACAAGGGTGTTTACCTTTGCAGCGACGGTTCGCTTATAGAGCGCTACACCGCTCCAGACAAGGGGCTTCTTGAAACCAATATTTCTTCTGTCCACAGCTTTGCAGAAAGTTCAGGTGTACCGGTGTACTTTGCCCTTATCCCTGGAGCGTCTGAAATAAGGTCGGAGGTGCTGCCAAAATTTGCACCAAACTACAGTCAGGGAGCGGCCATAGCATATTGCTATGAAAACTCCGGCGCAAATAACATTGACCTTGTTGACAAGATGAGCGCACATTCCAATGAATACACCTATTACCGCACGGATCACCACTGGACGAGTCTGGGGGCCTTTTATGCCTTGGAAACGATTCTTGAAGGGCTTGGGGAAAAGACCTATTCCCTTTCAGATTTCACGCCTGAAACGGTTTCTGATGCCTTCTATGGCACGGTGTATTCAAAATCCGGATTTAGCTGGGTTAAACCAGATAGCATGGATATTTTCACCCCACAGGACGAGTCAACACAGGTTTTTAATTACGTTTCCGGTGAAGCGGAAACCGGTACAATGTACGACATGGAATACCTTGATAAAAAGGATAAATACTCCATGTTCATGGGCGGAATAACCCCCCTGGCGGTGGTAAAAACAGGTATCTCTGATGCTGACTCAATTCTTATAATCAGAGACAGCTATACTGACAGCCTTGTTCCTTTCCTACAGCAAAGCTTTTCCGAAATTCACCTTATGGATCTGCGTTATTATAAAAATCAGCTTTTGGCAGGCTCGGTGCATGACTATGTTAAAGATAACAACATTGATAAGGTACTGATTTGCTATAGCATGAGCAATTTTGGAACTGATACGAATATAAGCCTGCTGGCCCAATAAAAAAAGATATCCCGCCATTTATGGCGGGATATTTACATGTATGAGAGGTGGTGGGATTAAGCTTTAGAAATACCTGTCAAAGGAGTTGAAATATGCGTCAACTCTGCGTGCAAAAGCCTCGGCGTCAGCTTCTACCTTATCAGCAAAGCTTTCGAAGAACCGTTCAAATGGATTGCCGAAGGAAAGTGCGGCAACGGGTGTGGTATTGAAGGAACCAAAAAGCTTTCCCAGGAAGGTTTTGGTTAAACCCGATACGGTGCTTATGAAGTCTTTTGGGTTCTGGGGACCGACTTCAGCAGCATTTTCGATTGCATCCGCAAAATCCTCAGCGGCATCCTCTACAAGGTTACCGTGGGTTTTAAAGGGATTTTCCCAGGCTGCAAGGCAGGTGCCGGACACAGCAAAAACAAGTGTCATAACGAGAAGAAGGCTAATAATTTTTTTCATAATATTTCTCCATTCATTTAATTGTTGCGGCCGCTGTTTTTAAGCTTACAACTAAATAACGGATGAGAGCGCCGGATTATTGCAGCACAGTAAAAAAATTAATAGAGAAAATATAAAAGTACAGGCAGCCATAGGACTGCCGATACTTCGCAAGAGATGCTCTTATTCGTTTTCCCAATTGTGCCAGACGTTCTGAACATCGTCATTGTCCTCGAACATTTCCAGCATCTTGTTCATGTTTTTGATATCATCCTCAGAGGTGAGGCTAATGTAGTTCTGGGGCACCATTTCCACCTCTGCGGAAAGGAACTTGTAGCCAAGGGACTCAAGACCGGTTGCAACACCCTGAAAATCCTCAGGAGTGGTGTACACAACGAAGGTGGGGCCGTCTGCTTCACAGTCATCCGCTCCGGCTTCAAGAGCTGCCTCAAGAACGGTGTCCTCGTCAAGCTTTCCGTCCTCATTGTCTACCACGATAACGCCCTTCTTGTCAAAGGACCATGAGACGCAGCCGGAAGCACCCATGTTTCCGCCATACTTGTCAAAGTAATGGCGCATCTCGGAGGCGGTTCTATTGCGATTGTCGGTCATAGTTTCCACGATAACCGCAACGCCGCAAGGACCGTAGCCTTCATAGGTGATGCTTTCAAAATTATCTCCGCCGGCAGAACCAAGGGCTTTTTCAATAGCACGCTTAATGTTGTCGTTAGGCATGTTGGCGGCCTTGGCCTTGGTAACGACGGCTGCAAGACGGGAATTGTTGGCAGGGTCTCCGCCGCCGCCTTCCTTAACTGCAACGATCATTTCACGTGCAATTTTGGTAAAGGCCTGAGCACGCTTTGCATCCTGTGCGCCCTTCGTTTTTTGTATATTATGCCACTTGGAATGTCCTGACATTGTTAACAGCTCCTCAATAAAAAATGCTATATTATTTTAACATGTTTTATTGGGATGTGCAAGTCCTTTTGCCGTCTAATCCTTGGGTATTATCATGGGTCTTGTGGAAATATCGAATTTTCCGTCAATTGTATTGGCTTTTTCAATGCCTGCCGTGGTTGAGCCATACTTCTTGGCAAGCTCCCAAAGGTCGTAATTCCTGTTGGAGCACAGCACAATGATCGAGGGCCTGTTTTTCATACCGCAGCTTCCCTCGTCAAGCTCTATGGCACTTACAGAGTTTACGCTGTGTTCCTCGTAAACCCCAAGCTCCATAATGAAAGGAATCGTAACGTCGCAGCTTTGGGCGATAAAGGCACTGCCCACGCAGCAGGAAATAAGCTTCAGGCTTTGGCAATCACTTATTATCAACTCGTCACTGTCCTCAAGACTTATTGACAGTGGCAGGCGCTCGCCTTCAGGACTGCAGTAAACCCCACGAAGCCGCACAGAGCACATAAGCTTTGAGCCGTTTACCTCTGCAAAGGCGTAGGAAGGCGTAAGATAGACTACATCCGCGCAGGATAAACCGGCGGGAAGCCTTCCGCAAAGCTCCATACGCATACGGCGAATAGTACTGTAGCCCCCAAGCATGGTTTCGGAAAATTCGGCGGTGGCACAGTATTTGTTGCAGTAGGCATCGGCGATGTACTCTACACAGCGGTTTTCGCAGCACACCGCCTGCACAAGAATCGAAAAGCTTGCAGCATAACAGGCACCGTTTTCACGCTCGGGAAGCCGCGTAAGCTCGCTGCTTTTAAGTACCGGTATTACTGCCGCCTCTGTAAGCTCTGTGTCGTACTCGCTTTCAATAAGCTGAGAAACCTGGGTTTCAAAGCAGCAGGAGCGAAGCTCTCCTGTCTCCTCGCAAAGGAACAGAGCATCTGTTTCGGTCACAAGCTTGAAAATTATTTTGCTTCCAACGGTTTTAATGTCGTCCACGCAAATTCTGGTGGCGCTGCTTATCATTTTTGCACCTGCGGGAACGTCGGCAGGAACAAGATACTCGTCCGAAATGGAGAAATTTTTCTCCTTAACACTGATAACGGGGACAAACTGAGCTTTTTTACAAAGAGTGTGTATTGCAGGAAAATCCCCTGCCGGAAGGCGGTTATAAACCCCGCAGTCGGCAACGCCATAACAGCAAAATACGGCGCAGGGCTCCGCTTTGATAAGAAGTTTTCTTGGGTTAAGGGTTTTTGCCTCTATCCTGCGAAGCTCAAGCCGAACCACCACAAGCTGGTCGTCACCGGCATCAGACATGGCCTTGGTTTGGGTAAACTGCATAGTGGTTGCCACATGCTCTAATTTTTTTCCGTCCTCACCGGCATAGACGATGCAGACCTCTACGGCTCCCTCAACAGAAAGGCGGCCGTCAATAAGTTTTTTGTTGGTAAGGCAAATTTCACCCTTTACGTCCAAAATTTGTCCCACATCCTCACAGACGTCGGGAACAACCAGCTCTGCCGATTCTTCGGTGCAGATGCTGTCGTTTTGCAATAGCTTATAATATCCGCATTCGCTGCGGTCAAGAGTCAGGCGCATATTACCAGTCCTTTCATAGCCGTTTGCTTATGCTTATGCTATTAAAAGGACAAATATTCCATATGTAATTTCATCTGCAGCGTATAATCCAAATTCCCGTGCAAATTAATACCGCTCCGAAAATGAACCACCAAAAGCCGGGCGGCAGGATAAGCCCCAAAAGGACAAGCACGCCCAGCAGGACAACACAGCAGCCCATTCGTTTCCAAACAAATCCGGGCTTATTTCGCATAAAAAAACCTCCCGCATAGGATTTAATAACAGCTCAGGGCCGTTATCATATCCTATGCGGGAGACTACTTATTTGATTATTTTGTCTTGATTTCCCAATCTTTTACTTTTGAAGCCAAATCATACAGTCGAATATAGCTCTCGTGCCGAGAAGGACTTATAACACCACGTTCCACCGCATCTAAGATGCAGCAGCCGGGCTCCTTAATGTGGGCACAGTCCAAAAAGCGGCACTGACCCAGAAATGGGGAAAATTCACTAAAGCAGTATTGAAGATTTTCCCTTGAGATATGCTCGGTTTTATCAATGTCAAAGGAGGAAAAGCCCGGGGTGTCGGCAATGAAGGCGCCGTTTGGCAGGTAGAAAAGCTCCACATGCCGTGTGGTGTGCTTGCCCCGCCCAAGCTTATCACTGACCTCCCCCACCTTAAGCTGAAGCTGGGGACAAATGGCGTTAAGAAGGCTTGACTTGCCAACACCGGAATTTCCGGTGAAAGTGCAGAGCTTTCCTGCCATAAGCTCGCACAGATCAGCAATTCCCTCACCCGTGGTTGCACTGGTCCTTAAGACCTTATATGGTGTCTTGCTGTAAATCTCAAAAAGGCGGTCGCCGGGGTCAAGGTCCGCCTTGTTTATGCAGATAATAATGCTGCAGCCCTTGTCCTCAGCTACAGAGGTAACACGGTCAATCAAAAAAGGGTCGGTGATGGGATTAACCGCCGCAGCAAGGATGACAAGGCAGTCTACATTTGCCACAGCCGGACGAAGAAAGCTATTATGCCGCCCGTGGACATGGGCAACGGTGCCCTTAAAATTATCTTCTGTGCTGATGTCCACAATGTCACCCACTAAAGGGGAGGTGCCATCAAGACGAAATTTTCCCCGTGCACGGCATTCATAAACCTGCTCGCCGGATTTCACATAGTAAAACCCAGCGAGGGCTTTTATTATTCTGCCAGTTTCCATTCGCTCGCCCACTGTCTATTCCTGAGGCTTGGGGGTGGGTGTTTCCCGTGGGCCGGTAGAGACCTTAAGATAGACAACAGTGTGGGGCGTTACAAGCTCCCCTGCTTCTATGCTTTGCCAAATTACGGTGCCCGCAGGATAGTCATCGTCACTAAGCTCTGTTACGCTGCCAAGGTCAATAACGGCCTTGGTAAGCTCTGCAAGGGCGGCTGTTTGGGTTTTACCTACAACATTGGGCATGGCAACCTCACTTAGCTGAGGGCCGCCGCTGACGTAAAGATAAATTGTTGAGCCGGAGGGAAGCTCCTCCCCAGCAGTGGGATTGGTGCTTACTACATAGCCCTCGGTCACTGTGTCGGAAGCAATGGGCTGCATAGTCACATTAAACCCGAGCTTTTCCAAGGCAAGGGTTGCTTCACGGTACTCAGTGTTGAAAACATCGGGTATTTTGGTCATTACCATGCCGGTGCTTATTATAAGCTGAACCTGAATGCCCTCCTTGGTGGGGATAACGCTTCGGCCGGCCTCGGGCTTTTGACCAACAATACTGCCTTCAGGGGCACTGGGGTCAACGGTGTAGGAGACAACAAAATTAAAGGTATCCTCATAGGCTTTGCTGTTTTTCACAACATCAACCTGCTCACCGATGAAATCGGGTATCTCAACCCGCTGATTGTCAACAAAAAGATCTTCTATCCAGTATTCCCAAAGGAAGCTTACAATAAGAAGCAGAAAAACTGCAATAAGGGCAAATCCGGTATAGGTGCTGACCTTCCGTGCTCGCTGACGGCGGCGACGGTATTGAGCTTCGGAAAGCTCACCGGGGCCCTTGGTGGGTTTAAGCTTAATAGGAACATGAGCGCCCGTAGCGTCAATGGTGTCAAAGCTCTCGTCCACAAGCTCAGAAGGAGAAGCCTGGGTTTTTCGGAAGCTTTCAAGGTCGTTTAAAAGCTCAGAGGCTGACTGATAGCGGGAATTGATGTCAGAGGTCATTGCCTTTAGGGTTATTTCCTCAAGTCTAAGGGGAATGTCCGGATTTATATCGCCGGGAAGGGTAAGTGTGCTTCCGAAATGCTGAACGGCAACAGCCTCCGCCGTGTCTCCCTCGTAAGGTAGACGGCCCGTAAGCATTTCGTACATAACTATACCCAAAGAATATATGTCCGTGCGGGCATCTACAGGCTCGCCCCTGATCTGCTCTGGGGAAATGTAGTGGATTGAGCCAAGGGCTTCGCTGGCATCGGTGGTGCTTTCCGACTGGAGATGGGCAATACCGAAATCGGCAACCTTTATGCTGCCGTCCTTGCCCACCATGATGTTTTGCGGCTTAATGTCCCGGTGGACGATGCCTTTATCATGGGCGTGGCAAAGCGCCTTGGTGATTTGGGTGGAGAAATGCAGGGCTTCCTTCCAGCTAAGGGCGCCCTTGGTCTGCATGTATTGCTTAAGCGTGATGCCCTCTAAAAGCTCCATCACGATATACTGACAGTCTGATGATTTACTGTAATCATACACTGCCACTATGTTGGGATGGGATAGCATTGCAACGGCGTGGGATTCTGCCTTAAAATGCTCACAGAAATCCTCGTCCTTGGCAAATTCGTCCTTTAAAATTTTAACCGCAACATAGCGATTAAGACGGTGACAAAGAGCCTTGTAAACCACCGCCATACCACCGGAACCAATCATCTCAAGCAACTCGTATCGGTTGTCGAGCATGGTTCCAAGATACCTGTCCATATTATTGTCCATTGTATTTGCCTCCAATACTGAGGTGAAGCGCAGAAGAAAATTATACTATCATACTGCAGCTAAATTATTATTTTTGCAAAAGTCCTACGGTGACGTTGTCCGGAGCTCCTCTTGAAAGAGCGAGGTCTAAAAGCTCCTTGGCCATATCAGCCAAATTCTTGTTCTTCTGGCTTATGCTTAAAAGCTCATCATCGGAAATAGTGTTTGAAAGCCCGTCAGAGCACAGAAGAAGAATGTCGTTTTTACGCAAATTCGGAGTAAAAACGTCGCAGCTCACTGTGGACTCTCCCCCCAGAGCGCGGGTGATTACATTGCGCTTTGGGTGATTTTTCGCCTGCTCCCGGGTTATGCTGCCCCGGCTGACCATCTCCTCCACAAAGGAGTGATCCCGTGTAATTTGACTGATGTTTCCATCAGAAATCAAGTAAGCGCGGCTGTCGCCCACATTCACCACGGCACACTGCCGACCCTTTATCACGGCGGCAACAAGGGTTGTCCCCATGCCTAAATATGCGGCGGATGAGCTGGAACGCTCATATACCCGTGCGTTTGCATACTCTGCGGCACGCTTCACCAGCTCTGCCGGCGTCATGGGAAGTTTTTTTTCCGAAAGTGCTTCGGCAACCTTCGTGGTAAACTCGTTAAGGGCTATTCCGCTTGCAACACTGCCGGCACGAGCACCGCCCATTCCATCACACAAGGCAAGAATAGCATAGCTCGGCAGTGAATTTTGTATGAAGCGGACGCAATCTTGATTTTCAGATCTCACCTTACCGATGTCGGTTATGGTGTAGCCTTTCATTGGTTCCTCCTATTTCTCTGCAGCTTTCCTTCTAAGCTGTCCGCAGGAAGCATCAACGTCGCCGCCAAGCTTTCTGCGAACCGTAACATTTACGCCGTCGTCCTCAAGAATTTTAATAAAACGCTTAAGATTTTCCGGCTTTGAGGGAGAAAACTCCCTTTCTTCAACGTGGTTAAGCGGGATAAGATTAACGTGGGCAGCGGCATCATGGGCACGCTTGCAAAGAAGCCGTGCATGGGTTTCGCTGTCGTTAACGCCATCTATCATGGCGTATTCAAAGGAGATACGTCTGCCTGTGCGGTCAAAATATCGGCGGCAAGCAGAGATAAGCTCGTCCACTCCCCTGCTCCTGTTTGCCGGCATAAGCCGTGAGCGGGTCTCGTCATCTGGGGCGTGAAGGGATATGGATAAGGTTAATTGTAAATTAAGGTCTGCCAGCTTGTCAAATTTTTCTGTGAGTCCGCAGGTGGAAAGAGAAATATGGCGCATACCTATATTCATTCCATCCGGGTGGTTTACAAGCTTTAGAAACTTAATGACATTGTCAAAGTTATCAAGAGGTTCGCCAATTCCCATCAAAACAATGTTTGAAATGGGCTTTCCGCTGTCAATCTGTGAAAAAAGCACCTCATCAAGCATTTCAGAGGGCTCAAGCCCACGAACAAGACCGCCTATGGTGGAGGCGCAGAAGGCGCAGCCCTGCCGACAGCCCACTTGAGTGGAAATACACACCGTATTTCCATGCTTATAGCTCATAACGACGGTCTCTATGGCGTTACCATCAGAAAGCTCCCAAAGGTATTTAATTGTACCGTCAATCTGGGAAACCTGCTTGCGAATGGGGGTGGGAGTGGTAATAAAGAACCGCTGGTCAAGCTCGCTGCGAAGATTTTTCGAAAGGTCGCTCATCTCGTCAAAGGAGCGTACTCCCCTGTTTAGCCAAGTGAAAACCTGCTTTGCTCTGTATTTCGGCTGTCCCATCTCATAAAGAACAGCGGCAAGCTCCTCCGGTAAAAGGGTTTTTATATCAGATTTCATTTTTGCTTCCTCAATTTGCAGATGTAAAAGCCGTCCGTGCCGTGAAGGTGGGGATAAAGCGTTACGCTTCCTTCCGAAATAAGGCCAAAGGGCTTGGGCAGTTCAAATTCCTCCATAGAAAATTCTCTGTGCTGAGAAAGAAAGCGGCTGACAACATCGCCGTTTTCGCGCTCAAGAAAGGTGCAGGTGGAGTAAAGAAGAACGCCGCCTGGCTTAACGCAGGCGGAAAGCCCCTCAAGTATGGAAAGCTGCTTCTCCGGAAGTGAGGTAAGCAGGGCAATATCCTTAAAGCGGATGTCCGGCTTTTTGCGGATTACCCCAAGACCACTGCAGGGCACGTCGGCAATGACAAGGTCAAAGGCGTTCAAAAGGCCGTCGCAAGGGGCTGCTGCATCCATGGCGTTGGTGCTGATAATTTCAATTCCAAGGCGTTTTGCTCCGCTTTCCACAAGATTGAGCTTATTTTTATGAATATCACAGGAGAGTATGCTGCCGCAGTTTTCCATGGTAATGGCGGTGGCAAAGCTCTTCCCGCCGGGGGCAGAGCAGGCATCCAAAACCTTATCGCCTCGCCTAGGAGCGGCGGCGTAAATTGCAAGTCTTGCAGCGGGGTCCTGAACATAAAATTTACCGTCAGAAAATGCTTTAAGAGCGGTAATGTCGCCGCAGTTGGACAGTTCAATGCAGTTTTCAAGAGAATCGTGGGCAGACGCCTCAACATCTGCATTTTTCAGCTCAGTCAAAAGCTCGTCACCGGTGGTGCGAAGGGTGTTTACTTGAATAAAAATCGGTGCCGGCTCATTGTTAGCCGCCAAAAGCTGCTCGGCTTCCGTTTCGCCCAGCTCGTCAAGGATAAGCTGAACCAAGGGTTTGGGGTGGCTGTATTTTATGGACAGGTACGAGCAGATATCCTCCCGGGGAATTTCCGGAAGATTGTTACAGTTAGCGGCGATTTTCCGTAAAACGGCATTGGCAAGGCCGGAGGCACGGGAAAGTCCCAGCTCCTTGCACAGCTCAACAGCCTCGTTAATGGCGGCATGAACAGGTATGCGATCAAGAAAAAGAAGCTGATATACTGTGATACGCAAAATGTCCCTAAGCTTTGGTTCAAGCTTCTTTGTGCCCTGAAGATAGCTGTCAATGTAAAAGTCGCAGAGCATGGTGTTTTGCAAAACGCCGTAGGAAAGACGGGAGCAAAGTGCCCTATCCTTGCCTTCAAGTCCTGCGCCGCTTGCCGCACTGCCTATAAGAGCGTCTGAAAAGGCTTGATTTCTGCGGCAGCGCTCAAGAACTGTAAGCGCCGCAAGTCTTGCTGATTTTGCCATGCTTTCCTCCGATAAAATCAAATGGTAATGGGATGACCCCGAAGGTAATCCCCCGCAGACATCCGCTTTCCGCCGGGAGCCTGCAATTGGGTTATAAGGATTGTTTTCCCGCCGCCGCAGGCTATCTCGATACCCCGCTTTGGGTCGGCAGAAACAATGCTGCCGTTTTTAAGGGTAGTGGCAGCGTCCGTATACGCAGCGCCGAAAATACGAAAAACCTTTCCGGCCAGCTCGGCGCTGGCAACAGGCCAGGGGTCAAGGCCACAGATGTGCTTAACGATTTCCCTGGGACCTTTGTTCCAATCAATCGGACTCATTTCCTTTTGAAGCGGTGGCGCATAGGTGGCCTCAGCGTGGTTTTGTGGAGTCCTTGGTGCGGTGCCTTTTTCAATGTCACGGCAGGTTTTGCAAAGAAGGCGAGCACCCATTTCCTTCAAACGGTCAAAAAGCTGACCAGAGGTTTCAAATTCACCGATCTCTGTTTCGTCGGTATAAATAACGTCCCCTGCATCCATTTCGCTGGCAAGATACATGGAGGAAACTCCTGTTGTCTTGTCACCGTTTAAAATAGACCATTGTATAGGGGCACTTCCCCGATATTTGGGTAAAAGTGAGCCGTGAATATTTATTGTGCCAAGGGGCGGCACTGAAAGAATATCGTCTGGCAGGATGCGGCCGTATGCCACAACTACCACAAGATCGGGCTTCAAAGCCTTCAAAGCGGCAAGAGCTGTGCCGTCCCGCATTTTTTCCGGCTGGAATACCGGGATGCCAGCACTTAGCGCAAGCTCCTTAACGGGGCTTTCCCAAAGCTTCATTCCCCTGTTTTTTGGCTTGTCGGGCTGGGAAAAGACCCCAACCACGTCAAACTTCTCGTCAATCAGACTTTTTAGGGACGCTGCGGCAAAGTCCGGCGTTCCCATGAAAACAATCCGCATAAGTTTTAATCTCCATCTCCGGCGGCATCTTCAATTTCTTCCTTACTGAGCATGCGCTGGGCAAGTTCGGTAAAGAGTCTGCCGTCCAAATGGTCAAGCTCGTGGCAGAAGCAGCGAGCGGTAAGCCCCTCACCGCTGACCTCAAAGGTGTTTCCGTTTCTATCTTGGGCACGAACCGTGGCATACATGGGGCGGGAAACGATTCCGTACTCTCCCGGAACGGACAGACAGCCCTCCGGCCCTGTCTGGTCGCCCTCATGGCTTATAATTTCGGGATTGATAAGCTCAATATAATATTCGTCCTCATTTTCGGGGACATTTGTTTCCATAACCAAAACCACACGGCGTAAAATACCCACCTGAGGTGCGGCAAGACCCACGCCGCCGGATTTTATAAGGGTGTCTCTCATATCGTCCAAAAGGATATGAAGCTTCTCGTTAAATTCCGTGACGGGACGGCATTTTTTCAAGAGCATGGGGTCTCCCTTGGTGATTATTGTTCGAAGCGCCATATTTTTATCCTCCTGCGTTGGGCTGCTATTGCCTTGGATCAATGTCTCCAAAAAGCAGAACATCCCGATAGTCTTTATTTGAAGAGTAGTAATTTATAAGTCCAGAAATAAGCTCCCGAACCTCTCTGCTGTCCTGACAGGCGATGTTAAGCCGATATCGGAAGCGGTTATTAACCTTGGCAACCGGCAAGGGAGCCGGTCCAAGTACACGCACATCACCTCGAGAGCAAAGCTCACGGCCTATAATTCCCCGTACCTCGTTGAGACAGCGAAGAACCCTACCCTCTTCCGGTCCGGTGGCGGTGATGGCGAAGATACCGGAAAACGGCGGACACCACTGCAGCCGGCGCATTTCAAGTTCAGAGCTGAAAAAGCTGTCATAATCCTGCGCAGAGGCTTGTGTAATAACCTGATTATCGGGGGTAAAGGTCTGAATTACTGCACGCCCGGGAAGTTCTCCCCTTCCGCAGCGGCCGATGACCTGAGTCAGAAGTGAAAAGGTTCGCTCCGCAGAGCGGTAATCGCCGCAGTAAAGCCCCTGATCCGCCAGTACAACGCCAACAAGAGTTACGTTTGGAAAATCAAGACCCTTTGTGACCATTTGCGTGCCAATCATTATGGGAATGTTCTCCTCACGAAAGCGGCTTAAAATAAGCTCATGTGAGCCTGCACCGCCAACGGTGTCAGCGTCCATGCGAATGGTGGGAGTATCGGGGAAAAGCTCCGAAAGCTCCTCCTCAATTTTTTGGGTTCCGGCGCCCACATAGCAAAGCTCTCCGCCGCATTGGGGACAGCGGCTGTCCACATGCTGGGAATGGCCGCAGTAATGGCACATAAGGCGATTATTTGCCGAGTGATAGGTAAGATGAACACTGCAGCGGGGACATTTGTATGTATAACCGCATTCGCTGCAGCTTATAAGCTTGCTTGCACCACGCCTGTTAAGAAAAAGAATGCTTTGCTGACCGCTTTGAATGTTGCGAGAAAGCTCATTCACCAGTAAGCGGCTTAGATTGCCGCCGTTGCCGGCACGAAGCTCCTTTTTCATGTCAACAATTTCCACCTCGGGAAGGCGCATTGTGTTAAAGCGCTCCGGCAGTGAGAAAAAGGCATAGCGACCGGTTTGGGCGTGATAGCGTGTTTCGATATCCGGCGTGGCACTGCCCAAAAGAAGTGTTGCACCCGCCTGTGCACAGCGGAATTTTGCAACGTCCCTGGCGTGATAGCGAGGGGAGTTTTCAGACTTGTAGCTGTCCTCCTGCTCCTCATCAATGATGATAAGCCCAAGATTTTCAACAGGAGCAAAAATAGCGCTCCTTGTCCCGATAACCACCTTTGCCTCACCGTTTTTTACCCGTTTCCACTCGTCATAGCGCTCTCCGGCGGATAGGGAGCTGTGAAGCACTGCAATATTCTCGCCGAAGTATGAGGAAAAGGTTTCAAGCATTTGGGGTGTAAGGGAGATTTCAGGCACCAGCATAATGGATGAAAGACCTTTTTTAAGAAGCTCGTCAATAAGATGGACATAGACCTGGGTTTTGCCGCTGCCGGTAACACCGTATAAAAGGGCGGCACCTGCTTTTCTTGATTCCGTAAGGGAGAAAATGCCCTCAAAGGCCTCCTGCTGCGCCGAATTTAAGGGCGGCAGCTCCATCTTCTCGCCCACACGATAAACGGGGCGGCGATAAACCTCCATAGCTTCAATGGAAATAAGACCGTCTTTCTCAAGACGCTTAACCGTTGCAGAGCTTGCGCCGGTGAGATATCTAATATCGTTTACCGTTGCGCCGCCAAAACCGGAAAGAAGCTCTAAAACAGCCGCTTGGGAAGGCGCAGAGCGTCGCTTTGTTCCGGCAAGAAGCACAGCATCCTCAGCGGGGATAAGGAGATTTGCATAGCTGACAGTCTTATCCTTCACCCTGCGGGAACCCGAGCTATCGTACCAAAGACCTGCAGGCAGCATGGCGCGCACGGCGTCATATACTGTGCAGAAAAACCGCTCGTGCATCCAAAGGGCAAGCTTAATAAGCTCCTCGGAAAGGACAGGCCGTTCATCCAAAAGGCTTGTAATGCTTTTGAGCCGGTCATATTCTGCCTCGGAAGAAAGTGCCAAAACAATGCCCTCGGTGATGCGGTTTCCTCTGGAAAAGGGCACAGATACACGCATGCCGGGAGCCATTTTTTCCATAAGCTCCCGGGGAACAAGGTAATCATATGGCCTGTCAATCCCGTAGGTTGCGGCAGAGACAGCTATTTTGGCAATAAGCTTGTCCATTTCAGGCGATTAAAATCAATATTCGACGTCAGCGACGTTTACACCGTCCTCGTCGATATTATAGACATCCTGCACGGAAAGCTTTCCGGAATATACCTCGTCAATGGCACAGGAAACAGGCTTCTTGTCACCATTGTCGTATTTTTCAGGGTCGGAGGATATTTCTCTTGCCCTACGAGCGATAAGGTTAACCAGAAGATAACGGCTTCCTACCTTGCCGGCAAGATCAGCCATGGGGGGATAAAGCATCATAATGAACACACCTCAGATAAATATTTTTGACGTTGGGAAAAGCGGCATTTTTCAGCCTTTATAATGGCGGCGACCTCTCCGGCCGCAACCTCAGCATAGTCGTTTATGACTATGTAGTCGTAATTTTGGGCCATGCTGCACTCGTTTTTCGCGGCCCGAATCCGTTTTTGGATCTTGTCCTCATCGTCGGAGCCACGGCCTCTAAGACGAGTTTCGATTTCGTTGAATTTTGATGGGATAATGAATATCAAAATAGCCTCGGGGCACTTCTTTTTAATCTGCATTGCACCCTGAACCTCAATGTCGAAAAGGACATCCTTGCCCCCTTCGAGATTATCAAGCACAGCCTTCTTGGGAGAACCGTAATAGTTGTCCACATATCGGGCATATTCTAAAAGTTCATCGTTTGCAATCATTTTTTCAAAGGTGGGCATATCTACAAATTGATATTCTACGCCGTCGTGCTCGTAAGCCCTTGGCGCTCTTGTGGTTGCCGAAATGGAAAAAACAATGTTTGAGTCATTTTCCATGACCTTGGAGATAACAGTGCTCTTGCCGGCTCCGGACGGGCCGGAAACAACTATCAGCTTACCTCTTTCAGGCATTTTACTCTGCACCTCCGGTTTCTTGTTCTATCCTGCCGTTGGTTCTTCCGGCTATGGTTTCCGGCTGTATGGCAGACAAAATAACATTTCCGCTGTCCATTACTATAACCGCTCTTGTGCGGCGACCATAGGTGGCGTCAACCAGCATACCCTTGTCGCGCACGTCCTGAATTATTCGCTTTATGGGAGCGGACTCAGGACTGACAATGGCAATAATTCGGGCGGCAGCAACCATATTTCCAAATCCGATGTTAATTAGCTTCATAAGGCTACCTCCCTATTCGATATTCTGAACCTGTTCTCTGATTTTTTCGATTTCGGACTTCATATCCAAAACCACCTTGGTAATGTCCTGATCATTGCACTTGGAGCCAATGGTGTTAGTTTCACGGTTCAGCTCCTGAACGATAAAGTCAAGCTTCCGTCCAACCGGGGACGGGCCGGCAATCATTTCACGCATTTGACTTATGTGGCTTCTGAGACGAACGGTCTCCTCGTCCACAGCTACACGGTCGGCAAAAAGTGCAGCTTCCATAAGGATACGGCCTTCATCAATGTCGGTGCTGTCAAGAACCTCCTGCATTTTCTTGGTAAGGCGCTCACGGTATTCACTGACTGTTTGAGGGGAGCGTTTTTCAACGAAGGAAACCAAATCCTCAATGGCCGAAAGCCTGCCGGAAATGTCCTGATAAAGCTTTTCACCTTCCTTTGTGCGCATGGAGTCAAAATCAGAAAGGGCATTTTCAACCACCAGGGAAAGCTCCTGGGCGATTATCTCCTTGTCAAGCTCCTTCTTGTCAACAGACAGCACGTCCGAGAATTTGCAAAGCTCATAGGCTGTTATTTTGTGCTCCAAGCCCAGCTTAAGCCCCACAAGCTCGATAGCGGATTTGTACTCGGCCGCCAAATTCTCGTTTACGCTTACAGCGATGTCGCCTACAGAGGAGGAGCTCATAGTCACAAAGACGTCCACCTTGCCCCGGCTTATGTGGGACTGCACAGCGGATTTTACCGAATCCTCAGCGAACAGAAAGCCACGGGGCATTCTTACCGAGGTATCCAGATATCGGTTATTAACGCTTTTAAGCTCCACAGACAGCCCCAGGCTGCCGTCCAAGCTTTTGGCACTGCCATAACCGGTCATACTTTTTATCATTGACAGTTTCCTCTTTTCAGATACTTTTGAATCATGTTATTTTAACGTAAATCTTATAATCACCGGAGGCAGGTTTTATAGCGCCCACTCCCGTGAAGCCGTCCACATGGATTTTGGCAGAGGGCTGGAACACACCGCTGGTGTTACCAATGTCCTGAAGGTCAACTACGGCACGAATATTGTTGGACTTTATCCGGCTCAAGGCTTCTGCACTTCCACGAAGGATAACCTCAACATTTTCCGTAATTACTGTTCCGGTGCGCCCCGAGGGTACGTTTATCATGGAAATATTTGTGACATTAAACTTCTTTGTTTCAAGTCCAATAACCTCCACGGTGACCTTAATTTCATTTATTCCGGTCACGTTGGTTATTTCATTGTCCAAAACAAGGGTAAAGGTATCCTCAAAGGTTGATTCAAAAGCGGACAAATCGACAGTACCCACGGAGAGCTTGTTGATGCCCTCCAATATCTGCGCATCGCCTGCAATGGTGATTTTATCAGGCACACAGGTTATTTTAACGTTTTCACGGCTTGCACCGCCGCCGTCAATAAGGTCAACATCCAAGGGAACCTCCTTAGTAGAGGTAACTGGCAGCGTGACCATAACGGTTTCCGTATCAAGAGTCACATTTTTCAGCTCAAGCTCATTTCCGTCAGCATCCATAAGCTTGTAGTCGGTGCTGTATTTAATTGTCTTGTCCACGTTTTGGCGATCAACAACCACAAGACCGTAGGCGACCTCGGAAATTTCGTTTTGCGGACCTCGGATAATAACGCTGCCGGGCTCAATTTCCGGATCCTTTGTGGCGAAGCCATCTGCTACAGTGCCTTCAAATTGACCACGCAGTTCAATGGTTTTGGAGTTCGTTTTGTCGATAAAAAACTGTATTGTTCTTGGCGAGGTATATACAACGGTAAAGGCGCTTTCGTCCACCCCGGCGGGGTAGCTAATGTCGTACTGAATGGTGTGCCAGCCAACATTAGTGTCGTTTTTTGTAAGGTCAATAACGGCCTTAATATTGTCAGCAGTAATTTGGGACATGTTGCGCATGGTAGATTTAATGGTAACTGTTACATTGGAGGCACTTACATTGGTGACTGCAAGTCCGTTCTTTTCAAGGAGCGTGTCAGCACCCTTGAATTCAACCGCAACGCCCCTAAAAACGTTATCGGTTTCCACGCCCTCGGTGGAGGTGACGTATAGCCAAATAAGCATGGCCGAAAATAAAGAAACAACAACCCAAAAGGCTTGGGTGTCCCATATTCTTTTCTTTTTTGCACTATTATTCATCGTTCTTACCCTTAAAGAAGCGCTGCAGACCCTTCTTCATATTCTGATTTTCAAGAGCATCCTCAGTGGTAAGCTCATTTCGTAGAATCTTTTCAAAGGTCTCGGTGGTCAAATGACGCTTTAACATTCCGTCCACAGCCACAGAAATGGCGCCCGTTTCCTCCGATACTATGGCAACAACAGCGTCCGAATGCTCACTCATGCCGATTCCGGCCCGATGCCGCATACCAAGATCGCGGCTTAAATTAACGTTATTGGAAAGCGGAAGCATACATCCGGCGGCGGCTATCCTGCCGCCCCGAATTATTACAGCCCCGTCGTGAAGGGGGGCCTTGTCAAAGAACATGTTCTTCAAAAGCTCCGCAGTCACGTCTGAGTTTATTATCGTACCGGTGTTCATTTGGGCGTCCAGCTTGTTAATGCGCTCAAAAACAATAAGAGCGCCGGTCTTATCTCGGGACATGGTGTCACAGGCAAGAACGGTTTGGGTAATTGCCAAATCCACATCCTTAGCATTCAGGTCACTGCGCAGCAGTGTGGCAAGCAGGCTTCCGCTTCCAACTCTTTCAAGAAACCGACGTATCTCTGGCTGAAACAGGATGACGATGGCCAAAAGCCCCAGCTCAACAGTTTTGCGCAGGAGAAAGTTAACCACAGTCAACTGGGCCCAGTCTGAAATCCACAAAGTGAACAGAAGGACCAGAACGCCAAGGGCGACTTTGTATGAGCCGGTACGCCGAATGAGCCGAATTAGCTGATAAATCAAGAATGCGGTAATCAGTATATCGATTATATCCGGTATTCTAAGAAGTGTCAGGTAATTTACAGCCTGGGCAATAGAATTTTTAAATTGTTCCATTGGTTTGACCTCTATGGCGAGTTTGTCTTTTGTAAAGCACTTTGACCCGTCACCAATTATTGTGCTTAATCCATACTATTATATAATACTGTGCCGAAAATGGCAAACATCAATTGTAATAATTTACATAACATTTGTAATTTTTTTTAAGACTTTTGCTGCCTGAGCGACCTCGGCAAAGGTGTTGAAGGGGGAAAAACTAAATCTGACGGTTCCCTCCTCCAAAGTTCCGGCACTTTTATGCGCCAGCGGAGCGCAGTGCATTCCTGCACGGACACAAATTCCACAATTTCCAAGGGCTTCGGCAAGTACCTCACAGTCAATCCCGTCACATTCCAGAGACAAGACCCCTGTCTGATTGGCGGCGTTTGGGGCTAAGAAGAGTTTAAGCCTTTCTTGAGACGAAATCGAGTCCGCAAAGTGCCGCATAAGCGAGCGCTCATGGGATGAAATTACGTCAAGGCCCTTATTTTGTACAAATTGCACACCGGCACTAAGCCCCGCAATGCCGGAAACGTTATGGGTGCCGGCCTCCAGTCTGTCAGGCAGAAAGCTTGGCATGGAGGCTTCCCTGCTGTGGCTGCCGGTTCCTCCGAAAATAATGGGTTGTGCTTCATTTTTTACCAAAAGAACGCCTGTTCCCTGGGGACCAAGAAGGCTTTTGTGTCCGGGCATTGCAATGAAATCAGCGCCCAAAGCCTGAAAATCCAAAGGAAGCACCCCGGCTGATTGAGATGCATCAATAATAAGCGGCACGCAATTTTGTGTGCAAAGCGCCGAAATTTCTTCTATTGGCAGAACAAACCCGAAAACGTTGGACACGTGAGTGCATACTACGCACTTTGCTCCGGGCAGAGCGGCCTCAAAAGCCTGCAGTGTGCCGGCAGGGTCAAAAAGCCGGGACTCGGCGACGCAAACACGGGCTCCCAGTGCGTGCAGGGGGCGTGTAACGGAATTGTGTTCGTATCCGGATATGACCACCTTATCCCCTGGTTTAACAACGGATGTGATGGCGATGTTCAGCGCATGGGTTGCGTTGCAGGTGAAAACTACCTTTTCCGGGTCATCAACATTAAAAAAATCCGACAACAGGCTTCGGCAGTCATATACATAGCTTGCCGCGCGCATAGCTGGGGCATGCGCTCCCCGTCCGGGACTTGCGGCAGTGTTCATGGCTCGCAGCACGGACTCACGGACTGTATGGGGTTTTTGAAAGCTTGTGGCCGCACTGTCAAAATAAATCATGTGTCCACCTCACTGGCAGAACCGTCCTGCGACACAATTAAAATCCTTTTTGGCGACAGACCCGCATCAGAAAGAGTCCTGAGAGCGGGTTCAAAGTTTTTTTCTGAAACGTTAATACCATATCCGCAGCCTTCAGGATAGGCACTTTTCGGTGCTTTTCCAATGGTTGCGCTAATGCCGCTGCGCTCAAGAAGGTGCTGTGAGCGCTGGGCATAGGTAAGCGATTTGCAAATGAGCAAGTAATGTTGCATTGAGCTATCCCCTTTGCATGACTATCGGGCCTATGCGGCCCGATATATTCTATGCTCATTATATGTCGTGTGTTCAGTCCGCAATCAGTACAACTGCCTGTGCGGCAATTCCAGACCCGCTTCCGGTAAAGCCAAGACGCTCCTCGGTGGTGGCTTTTACGCTTACACAGTCCAAGGGTATGCACAGCACCTGGGAAATGCGACTGCACATGGCATCAATGTGCCCAGATAGCTTAGGTGCCTGGGCAATTATAGTGCTGTCAATATTGGAAACGTGGTAGCCAAGAGCATTTATGCGGGAATTTACAAGTGCCAAAAGTCCGGCACTGTCAGCGCCTTCAAGCTCTGGGTCATTGTCGGGAAACATTTTTCCGATATCGCCCAAAGCACAGGCGCCAAGCATGGCGTCCATTATGGCGTGAAGCAGAACGTCGGCGTCAGAATGTCCTTCCAAGCCCTTTTCAAAGGGGATTTCAATACCGCCTAAAACCAGCCTTCGCCCTTCTTTGAGGCGGTGAACATCATAGCCCTGACCAATGCGTATCATTCGCTTACCTCCCCGGCAGAAGACTTGGCATAGCGGTTTTTGCGCTCCTGCAGGATAAGCTCGGCAAGCTTAATGTCCATAGGCCGTGTAATTTTAATGTTTTCCTCGCTTCCGGGAGTGACGTAAACGGTGAAGCCCAGCGCCTCCACAGCAGAGGCGTCATCAGTTACGGGAAGGCCCTTTTGAAGTGCATTTGTAAGCGCACCCTTTACCATTACCGGCTCAAACACCTGTGGCGTTTGGGCGCAACAAATATTGGAGCGCTGCGGCGTTGAGGAAACTGCAGTCCCGTCAAGTATCTTAACAGTGTCGTTTGCAGGAATGGCGGCGATAGCCGCTCTGTGAGTAAACGCCCGCTGAATGGCCGCATCTACTATTTCTCGCGTGACCAGGGGTCTTGCACCGTCGTGTATGGCAATAAGATTGGCGTCCGGAGAGGTTTCGCTCACACCGCTAAGGGAGGATTCAAGGCGTGTTGCGCCACCGCAGAGAATTTTTGTGACCTTGTGGAGCTTATAATCGGCACAAAGCTGGGCGCAGGCGGTAATCTTTGCACTGTCAGTAACAACAATGATTTCATGGATATAGTCGCTGCTCTGCAGCGTAAGCAAAGAATACGCTAGAATAGGAATGCCCATAAGTTCGGTCATTATTTTGTCCGAGCCGAAGCGAACGGAGCTGCCTGCGGCCACAACAACCGCACTGCAGCGAATGAGCTCGGTTTTAAGCGTGCGTGAAATCAAATTTTTAAGCATGTTTACCTCCGTGGAGAAGGATGCAAAACCTGCCGCATCCAAAGTATAACGCAGTAATTATACATTGTTTAACACACATTAGCAAGAAGGGGGAAGATAAAACGCCTCCGAGCACATTGCTCGGAGGCGTAAAGGTGCTAATAAATTATTCAGCAGGGGTTTCGTCGGGAGCAACGCCGGTTGCCTCACCGGTGGTGCTGACTTCGTAAACAAGAGCATCGCCCTGGGGAGCACTCTCACTGCGAACCTCTTCATATTCGGGCTCAGCAACAGCCTTTTCAGGCTCAGAAAGAGCACGAATGGAAAGAGAAATCTTCTGCTTATCAGTGTCAACAGCAGTTATTTTTGCGTCAACCACATCGCCAACAGTAAGAACCTCGTCGGGCTTGCCAATACGGCGGTTAGCAATCTGGGAAATATGGATAAGACCATCAACGCCGGGGAGAACTTCAGCAAATGCGCCGAAGGGCATAAGCTTAACTACCTTAACGCTGGCAACATCGCCAACATTGTAAGCAGCCATGAATCTTTCCCAGGGATTACCGTTGGGATCCTTGTAGCCAAGGGAAATCTTGCGGTTTTCCTTGTCAAAATTGATAACGTAAACTTCAACAGCCTGACCAACAGTAAGAACGTCGCTGGGCTGCTTGATGCGGCTCCAAGAAAGCTCGGAAACGTGAACCATACCGTCCACTCCGCCGATGTCAACAAATGCACCGTAGCTTGTAAGGGACTTTACAACGCCTGCATAGCGCTTGCCAACTTCGATATCTTCCCAGGTCTTGTCGCTGCGCTCACGACGCTCTTCTCTCTGAACGTCACGGATGCTGCCGACTACACGGCGGCGGCCGCGGTTAACTTCCTTAATCTTAAGGCGAACCTTCTGCTTGAGCATTTCGGACATTTCAGCATCCTTGGGAAGTCCGGTCTGAGAGGCAGGAACGAAAACACGAACACCGCCGACAGAAACGACGACGCCGCCCTTATTGTCCTCGGTGACAACGCCTTCAAGAACAGTGCCCTTGTCAGCAGCTTCTTCAACAACAGTCCAGGTCTTGATAGCGTCAAGGCGCTTCTTGGACAGCATAACAGTGCCTTCAACGTCGTTTACACGGACAACGCAGGCTTCAACGGAGTCGCCGATTTTAACGAGCTGCTCGATGGGGGTAGCTGTATCGTCGGTGAACTCGGAAACAGGAATGTAGCCGGAATGCTTAGTTCCGAGGTCCACACTGATTTCAGTGGGGGTGATAGCCGCAACTATTCCCGTAACAGTGTCTCCGTTATATATAGTTTTTATAGAATCCTCCAGCATTTGATCAAAGGACATCTCTGTCTCGGCTGCTTCAGGTGCGGCCTCCTTTACTACTTCTTCTGCTGTGGCTTCTGTGACTTTCATTTCGTCGGTCATGGTTTGTTTTACCTCCTTTATTATCCGCTCGGGCGTTGAAGCACCGGCGGTGATACCAATGGTATCAGCTCCATATAATACACCAATGTCAAGTTCTTCGACTGAGGAAATAAACTGGACATTGCCGCAATACTCAGAACATATTTCAGAAAGGTGGACACTGTTGGCACTGTGCTTTGCGCCGATGACCACCATGGCATCACATTGTTGAGATAAAACTGCGGCATCGTATTGTCTTATGGATGTAGCTCTGCATATTGTATCAAATACTTCGAAATTTGTACACTCTTTTTTAAGAAAATTTTTCGTCTCGTCCAAGTTTTTTTGTGTTTGTGTGGTTTGGAATACAACCGTCATGGGTAATTGCCGATTTTCCGCTGAAGTATCAAGCCATTGAGCAAAATCCTCAGCCGAGGAGAAAACCAAAGAGCCGCTGCACCAGCCCCGAATTGCGATTACCTCCGGATGAAGGTCAGAGCCGATAATTATAGGTACTCTCCCCTTTTCCGAGGCCTCCGCCACCAGTCGGTGAATGTTTTTTACCTTGGGACATGTGGCATCCACTATTTCACAGCCCCGAGCTGCCAAGGCTTCATATTCAGCCTTGGAAACGCCGTGTGAGCGAATTACCACCCGTGCGCCCATGGGTGCTTCATTGGCGTTGTGAATAACCTCAAGTCCTTTTTTTCGCAGCTCATCCACAACGTGGTCATTATGTATAAGCTCCCCAAGACTGCATAAAGCAGAGCCATTTTGGACGATAGCTTTTTCTGCAAGCTCCACGCTGCGGCTTACACCGAAGCAGTAGCCTGCACTTTTTGCGGTATAAAGTAGTTTCAATGTTCTGTCTCCAGGCGATGTATGTGTTCCATAAGCTTTGCGGCAAGGGGGTCATAGTTCTTTCCTGACGGCGGGTCTAATTTAAAGGGTTTTCCGATGGAAAGAAGCGATTTGCGGAAAAGCTTTTTATTACCGGAAAGAAAAACAGGCACAATTGGCACGTTTAGCTTTGTGGCAAAGCGCACCGCTCCGGTCTTAGCTTCGGCAGTTTCCCCGTCCGCAACCCGTGTACCCTCGGGAAACATCATTATTTTTTGACCGTTTTTCAAATGCTTCATCACTGTTCTTGCGGATTGAATGTCAGTTTCACCACGATTAACGGGAAAAGCGCCAACCGAGCGAAAAATCGAACCGACAACAGGAATGTCAAAAAGTTCCGCCTTACCCATGAAAAACAAATGATCCCGCCTGCCAAAGGCTAGAAGAAGAAAGGCTGGGTCAATCAGCGCCGTATGATTGGCGCACACGATTGCCGGACCTTCGGGAATGTTCTCCCGTCCTAGCATTTTGCAGGGGAAAAGGAGTTTTTGGAGGGGCCAAATCAAAAAATAGTAGAAGCTGTACCAAAAATTCATTATGCCATTCTCTCCTGAATCATTTTGCAAATAATTTCAAAACTCTCCTCCAGAGAGTTGCCGGTGGTGTCAATTAAAACAGCGTCATCCGCCGGACGAAGGGGCGCTTCGGCGCGGGTGCTGTCGTTTTGGTCACGATAGCGAAGATCCTTGAGCACCTCGTCATAGGTGGTCATAGTTCCCCGAAGCATAAGCTCGTCATAGCGGCGCTGAGCACGCTCATAGTCCGCTGCGGTTAAAAATATTTTCAAATCCGCACGGGGAAGAACCACAGTGCCGATATCACGGCCATCCATGATTACATTATATTTTTTTGCCATTTCCCTTTGCATATCAAGAAGGAAGGCGCGAACCTTTGGCATGGCGGAAACATCGGAAGCATAGATGGAGATTTCCGGCTCCCGAATGTCGTGAGTGACATCATTTCCATTTAGATACATGCGCTGAAGACCGTCGTCATCATACCGCATGTCTATTTCAAGGCTGGGCAAAAGAGCCTCGACCCCACCGGAATCCTGGGATCCGATACCGGCGATTTTGGCCGCAAGACCGACGCTTCGATAGATTGCGCCCGTGTCCACATAGACAAAGCCCAGCTTTTTTGCACACATTTTGGCAATTGTACTTTTACCGGCACCGGAAGGGCCGTCAATAGCAACGGAGAAATGCTTTCCCATGAAAAAGTCCTCTCTAAATTAACATCAATTGCAGCAAGCGGAGCTTGCTGCCGAATACGCTGTGGACCACGCCACCTGCAGATTAAAACCGCCGGTATAGGCATCCACGTCTATTATTTCCCCGGCAAAATAAAGTCTGGAAACAAGCTTTGAGCCCATGGTTTTTGGGTCGATTTCCTTAACATTAACGCCGCCGGAGGTAACTATAGCCTCCGCAACAGGACGAGGCCCGGAAACGGAAACGGGAAAATTTTTAAATAAAGTCACAAGAGCCGCCCGCTGCTCCTTAGTAATGGAGTTGACCTTTGTCTCCTCCGGAATACCAGAAAGCCTTAAAAGAACGGGAATCATCGTTCTTCCGGCAAGGTCAGTAAGGGCGTTTTTAAACTCACGGTTTGAGTATTTCTCAAAATCACGGAGAATTCTGGCATCAAGCTTCTTTTCATCCAGGCCCGGCTTCAAATCAATGGACAAACGATAGCTGTGCTTTTCAAAATCACGCATGTGAGCGCTGGCGGAAAGCACCAAGGGGCCTGAAACACCAAAGTGGGTGAAAAGCATTTCCCCAAGCTCGTCATAAAGGCATTTGCTGTTTTCATCAAGAACTCGCAGACGTACATTTTTCAGTGAAAAGCCCTGCATTTCCTGGCAATAAGCGTCACCTGATTCCAGCGGGACAAGAGATGGACGAGGGGGAACGATGCTGTGGCCGAGCCTTTGCGCCATGGCATAGCCGTCACCTGTTGAGCCGGTTAATGGATAGCTAACGCCGCCGGTACATAGTATTGCCATTTTGCATTTAATTTCGGTGCTCTGAGTGATAACTGAGGAGATACAGCCGTTTTCAGCTTTAATTTCCAGTGCTTTCTCATGCAGCCACTTTACGCCGCAGTTTCTGCCGTGACGCTCCAGTGCGTTTGCAATGTCATGTGCACTGTCGCTTTGGGGAAAAACTCGATTTCCTCTCTCGGTTTTAAGGGGGACGCCGATACGCTCAAAAAAAGCCATAGTGTCCGCCGGGTCAAGACGGTTGAATGCACCGTACATGAAGCGGGGGTTTTGCGGTATGTTGTCCATAAGAGCCCGAGTGTCACAATTATTTGTGACATTGCAGCGGCCCTTTCCGGTAATGCGAAGCTTTTTACCCAAAAGCTTGTTTGGTTCTATTAAAACGGTTTTAAGACCGCCCTCAGCAGCAACGGCGGAAGCCATCAAGCCCGCAGCACCGCCGCCAATAACAGCTATATCACAATTCAGCGTTTTCATAAACCTCGTTTTCTGTCCACAGAGTTTCAAGGCGCTTAAAGGTGTCCGCCAAAGCTTCCTTGGAATGAAGCCCCACGGATACGATAAGTGCATTTATCATGCTAAGAGGAGAAACTAAGGAGTCCAAAAAGGAAACCATGTCACTCCTTGCATAAAGCGTAATGTCTGAATACTGAACCAGCGGTGAGGTTTCACTGTCCGTAAGGCTAATTGTGGTGGCACCGCCGCGCTTTGCAATTTTCATAGCCTTTACAGTCCTGCTGGAATAGCGGGGATAGCTCATAGCGACAAAAACGTCACCTTCTTCAATGCGTAAAATCTGCTCATATACCTCACTTACTGCGGTATCGTGGACAAGATGAACATTATTGCGCAGAAGATTGAGATAGTAGCCCATGAAGCTGGCAAGGGTCGTGGAGGACCTCATGCCTACTATGTAGACATTCTTTGCATTTATTATTGCATCAACGGCCTTATCGAAGCTCTCCTTGTCCATCTCTTCAACAGTCTTTTGAAGCTTTTCGATGTCGGAGGTGAGCACGGCCTTAAGCACGTTGGTGTCGTCTATAAAATCCTTTGCAACCTCAATTCGCTGCACTGAGGTAAGGCGGTTGCGTATCATTTCCTGAAGTGCTTTTCTCATTCCGGGATAACCGTCGTAACCTAAATCGGCAGCAAAGCGCACCACGGTGGATTCACTTACACCAACGGTGTTTCCCAGCCTTCCGGCAGTCATAAATGCCGCCTTATCGTAATTTTCAAGTATATATTTTGCAATGAGCCGCTGACCCTTGGAAAAGTGGTTGTTCTCATTGGATATGACTGCAAGAACATCTCTGTCCATTTGTACACTCCCCTTAATAATTTGACTCCTGCAAGTATATAACAAACTGCAGGCATATTGCAAGGGCTTTGAAAGTCAAATTCAATAATTCCCGCAATATGCCTGTATATTCTTAAAAAACAAGGACTAATCTGTAGAATTTTGCAAGTTTGCAATTTCTGAATCAGTCAAATGACGCCACTTGCCAGAAGGAAGGTCCCCCAGCTCCAAACTCCCCTCGGATATGCGCCGGAGACGAAGCACCATAAGACCTACATTTGCGCACATTTTCCGAATCTGACGGTTACGGCCTTCGCTGATGGTAATTTCGATGAGTGTGCTGGAATCGCACCGGCGAAGAAGCTTTACACAAACGGCGCAGACCGAAACCCCGTCCACCTCCATGGGCAGGGAAAGCTCTCTTATCTCATCCTCCGTGCAGCTTCCCTGCACACGAACAAGATATTTTTTCCTTACGCCGTTTGAGGGATGAGTAAGAAAATTGGTAAGCTCTCCGTCGTTGGTCATAAGAAGAAGACCTTCTGAATCCATATCAAGACGACCAACGGGATATACCCGCACCCCAAGGTCGGCCGTCAAATCCGCCACAGTGGGTCTATTGTGAGCGTCACTCATGGTGGTAACATATCCACGGGGCTTATTGAGCATTATGTAGCACCTCTCCAACTGATTTTGGAGAGGTTTTCCGTCTATTGTTATTTTATCGCTTTGGTCATCCGCACAGTCGCCTAGGGCGGCCACTGTGCCATTTACCATTACCCTGCCCTCCTCCATAAGCTTTTCTGCAGCCCTTCGGGAGCAAAAGCCGGAGGCGGATATTATCTTTTGAATTCGCTGCTGCAAATTTTGTCACCTCATATAGTTCAAGCAAGCTGCTGCGCAAATTGCCTGTTGAATTTAATCGTTACCCGAGAAAACAAAGCCGTATTTGTTAGACAAAAACCACGCCCGCTTAAGCCGACCCCAGGCAGAAAGCTTAACACCGTCGGCAAGGGGAACGTCCTGAGTGTAAATGAGCGGATACTCTCCTGCCCATGCGCCGTCTGCAGTAAGAAAGAGCCTTCCGGCACACTCGCCTGCCTTTACGCCGGCATACACAAATTCCGGAAGCTCAAGGGAATAATCAAGCACAGCGCCTTTTTTAACAATGCTTTTACCTCCCCCGGCAACAGCAATGCCCACATGCTCACTTATACCGGAAATAACGGGAAGCTCGCAAATCTGCCCGTCGGGCACAAGGCTTTTATACTCAAAATTCCCAAAGGCCCAATCATAGAGCTTTGCGTGGTCGTCCCAGTCGTTGGGATCGGACAGTGTAACGCAGACAAGCTTCATATCATCGCGCATGGCGCAGGATACAAGACTTCTTCCGGCGGCACGGGTGTATCCGGTTTTAACACCCAAAGCCCCTTCGTAGTTCCAAAGAAGCTTGTTGTGGTTCACAAGGGTGCGTTCCTTAACAACATGGCTTTTTGTACCTACGATTTTGGCGAAAAGCTCATTTTTCATGGCGGCACAGGTTATAAGCGCCAAATCCTCAGCTGTGGAATAGTGCCCGTCGGCATCAAGCCCGTGGGGATTTTTAAAGGAGCTTCCACAAAGGCCAAGCTGTGCGGCCTTGTCGTTCATCATTTCCGCAAACTTTTCTATGCTCCCTCCGCAATGAAAGGCAAGTGCCACCGCCGCATCATTTCCGGAGGAAAGCATCATGCCATATAAAAGGTCCTCAACGGTGTAGACCTCGCCCTCCTTAAGATACATGGACGAGCCCTCAATATTGGTGTACTCGGGCTTGATGGTCACCTTATCATCGGGGGCGCAGTTTTCAGCAACCACAAGCGCCGTCATTATCTTGGTCGTGCTGGCAATCAGCATTTGTGCTTCGGAATTTTTGCGGTAAAGAACCTGTCCGCTGTCTGCGTGAATAAGGATTGCCGAGCTTGCCGAATTATCCGGAGCAGCGTGGGCGCTTAAAGGAACAAGGGATATTAGCGCCACCGCTGTAATAATAAATGAAATAAAGCGTCTATTCAAGAATAAGCACCACCCTTTCAATTTTTTGGGCAGTGCTTATTCTTGACTATTGAAGTGTCAATTATTCACAGGCTTTATTCTTCGCCCCTGCGCTTGGCAAGGAAGGACTCCACCTTCTCCACTACGTCGGGGATAAGCTCAACCAGCCTGTCCACTGTGGTGTTGGCGGGGGAAGAAATGTTAAGCATTTTAACATTGCCGTTGCTGATGGTCAAAAAGCCCACGGGGTCAATTTTTATACCCGCACCGTTTCCGCCGCCGAAGCCGCCCTTATCCTTAACAGGGAATTCGGAGCCGCCAGTACCAAAGCCGAAGGTTACCCTTGAAACGGGGATCAGTGTTGTCCCGTCAGGAGTGATGATAGGGGTGCCGACTATGGTGTTAACGTCAACCATTTCTTTGATTTTGGCCAGTGTGACCTCGGTCAGATCACCTATTGGATGTCTTTCCATTTAATTCATTCCTTTCACTTGTACGGTTTTCCTGATTTTCTTTTCTCTTTAACTTAAGAAATCCGATGCCGAAAGCACCGGCGATATAGATAAGCTCCCAGACCTGGATGGTCGCTGTTATCCAAACATCAATAATCGGCTTGTCCGCAAGAAAGTCCATTGAAAAGCCCACGTCCCGCTGCTTTACATTAAAGGCGGCGTCTATCATGGGTAAAAACACCCCGGTTACAGCGCTTGCACGGCCGAAGCCCACTGCGGTTTCAAAGGGATCGTCGGACGCAAAAACATAGTGAAGACGGAAATAGTCTATAGACAGTTTCCGCCGAAAACGGGAAATAGCTCGAAAACCTTCTTTAATTATACCCAAGAGCATGGCTTTGTCCATGGGTTTTTTGCTTTTTTCCTCACGGGCTTCCCGGGAGGGAACGTTTTTCTCTTTTTTCGGTTTAGCTGACTTTGGCTTTTGGACACGGGGGAAAAGTTTGAAAATTACCGGACCAAGCTTAATATTTAAGCTTAATGCGCCGCCGCTGTATCCGCCGTCTATACCCAGGGGTAAAAGGGAAATGATGGACAGCACAGAGAAAATGATAATTAAGGTTAACACTGCGATCCCCCCTTTTTAAGACTGCTTTTAAGCTTGAGCTTCAATGCAAAGCTGCTCGCCCTCGCCTGCTTTAAGCGACTCGATCACGCCGTTTAACTGGGTTGCGCCGTCATCGCTGCCCATGTCAGGCAGTTTTGGAAGCTCCGAAAGCTCCGATACTCCCATGGTTCGGAGAAAAAGCTCGGTGGTGCGGTAAAGCGAGGGTCGTCCCGGTACGTCAAGCTGACCGCTGCGCTCAATAAGTCCCCGTTCTAAAAGTACGCCCATGGTATAGGAACTGTCCACTCCCCTGACCTGCTCCACATACGCCCGGGTAACCGGCTGAAAATATGCGCAGATTGCAAGCACCTCCAGTGCGGGCTGACTGAGCTTGGGAGGCCTTCTGCGCTCCAGCGCATGAAGGATGTCGTCGGCATACTCCGGTGCGCTGCAAAGCTGAAGCGAGCTTTCAACTCGGACAAGGCGAATGCCCCGCTGTGAGAAGCTATACTCGTCTGAAAGGTGCTTTGCGGCATCAAGAACTTCCTGGGAGTCAATGCCCAGAACAAGGGCAATACGCTCGGCGGGAACGGGCTCGCCGGCGGCAAAGAGAATTGCTTCGATTGTAGATTGAATTACATTATTTTCCATATATGTGTTCCTATTCGGAATCAAATTCGCTAAGTTCTTCGGGAACATCGCCGCATAGCTTTACAGAAAGCTCCCCGCCATCCTCATATAGAAGAAGGCTGCCCATTGCGCATAGCTCAAGAACTGAGACAAAGGTGGCAATAACCTCGGAACGGCTGTGGCTCATAAGGTAAAGCTCCTTCAGCGTGCGGCTGCTCACAGAGCCAAGAAGGGACACCAACTGACGGCTTTTTTCTTTAACCCCGTAAACAATCCGTTTCGGAATAAGGACGCCGTTTGCGTCCAAGCCCTTCACTCCACGGGAAAAAATCGACAGCAGGGCGCTTAGAAGCTCGTGAGGCTCATGGCTGTAGCAGTAGTCCCGTGAACCGAGCTTTTTGAGTGGCTCGGGCTGCTTTGAAAAAAGCAGGGCGCCCTGGGAGGCTGCACTTGCAAGCTCCGCCGTTACGGCTTTTATGCTGACATAGGCATCCCGGCATTTTAGCTGCTCCAGCGAGGACATAAGCTCCTCCAGCTCCTCAACCTCCTCCTCACCAGCCAAAAGTGTTCGGGTCTTGATGTATACAAGGTGAGAGGCCATTTGAACGAATTCACTGGCAACGTCCAAATCCATGCTTTGCATCTTATCTATATATTCCAAATATTGCTCAAGAATGTCGGAAATATGCAAATCGCGGATTTCTATTTTGTTTTTTGAGAGAAGCATCAGAATAAGGCTGAGAGGGCCGGTGAAATCCTCCATCTCTTCCCTGCTCTTGACGACACCCTCAAGATGAAAGGTTGGATTTTCCATATTAGCTCCACGCAAGGTGCGTCACGAAAGTCAGTTTACAAGGGAGAAGGAGAACTCCGCAATGTTCCAAAGATAATCAAAAAGGCCACCGGCAAATTTAGTCAAAAACGGGGAAATAAGACCCGTGGCCACCACTGCTAAAAGAAGAATCATGCCGAAACGCTCGTAGCGCATGAGCTGAAGATATGCCCTGTCCGGAATTACGGAGAAAAGCACCTTCGAGCCGTCCAGCGGAGGAATGGGAATTATGTTGAACACGGCTAAGGCACAGCTTAGATACGCTGTGTTAAGTATGGTTTGGGAAAGAACATAGCCGGTTTCCCCCATGGTGTACAGCGGCTGGGCCACAAAGCCGTAAAGGAAAAGCACAATGGCAGCAAGAAGAACATTGGATACAGGGCCGGCAAGGGCAGTAATAGCCATTCCACTTTTGGGATTTTTGAAGTTGTACATATTGACCGGCACAGGCTTTGCCCAGCCGAATTTGAAGGCGACCATCATAATAAGCCCCATAACGTCAATGTGTTTTATGGGATTTAAGGTGAGTCTGCCCATATTCTTTGCCGTATTGTCCCCAAGCTTGTAGGCAACAAAGCCGTGGCAAAGCTCGTGAAGTGTTATGCAAAGCAGCGCCGGAATTACGCTTAAAATCATATCACGCAGGACTGTCCAATCCAGGGATTTAAAGAAAGAAGTAATGCTGTCTATGGCGGTACCTCCATATGTTGTGACACATTTAAACTATCATACGAAATTATAGCAGGAGCAGGAAATAAATACAAGTGCAGGACAGGCATTTTCCATGCTTTGGTGCTGCCTGTCCCGCTGATATCTATTTTATAAATTTCATTATCTCTGCCATAAGCTCATTTGCACCTGTGCCCTTTTCTGCGGAAAATACTATAATAGGCACGAAATCAGCAAAACCCAGTGTTTCACGGATAAGAGCCATATTCGGCTCAATTTCGCTTTTTTTAAGCTTATCGCACTTGTTAGCCACCACCACCAGCGGGCGTTCTGTGGCCTTGAACCACTCAGCCATGGTAATGTCGTCCGCCGTGGGCTTATGCCGTGAATCCACAATCATTACCCCAAGGGTGATAAGCTCGCTCTGGTCAAAAAACTGTTCCATCAGCTTACCCCAGCGTTCCTTTTCCTCTTTGGAAACCTTTGCATAGCCATAGCCGGGCAAATCCACAAAATATGCCTTTTTATCTATCAAAAAATAATTGATATGGGTGGTTTTGCCGGGAGACTGCCCCACCCGTGCAAAGTTTTTGCGGTTCAGCAGCCGATTTATAACAGAGGATTTGCCAACGTTTGACTTGCCGGAAAACACAATGGACGGCCGCCCGTCGGCGATAAAATCCTTGGGCTTTGCCGCTGATATAATAAATTCGGCGTTGTTGAGATTCATAAATTCTCCTATTGACTGATCCGCGGAGATACCGACGGACGCTCGCTTACAGTGGGCAGGGATACTTCACCTTCGGTCTTTCTTTCCGTGGGGCGATGAAGGGCGTAATCCAAAACCTTGTCCACATGGTCTGTTGTAATGAAATTAAGGGCATTTCGCACCAAGGGATCAATTTCATCAAGATCTCTTTCATTGTCAGCAGGGATGATTACGGTGGTAACTCCGCTCCTTAGGGCGGCCATGGTTTTTTCACGCAGTCCGCCGATGGCCATTACACGGCCACGAAGGGAAATTTCGCCGGTCATTGCAATATCACGGCGCACGGGAATGCCGGTCAGTGCAGAAATTAGTGCAATGCAAATTGTGATACCGGCGGAGGGGCCGTCCTTGGGTACTGCTCCCTCGGGAAAATGAATGTGGATATCCTTGGTCTTATAGAAATCATGCTCGATACCCAGCTTATCACAGCGGGTGCGAATGTATGAAACGGCAGCCTTTGCAGACTCCTTCATGACATCGCCCAAATTGCCTGTAAGCTCAAGCTTGCCGCTTCCATCCATAACGCCGACCTCAACATCCAAAACTGCGCCGCCCACCGAGGTCCATGCAAGACCACGTACAAGACCTACCTCGTCTGCGGGACGCAGCAGGTCGGGCTTATATTTGGGTGCACCCAAAAGCTCCGTAATCATTCCGGCGTTGAGACGAAGGGATTTGCATTTTTCCTCGGCAATGAGCCGTGCAGCCTTGCGGCAGACATTTGCAATTTCACGCTCCAGAACACGCACACCGGATTCACGGGTGTAAAGGGAGATAATTTCCCTTATAGCGTCGTCTGAAAGCTTAAGCTGGGCTGCGGACAAACCATGCTTCTTGCGCTGCTTGGGAATAAGATGCTCCTTGGCAATCTGCAGCTTTTCCTCATCTGTATAGCTGGAAAGTTCAATGACCTCCATTCGGTCAAGAAGCGCCCGTGGAATCGTATCCGTGGTATTGGCTGTGGTAATAAAGAGCGTGTCGGAAAGATTAAAGGGCACTTCAAGATAGTGATCACGGAAGGCATAGTTTTGCTCAGCGTCAAGGGCCTCCAAAAGTGCTGCGGAGGGGTCGCCCCGGTAATCGCTTCCCAGCTTGTCGATTTCATCAAGAACAAGCAAGGGGTTACTGCTTCCGGCCTGAATAATACCGGAAATAATGCGCCCGGGCATTGCTCCAACATAGGTTTTTCTGTGCCCCCGAATCTCGGCCTCGTCATGGACGCCGCCAAGGGAAATACGGGCAAGCTTTCGTCCCATGGCTTTTGCAATGCTCATGGCAATGCTGGTTTTGCCGGTTCCTGGAGGACCGACAAGGCAAAGCACAGTGCCCTTCAGCTCCGGGGAAAGCTGCTTTACGGCAAGGAATTCTATAATGCGCTCCTTGACCTTTTCAAGGCCGTAGTGATCGCCGTCAAGAAGCTTCTGCGCTTTTTTTATGTCCGCAGTTTCCTTGGTGTATATGTTCCACGGAAGATCAAGGCAGGTGTCAAGATAGGTTCTTATAACAGCGCTCTCCGATGTTGCGGGGGGCTGCTTGCCTAAGCGGGATACTTCCTTTAAAAGCTTATCCGTAATATCGTCTGAAAGCTTAAGGCTCAATATGCGGCTTTTGTACTCCTCAAGCTCCTCCATGCTGTCGTCATAATCCCCAAGCTCGGTCTGGATGACCTTAAGCTGCTCCCGAAGGAAAAAATCACGCTGATTTTTGCTCATGTGCTCCTGGGTCTTTTCCGAAAGATTGCGCTCCATCTCAATAAGCTCAATTTCACGGGATAGGAAGCGGCACAGAAGCGAAATACGCTTCACGGGGCTAAGCTCCTCCAAAAGCTGCTGCTTCTGGGCGGGCTTGAGGTATATATTTTGCGAAATGTAGTCCGCAACAAAGGCGGGATCCTCAGAGGAGGCTACCTTTGGAAGCATGTCCGGGGACAAAGTCCCCAAGGCATGAGCGTAATCGTCAAAAAGAGAAATGCACTGCCGTACATTTGCCTCCACCTTTGGGGTGATTTTTGAGAAGCTGTCCTCAACCACCGTAACCTCGGCCTTGAGATAGGGTACCGCATTCTCAAAATGCTTTATCTCCGCCCGCTTAAGACCCTCCGCCATGACTTTTACAACGTCAGACCCGGGTATTTTAAGAAACTGCTTAAGCCGGCAGATGGTACCAACCTGATAAAGGTCACCTTCCTCCGGACTTTCCTTTGTAATGTCCTTTTGGGCAACCATAAAAATAAGCTGATCCTTTGCGCTGGCAGCATTCAGTGCGGCTATGGACATGGGTCTTATAACGTCAAAGTTTATAAGCATTCCGGGAAAAACGGAGATACCCCGCATAGCGAGCAGCGGAAGTATGGCGTTTTCGTGTATATTATCATTCATAGGAATGTCTCCTTTCGGGGGAACAAAGAGCCGCACGGCTGTGCGGCTCTTTGAAATCCACAGCTCACATGAAAATTCATTGGCTGTTATTTTGTTGCTTACTCGTCTGAGGCGGCCTTCATTTCAGCCCGGCAGACGATAGGCGGAACGTTGTTTTTTATGCAGTCCCCGGTGACGATTACCTTGGTAATACTGGGGTCAGAGGGAACCTCATACATAATCTCGGTCATGATGCGCTCGGTAACACTGCGAAGACCACGTGCGCCGATTTCCATGTCGATGGCCTTGTCGGCAATAGCGCCGAGAGCTTCTTCCTCGAATACCAGCTCAACATTGTCGTATCCCAAAAGAGCCTTGTACTGCTTTGTTAAAGCGTTTTTCGGTTCCTTAAGAATGCGTATAAGATCATCACGCCTCAGGGAGCTGAGGGGAGCCAAAAGCGGCATACGACCGATAAGCTCGGGGATAATGCCAAACTTTAAAAGGTCGTGGGACTGAACCTCCTGAAGGATAGAACCTACGTCCTTTTCCTTCTTACTGGTTATCTCTGCACCGAAGCCCATGCTTTTGCGGTCAAGACGGTTTTCAATAATCTTATCGATTCCATCGAACGCACCGCCGCAGATAAATAGTATATTGCTGGTGTCAATTTTAATGAATTCCTGATGCGGGTGCTTTCTTCCGCCCTGGGGAGGAACATTCGCCACCGTACCCTCAAGAATTTTAAGGAGCGCCTGCTGCACACCCTCTCCGGAAACATCCCTGGTTATAGAGGTGTTTTCGCTTTTGCGAGAAATTTTGTCAAGCTCGTCGATATAGATAATGCCGTGCTCGGCGCGCTCCACATCAAAATCCGCAGCCTGTAAAAGGCGCAGAAGGATGTTCTCAACGTCCTCACCAACATAGCCCGCCTCGGTAAGTGTGGTGGCGTCAGCAATGGCAAAAGGTACATGAAGCACCTTCGCCATGGTCTGGGCAAATAATGTTTTGCCGCTGCCTGTGGGGCCAATCAAAAGAATGTTGCTCTTTTGCAGCTCAACATCATTACTATCCCCGAAAAGCACACGCTTGTAGTGGTTATAAACTGCCACGGACAAGGCAACCTTAGCCCTTTCCTGGCCGATAATATAGTCGTCCAAAACCTTTCTAATGTCAGAGGGCCTTGGAAGATTGTCGGCAGTAAGACCAAAGCGGTCCGCACCTATAGTGCGTCTGGGCTTTTGGGAGGAGGATTCCGCATCAAAGCTTTCATCCACTATGCTCATACAAAGGCGAACGCACTCGTCGCAAATGTAGGAGCCGTTGCCAGCTATAATGCGGTTTACCTGAGATTGGGGTTTTCCGCAGAAGCTGCATCTGATATTTTTGCCATCATCGAATTTTGCCATTTTGACCTCTTAAAACGTGACTTTTTACTGACGGTTATAAATTACCTTGTCAATAAGTCCGTATTCCATCGCTTCCTCAGCGGTCATGAAATTATCCCGCTCACAGTCTGCCGTAACAACGTCTATAGGCTTTCCCGTGTTATCGGAAAGAATCTTGTTCATGCGCTTTTTAATGGTTTCCAAGCGCTTAAGATGAATAGCCATGTCAGTAATCTGACCCTGGGTACCAGCGGAGGGCTGATGAATCATAATTTCAGCGTTGGGAAGAGCAATACGCTTTCCCTTTGCGCCGGAGGCAAGCAAAAATGCTCCCATGGACGCAGCCATACCGATGCAAATTGTTGATACATCGCATTTGATGTACTGCATGGTGTCGTAAATAGCCATACCGGCAGTGACGCTGCCGCCGGGGCTGTTGATATAAAACTGGATGTCCTTATCAGGGTCCTGAGCTTCGAGATAGAGAAGCTGGGCGACGATGAGGCTTGCAGTGGTGTCGTTTACTTCCTCGGACAGCATTACTATGCGGTCATTGAGAAGTCTTGAAAAGATGTCGTAGGAGCGCTCGCCTCTGGAGGTCTGCTCTACTACATATGGAACCAAACTCATAGTCATACTCCTTTTTCAAACTTGATTGTATCCTATCCCAAGAAACATATCCCTTCTCAAACCCTTTTATTCAGCGCCTAAAGGCGATAAATGCTTATTCAGCGGGCTTTTCCTCTGCGGCAGGCTCTTCTGCGGCCTTTTTCTTTGCGGGAGCCTTTTTCTTTGCCTTGGGCTTTTCTTCGGTCTTGTCATCTTCCTTAACGGCAGCAGTAGCTACAGCGTTTTCGATAACAAGATCATAGGCCTTCTTGCGGGCCATGTCGTTAACCATGGATTCCTGAGGAATGGCCTTTTTGATTTCCTCAACGGTGGTACGATATGCCTCGGAAATCTTCTGGATGGACTCTTCGATTTCAGCTTCGGAAACCTCAATGCCCTCTGCCTTTACCACAGCCTCAAGAAGAAGCTCGGTCTTTACCTGTGCTTCAGCCTGGGGCTTAAGCATTCCGTGGAAGCCTGCAAAGTCCATTCCGCTCAAGCGGATGTACTCCTCAAGTCTCATGCCCTGTGCCATAAGGTTGCGGTCATAATCCATCATTATAGACTGGATGCGGTCGTCAATCATAGCCTCGGGAATGTCGCAGGTCATGTTGGCAGTGGCAGCCTCGATAACCTTAGCACCGAAGTCATCATCAACAGCCTTGGTGCGGGAGGTAACAAGCTGCTCACGAATAGCGGTCTTATACTCGTCCAGAGTGTCGAACTCGGAAACGTCCTTGGTGAACTCGTCATCAATGGCGGGAAGCTCGGTCTGGAAAACGTCGTGTATTTTTACCTTGAAAACAACGGCCTTTCCGGCTAGATTTTCGTGGTAATCCTCGGGGAAGGTAATGTTAAGCTCCTTCTCCTCGCCTGCCTTAGCACCGATAAGCTGCTCTTCAAAGCCGGGAACAAAAGAGCCGGAGCCAAGCTCAAGGCTTTGATGCTCGGCAGTGCCGCCCTCAAAGGCTTCGCCGTCAAGATAACCGGCATAGTCGATTTCAACGGTGTCACCCTTTTTTGCTTTGCGCTCAACGCTGACCTGACGGCCGTGACGCTTCTGCATCTCTTCAAGGTACTTGTCAACGTCCTCGTCAGTGATGTTGATCTCCTCCTTGGGAGCTTCAACACCCTTGTACTGGCCAAGGGTTACTTCAGGATAAAGACCTGCTTCAAAGCCCAGGGTGAGGGATTTATCATCGCCCACATCACCGGCGGCAAGCTTGGGCTGGCCAACGGTCTTAAGGTCCTCCTGCTTAACGGCAAACTCGAAGGCATCGGGAGCGCAGGATTCTATGGCATCGTCATAAAAAACGTTTGCGCCGTACATGCCCTCAATGACCATTCTGGGAGCCTTACCCTTGCGGAAGCCGGGTACGGAGATGTCCTTTCTATTCTTAAGATATGCAGCATTTACGGCCTTTTCAAATTCTTCAGCGGTCAGTTCGACCTGGAAGGATACTGCGTTGTGTTCTTTCTTTTCAACGTTTTTGACGATCATGGGGTAACTTCCTCCTACTATTTTCATCGGGGACAATTCTCCGATGCTGACAAAATTGTACAAACTGCATTGTAACAGATATATATGTCAAATGCAAATACTTTTTATGAATAATCCCTTAATTTGCAATCCTTTGCGGTGCAAAATCCACATAATCCGCAGAAACCAATCGGTGCTCCACGCCTCTGTACTTACCTTCAAAGACCTGGCGCAGACCCTGTCCATGTATGTGTCCTGCGCAGCAAAGGCGGACATCGTAGGCATCCAAAAGATCCAAAATTTCCGGACATTCATAGCTTCCGTACTTGGGCGGATAATGAAGAAAAACAAATTTCTGCCTGTTCGCCGCTGCCTTAAGAGAGGTTTCAAGGCGCATAAGCTCACGGTTTAAAATTTTCCTGTCGTGGGAAGAACCTGTCTCCTCCTCAAAAAACCAGCCCCGTGTGCCGCAAATCGCAATATCGTCGCCATAAAAAAAGCAGTTGTTGTTAAGCACGTCTATTGTGTTTATTTCGTTTGCGGCGAAAAAGGCCTTGGTTTTTGTAAGGGTGTTCCACCAATAATCGTGGTTTCCTTTTAGGATTATCTTTTTTCCGGGAAGCCGGTCAATAAAAAGAAAATCCTCAAGGCAGTCCGGAAAATCCATTCCCCAGGATATATCGCCGCAGATAACGGTGATGTCATTCGGCGTAAGCAAAGAAAACGTCTCACGAAGCTTCTCGGCATGATTCTCCCATTTTGGACCGAAAATATCCATCGGCTTATTTGTTGAAAACGAAAGGTGCAAATCGCCGATAGCATAAAGCGCCATACTGTCCCTCCGGAATAATTTTTTGTTTTCCGATGATACTATTAAAACCGGCGCTGCCGGAAATAGAGTAAATCGGAGGCAAAATTATGAATAACAATCAAAATCATGCAGGCTGCCTGAACGGCGTTAAGTGCTGCGTTGCCAATTGTGTCCACAACACCTCTGGCGATTGCTGCAACGCCCCTAAAATCGACGTTGAAAACAGACAGGCAGAGAACAAGGTCGAAACCTATTGCAACACCTTTGCGCCCAAAGACGGCTGCTGCCACTAAGCATTAAGCAGGGAACGCCGTGGGCGTTCCTTACATATTTGTCAGGTAACCAAGCACCACGTCGGGCATGTTTTCCTTTGCCGTACAGCCTCTGAAGCGTACTTCCCTGCCGCCAAGACCCTCAAGGGGCTTTGGGGCGGGAATATTGCAGAGCCTTGAAAGTTCGCCGATAAGCTTGTCTCCCGGTAAATCGGATTTTTCACCCAGGGCGTCAAGCACACTGTCGCAGAATTTGAATGGGCTTGCTGTGGACACGATAACCGTGGGGAAAGCTTCGCCGCTACTGCGAAGCTTTTTCAAAACGGCATATGCGTCCGCTGTGTGGGGATCCATAAGATAGGCATGCCTGTCATAAACGGATTTTATCTGCGCCTTTGCTTCGTCATCGCCGCAGCAACCGCAGCCATAATCCGCTTTTATTGCTCCGAGAACATCGCTGCCAACGTTATATCTACCGCTGCTTTTAAGCTCGTTCATCCAGGTCTTAACATGCCCGTCGTCGGAGAGCATGTATAAAAGACGCTCAAGATTGGAAGATACAAGAATATCCATTGAAGGAGAAATCGTGGTGAAAAAGTCACGATTCCGGTCGTAGATACCGGTATTTATAAAATCTGTAAGCACATTGTTGCTGTTAGAGGCGCAAATAAGCTTTCTTACGGGAAGGCCCATCTTCTTTGCGTACCAGCCGGCGAGTATGTCACCGAAGTTTCCGGTGGGAACACAAAAGTCAAGGGCGTCACCCAGCTTTATCTTACCCGAATTTACATAGTCGCAGTATGCGGAGAAGTAATATACCACCTGGGGCAAAAGACGTCCCCAGTTAATGGAGTTTGCGGAGGAAAGAAAAACGCCGTTTTCGTTTAGCTTTTCTGCAAAATTCTTGTCTCCAAAGATAAGCTTAACGCCGTTTTGGGCATCATCAAAGTTCCCCTCCACTGCACTTACAAGGACATTTTCGCCCCGCTGTGTGGTCATTTGAAGCTTCTGCACATCAGAAACGCCGTCACGGGGATAGAAAACCACAATTGACGTTCCCACCACATCGGCAAAGCCCTCAAGAGCCGCCTTGCCCGTGTCGCCGGAGGTGGCAACAAGAATGCAGGCTCTGCGCTCCTCCCCCAGTTTTTTAAGAGAAGCGGTCAAAAGTCTGGGCAGCATTTGCAGAGCCATGTCCTTAAATGCGCAGGTGGGGCCGTGCCAAAGCTCCAAAAAGCCGGTTTTATCATCAACAAAGTGCACAGGAGCAATTTCACGGCTGTCGTAATTTTCGGAATAAGCGTCGTTTACAAAGCCCGTCAATTCATCTTCGGAAAATTCTTCAAGATAGCGCCCCATAATATCCACCGCACGAAGGCGATAGTCCATAGCACAAAGCGCTTTTATTTCCTCAATTGAAACTTGTGGGATGCTTTCCGGCACAAAAAGACCGCCGTCAGAGGCAAGTCCCTGGGCAATTGCTTGGGCTGCGGAAACTTTAAGAGTGCTGTTTCTGGTGCTGTAATACTTCATGGGCTTGCTCCTTACTGAAATGCGTTTTCTATGTGATTTATTTTAATGTCCTTTGAGTTGACTCCCTGTGGGGCATATATTTCGATAACATCGAAGCGGGGCTGAAGCTTTGTTTCATTCTGAGAAAGCCAAAGGGATGCGGTTTTAATCAGGCGCTCCTGCTTAGAGCGGGTGACAAACTCCCTTGCGTCAGCAAAGCTGTTGTCCTTGCGAAGCTTGACCTCCGCAAATATTATGTACTCCCTGCTTTCGGCGATCACGTCGATTTCCCCGAAGCGGCAGGAGTAGTTTAAGCCTATTATTTTGCAGCGCTTTTTCTTAAGATAATCGGCGGCAAGCTGCTCACCCCAGCGGCCAACAAGCTTTTTGTCCATTATTCCTGCTCCCCGTGCAGTCCCTTTTTCAAAAAGGAGGGACGATGTATGGGTGAAAGCCCGTACTCCCGGAGGGCTGCATAATGCGCCTTTGTACCATAGCCCTTGTGAGAGGAAAAGCCGTATTCCGGGTACTTTTTGTCATAGTCGTACATAAGCCTGTCACGGCTTACCTTGGCGAGGATTGACGCCGAGGCAATGCTTGCGCAAAGGCCGTCGCCGCCAACGATAGTTTTGCAGGGAAATTTAATGCCCTCGCATCTGTTGCCATCGATAAGTGCCAGCGCAGGGGTGACGCAAAGCATTGATATTGCACGATTCATGGCAAGATAGGTGGCGCCTAAAATGTTAAGCTCCTCAATTTCCTCAACCGAGGCGAAGGCTATGCCGTAGGCAAGGGCTTTATCGCAAATTTCCGAAAAAAGCCGCTCACGCCTTTTTTCAGACAGCTTTTTTGAGTCGTTTAGCCCCTCAATTTTCAGCCCCTGGGGCAAAATCACCGCAGCGGCACACACAGGTCCAGCAAGAGGACCCCTGCCCGCTTCGTCTACGCCGCAGAGGGGGGAAATACCAGAGAATATTATTTCTTTTTCAAGTGCCCAAAGGTCCATCGCACAGCTCCGTACTATCTTTTTTCCTCAGTGCCGTAAACGGTGTCAGGCCGTTCAAGACTTATGCGGCCAAGCTTTCCGTCACGAAATTCGTCTAGTAAAATTGCAGACATGCGCTCCAAATCGTACTCTCCACGAGAGATGAGAAAGCCACGCTTCTTTGCAGCCTCCTCAAGAAGTTCAAAGCCGCTTTGCTCCGGCTGGGGGGTAAACTTATATCTTTGCTCTATGCTCTGGGGATAAAGGCTGCGCAGCTTAAGCATGAAGTTTGCCGCCAGCGTTTCCCTGTCCATTATTTCATCACGAATAGCTCCGGTGTAGGCAAGGCACTCCCCAACTGACTGAGAATCAAAACGGGGCCAAAGAATACCCGGGGTGTCCAAAAGCTCAAGTCCGGCATCTATGCTAATCCACTGCTTGCCACGGGTTACCCCGGGCTTATCCGAAGCCTTGGCGGCTTTTCTTTTTGCAACCTTATTTATAAGGGTGGATTTGCCCACATTGGGAATGCCCAAAATCATAATGCGCAAGGGACGGGTTGCCTGTCCCTTTGCGGCATAGGCTGCAAGCTTGTCTTTAAGAACAGCTTTTATGGCGGTGGAAAAGCCGCCCACTCCCTTGCCGCTTTTGCAATCAGTCTCTAAAACGGCAAGCCCCTGGGACTTATAATAATTGCGCCAAAGTGCGGTGACCTCGGGATCAGCCTGGTCCACACGATTTAAAATTACAAGTCTCGGCTTATCGCCGGCAAGCTTTTCAATGTCGGGATTTCGACTGGAATAGGGTATGCGGGCGTCGATGATTTCGCAAACGCCATCCACCAGCCTCATGTTTTCCTCAATCATACGCTGGGCTTTGGTCATATGACCGGGGAACCACTGTATAGTCATTTTTTCATTCATTTTATTCTACAACCCCAAATTGGCTAAAAGGTAAAAGTCTGATGAGGACTCTGCCCATAATATAGCGCTCGTCAACACAGCCGATGGTGTTTCGGCGACTGTCCGTGGAGGCATTTCTATTGTCTCCCATTACGAAAACATGATTCTCGGGAACGGTAATTTTACCATCAAAGTCAAGGGCGGTTATGGTCGGCTCGTTAATATACGGTTCATCCAGCGGCACATCGTCCACATATACTATTCCCTTTTCAAAGTCAATGTTTACGGTTTGCCCCTCAACAGCGATTACACGCTTGATGATAGGCTCCTCCTGAAAGGCTTCCTTGCGAAGAACGATAATATCCCCCTGACTGGGAGTGTAAAACAGCTTGGAAATTGCCACGCTGTCCCCATCGTGGAAGGTAGGCACCATTGATGAGCCGACTATGCTGATTATGCGGACAAAAAAGGCAAAAACCAATACGCAAATCAAAAGAGCGGACACAAGACACTGCATCCAGTCATAGACCTCTGCGGCGGAGTCAAGATGCTTCTTTTCCTTCTTTGCAGCGGGCTTTAAATCCGGCAAACTCGTCTCCGGCACAGTTTCGGCTTCTACAGCAGATTCAGCTGCCTTTTGTTCTGCAAGCCTCATTTCTTCAGCAAGCCTTTCTTCCTCAGCAAAACGCTCATAGTCGAAACCCGAGGATTCAACTTCTTCGCCTTCTATTTTGTTTTTATCATTGTTATTGTAATTATCCAAAAAGGACGCCCCCTTTGTATGCTGCATAGTGACACAGACTATAACAACTTATTATAACGAGTCAAGCAGAATTTAGCAAGGAAAAACCGCAATCACAGGATAAATATCGTCAAGTGAATACTTTGGCAGAACGCTCACTCTTGAACATCATAAAAAATGCGGGTGCAAGAAAAAGAGTACAGACCAAAATTGATTTTTCCGCAAGAATGCCAACAACGTAGTTGCCCGCCACAGCACCGGCTATAAAGAAAGCAATTATTCCAAAGTAAAGCATGGCACGGTGTAGAAAGAAGGTGTTTTTAAGCTGAAAATATCTGCACAGACTTTCCGTGCCGCTTCTGAGGTTACCAATGCACATTGTTGTGGCGACCCCATGACCACATATTTTTCGGAAGCTCTGAACCTGAATGCCACAGGCGAGAGAGGTGATGCTGTTTGCCGCAAGATTCATGGTTTGCGGGAAAAATGCCACAGATGCAAGAAAGACCATTTCCAACAAAAGAGCAATTTGTCGCCAGTGCAGTATTGACCGCTTTTGAAAACCGGGCTTATTTCCCCTGTGCCGTATGAGCTCTGCAAGCACTATACCAAAACAGAAGGCTATAACAGGTGTAAAGTAACGCACCGAGGTGTGCCACTCCCCTTCCGCTAAGTTTATTCCCAGCAGGAGCAGGTTGCCGGTTTGTGCATTTGCAAAAACATTTCCCCTGCATATATATGAATAAGCATCCATAAATCCGCCTGCGACGGCCAGGATGGCGCCTAACTCAACTGTTTCAGACATCTGAACTTTGCCCATAACTTACCTCGAATTTGATATGCAAAAATCGGCCCAGCATACTGCTGCGCCGATTTTGCTTTTCTGAAGGGCTTTCGCCGCTTTCAGCATGCGATTATACGCGCTCCTTAACCTTTGCCTTCTTACCGACACGGTCACGGAGATAATAAAGCTTAGCTCTGCGAACCTTACCTCTGCGAATAGTTTCAACAGAAACTATCGTGGGGGAATGAACAGGGAAAACCTTTTCACATCCTACGTTGTAGGAGATGCGGCGGACAGTGATGGTTTCACCGATGCCACCGTGCTTTCTGGCGATAATGGTGCCGTCAAAAGCCTGGTTTCTTTCACGGTTGCCTTCCTTAACACGGACGACCACGCGAACAGTATCACCGACGTTCATTTCGGGGAGCTCGGGCTTCATGTACTGCTGAGAAAGAGTCTGAACAAGATCCATTTTTTTATCCTCCCTTCATTGTAGACGTTCTTGCACGGTAAAAATCCCGCCAGAGGACCGTCCCAGATGGACACACCGGCGAAAAAACATGTTTTCGCACAAGCTTGGACATATTAACATAATCTTACACAAATTGCAAGAGCTTTTTCAAAAAAAGCCGCTTGCCGTGGCTGCTTATCAGAAGCAAACCACAAGACCGCCGTCGTTTGCGTAAATTGTGCTTATTCCGCCGGCTTTAAGTATCTTGTAACCCTTAAATGCAGCCTTGGAGACAATAAGCTCACAGGCCTTTTTTGCCCGCTCCGGGCAGTTGCACTGGGTAACGTATAAAAGTTTTTCAGAAACGTTGATAGACTTGCACTTTTCGGCAATCTGATCAGCCATCTTGCTAAGCGCACGGTCAATGGTGAGCGCTTTTCCCCTTACGCAAATGTTACCCTTTTCATCGCCGCCCATAACAAGCTTCAGCTTAAGTGCGCTTGTGATGATGGACTGCAGATGGTTCAAACGTCCGTTTTTGCGGAAAACCTCAAGGTTTTCCAAAACAAAATAGGTGTTCATGGATGCAATGAAGGCTTCGCCCTTTGTAACCACTTCGTCAAAAGCAAGTCCGGAGGAGGCCAGCTCATATACCTTTTCGCAGATGGAAATTTCACCCGAGGCTGCTGTTTTTGAATCGAAAACATGCACATTGCGCTGGGGATATTTTTCCTTGAACATATTGGCCGCCATCATAGCGCTTGCATATGTTCCGCTGAGACTTGCCGACAGTGTAACAACGTAAATATCGTCTGCCCCACAGTCATAAGCCTCCTCAAAGGCACCCGGAGACGGGCATGCGGATTTTGGTGCGTGGGGTGAACTTTCCATTGCTTTCAAAAGCTTAAGGCAATCAAGCTCCTTGTCGTCCACATAGGTCTTGTGTCCAAGGTCAATAGATAGTGCGACACGGTCAATCCACGGGTAATCGCAGCCCTCCATAGGATAGTCGCAGCAACTGTCTCCAATAATTTTAAAGCTCACTGTATATACCTCTTCGTTTGTAAAATTATATAATGTAATATTCAATATTGCATAGCTATTATATTACCTGTTTGCAGTATTGTCAATGAAAGTATGCAAAAAACTAAATTTCAGCAAGCTTGACGATTGCGTCAACACAAGCGTCTATGCCAAGCTTTCCGCTGTTAAGGCACAAATCGTAATTCCCGCAAAAGCCCCAACTGCGGCCGGTGTAGTTGTTGTAATACACGATACGCTTTTTATCCTTTTCTTCAAGACGCTTATAGGGTGCAACATCGCATTCCCCGTAGAGCCGAACTATTCTGTCGGCCTTAAAGCTCTTGTCGGCACGAATAAAGACGTGCAGAGCGTCGGATTTGTCCTTTAAAACATAGTCCGAGCAGCGGCCCACAATAACGCAGGGGCCTTCCTCGGCAATCTTTTTTATAACATTGCTTTGAATAACATAAAGTCTGTCGGATATTCCCGGACCGCCATCCAAATTTCCGCCGGCACCGGAGCGGGCAAGATTAAAAAGAAAGCTGCTGGTGGAGGTGGCATCCTCTCCCCTTGTCTCTATAAAATCGGGGGAATAGCCGCTCTCCTCGGCTATACGCTCAACAAGCGCACGGTCATAGAACTTGTATCCAAGCTTCTCCGCCACTTTTTGGGCAATGGTCCGTCCGCCGCTTCCAAACTCACGACTTATTGTAATTATGTTGGTACTCATAGTTAAGCTCCTTTGGTTATTTATTCTGCTTCGGGTTGTGGGAGCTCATCTCTCTCACACCTCGTAATTACTTTTTGTGCATGCAAAGCAAGGGGGATTGCCACGCAAAGCGCCAAAATATCTGCGGCTGCCTGGGAAACGGCAAGCCCCTCAAGACCGTAAAGTCCATTTAGAACCGCAGAGGTAAGAAGAAAGGTTAAGCCCTGCCTCGTGATCCCTATAAGAAGGGCACCCCCGGGTTTTCCCATTGAGGAATAAAGAAAATTTACAACTATTATCCATGCCCCAATGGGCAGTGTTACGGCTCTTGAAATAAGGCAAAGCCTGCCGATTTCAACCATAGCGCTGTCATCCTCGGTGAAGCCCAGGATAAGGGACTTTGAAAAAATTATCAGCAAAATGGAAATAAGCGCTGTTCCGGCAACAATGGATAAGGAGGCAAAGCGATAGCTTTTTCTAACCCGTTTGAAGTTTCCTGCACCCCAATTGTAGCCCGAAACCGGCTGAAAGCCCTGGCCGAAACCAAAAACCGCAGAGAGCGGAAGCATCATGATTCGAGACGCAACAGAAACGGCAGCCAGTGCAGAGTCAGAATAGGCACCGGCAAGCTTGTTCATTATAACGTTTCCTGCCACTGTGAAGCCAATTCTGAGAAGAGAAGGAGAACCCATAAGGGTTATTTCCTTTACAATGTCAGGAGCAAAGCTCATTTTTTTCAGCGACAGCCGCAAAAGACTGCGTCGGCTCACGTAGGGGAACACTAAAACGCAGAAGCTGACTATTTTTGAAATGGCCGTAGCCATTGCCGCACCGCCAACGCCTAAGTTTAGGGTAAAAATAAAGATGGGGTCAAGGATAATATTCAAAATACCGCCGATGCCCATTCCCACCATGGAGTAAAAAGGGCTCCCCTCGCTTCTTAAACAGTGGTTAAGAACAAAGCTAGCTGTCATAAAAGGGGCGGCAAGAAGGATGTACTGGGCGTAATCCATGGCGTATGATACGGCGGATTCGGGCGCACCGAGAAAAACCACCAGGGGCTTTTTATATATAAGGCCAAGCACTGCAACGGCAATTCCAAATAGTATTGCGCAGAAAAATGCAGTGGACAAGGTACTGGAAGCCTTCTTCTCATTTTTGGCACCCAGAAGCCGTGAAATATAGCTGTTTGCACCGATTGCAAGAAAAGAGCCCGCCATCATTATGGCGTTGTCTATTGAAGAGTTAACGCCAACGGCGGCCGTTGCAGATGTGCCTAAGAAGCTGACAAAATAGGTGTCCGCAACGCTGTAAACCGAGGTTATCAGCATTGCAATTACCGTCGGCAGTGCCATTTTCGGTATTAACCGGTGCACCGGGGTATCCAGCATAAGCAATCTTTTCTGCGCTTGTTTCCGTTCCTTCAATAGCCAACCTCACATTACGCAATAATATACTTTCTCAGCATAAAATTATATGCGAAAAAGCGAAAATTAACCGTAGTTATCGGGAAAGCAAATCTATATTTTTAAGGTGTTAACGAAGGTCTCCATCATTGAATGGGTCGCCGCACACGGGACAGAATTTGGGCGGATTTTCCGGATCCTCAGGCTCCCAGCCGCACTTATCACATTTGTATAAAAGAGCGTCGGCAGGCTTTGCCTTGCCGCATTCCATGCAGAACTTACCCTTGTTGACCGTTCCGCAGATGCATATCCAGCCGTTGGCTGCAAGGGGCTTTTTTGCTCCGCACTCACTGCAAAAGTTTCCGATGTTGTCCTTTTTTCCGCAGGCGCAATCCCAAGTATCAGAAGCGGGAGCACTTCCCTGCTGTTGACCCATGGCAAAAAGATTTTGTGCGTTTGTCCCACCTACGTTTTGAGCCATACCCATGCCGATAAATGCACCCATTGCACCGTTTCCGCCCTCGTTTTTGGCGGCATACTGCATTGCGGCTGCCTGTGCGCCTACCATATGTGCCGCTGCCATGGTGGGATCTCTGAAGGCAGCATTGCGCTGAAGCTCCTTTATCATGTTTTCGTCTTCTTCCGAGGCGGTGATGGAGCTTACGCCCACGGAGACAATTTTAAGGCCGCGAAGCTCGCCCCACTTTTGGGAAAGAATATCGTCAAGAGCCTCGGCAAGCTCCATGGTGTGGCCGGGAATGGCGCTGTATCGTACACCCAGCTCCGAAATCTTGGCAAAGGCGGGCTGAAGAGCCGTAAGGAACTCAGCCTTAAGCTGACTTTCTATTTCACCACAGCTATACTCGTCCTGCACGTTGCCGCAGACGTTGGTGTAAAAAAGGATTGGATTGCTTATTTTATAAGAATATTCGCCGAAGCAGCGAAGGGCGATGTCAATATCAAGGCCGATATTTTTGTCCACAACACGGAAGGGTACGGGGTTTGCGGTGCCGTATTTGTTGCCGATAAGCTCCTTGGTGTTAAAGTAATACACACGCTGATCCTTGCCGGTGTCACCGCCGAAGGTGAAACGCTTTCCGATATTACGGAAGGTGTCACCCAGGTTCGCACCGAAGCCGCCATAAAAAAGGCTTGGTTCGGTGGAGCTGTCGTATAGAAACTCGCCTGGCTCAGCAGAAAGGTCCACAACCTTGCCCTGCTCCACAATGATCATGCATTGCCCGTCGTTGACAGCGATAATTGAGCCGTTGGAAATAATGTTATCGTCGCCCTTGGTGTTTGAGCTGCGTTTGTTTGAAATGCGCTTTTTTCCCTTGCGGGCAAGAACGTCGGGCTTAAGGGCTTCGCAGTAGAAATAATCTCTCCACTGATCAGCTAGAACGCCGCCTGCTGCACCGCTTATAGCTTTAATAAGGCCCATATTTTACGTCTCCTTTTAGGATGAATTATGTAAAAATCAGTTGCTGGAGGTGGGAAGATACGGAATTAGCTTTCTTGCAAATTCGCCAACGCTGATGGTTTGCAAATACACTCTGCCGGGGCCTCGAAGGACTGTAAGGAAAAGGCCCTCACCGCCGAAAAGAATGTTCTTAAAGCCCTTAACCGTTTCGGTTGTGTACTGAACGCTGGCTTCAAAGGCGGCAACGTTGCCGGTATCCACCTTCAAAACCTCACCCGGGGCAAGATCCTTTGTAACCACAGTGCCGTCCATTTCAAGAAATGCAAGACCGGCACCGGAAAGACGCTGCATTATGAAGCCCTCACCGCCAAAAAAGCCGGTTTTCAGCTTGTTGATGGTGGCAGCCAGCTTCACACCGCCGGTGGCGCAGAGGAAGGCGTCCTTCTGGCAGATGAACTCACGCCTGCCGTCAAGCTC
>CAZJYY010000011.1:0-53539 GCA_964550315.1 uncultured Oscillospiraceae bacterium | reverse complement strand
GGATTTTAGACCCAGCCCACGGCAAATGAGAGGCTTCCATAGACGCTTGTTCTTTCGAGGGTGATATGCTAAACTTGAAAAAAAGAGACAGCGGCGGTCAAGGGGGATAAAAGGATCATGTTTACCGACGTAAAGCTTAAAATTCGGAGGAAGAACAAGATTTTGTTTTCTAGGGAAAGCGAATCGTTGCAGGGCTTAAGGAATCTTATTTGCCAGCAGACCCATTTGACACTGGTTCTTTGGGCGCTGGACTGCGTGCAGATTCCTCTTCAACTTTTGATGGGAAAATATCCCCAGGAGACTGACATTCTGGCGGCGCACGATTGCTCACTGGCATGGGCCCACGGGGAAATTAAAATGCCGGTTGCAAAAAAGGCAATTTTGGCCTGTCACGGGGTGGCAAAGAGAATGAGCGATGCCGCCGATATCGCCTTGTGCCACGCAATTGGACAGGGATGTTCCGCTGTGCACGTGGAGACCCATGCCATGGGGCTTGCTTTTTACGAGCTTACAGCCATTGTCGTCCAATGCGGGTACGAAAACTTTGAAGAGCGGGTACTGGATAAAATAGACTTCTACATTGGCAAGCTGATCTTTTGGCAGGATAATGCGGAAACGTGCCGCACGTCGGATAAGTGGGCGGACTTTTTGCTGCGCAGCGCAGATGAAAATAAGGAAAAACTATTAAATATGTAATCGGCAGGGGCGGGAAAAGTATGGCAATGTGGAATCCATGGAGAGGCTGTAAAAAATGCAGTGAGGGATGTTTGCACTGCTATATACATAAGGGTGATGCAAAGCGGGGAGTGGACACCGGCGAAATCGTGCAGACAAAGGATTTTGAAAAGCCGGTGGAGCGGCTGAAAAACGGCAGCTTTAAAATGAAGTCCGGCTTGGTATATACCTGCTTTTCAACGGATTTTTTGCTGAAGGAAGCGGACTCTTGGCGTGGGCGGTGCTGGGAGATTATTCGCCAGCGGCCAGACTGCACCTTTTTGTTTCTGACCAAAAGGATTGACCGCTTTATGCAGTGCATCCCCCGAGATTGGGGGGATGGCTATGAAAATGTTGTGGTCTGCTGCACTGTGGAAAATCAGAAAAACACAGACTACAGACTGGGGATTTTTCAAAACCTTCCCATTAGGCACAAGTGCATCACGGCACAGCCCCTTTTGGAGCGAATCGACATTGAAAAGTATTTAGATGATATTGAGCTGGTTGTGGTGGGTGGCGAGTCCGACACCCTTGCCAGAGCTCTGGATTATGACTGGGTGCTGGATATTCGGGAGCAATGTGTCAGGAAGAACGTCTCCTTTGAATTTCGGCAGTGCGGCACACATTTCATTAAGGATGGGCAGCAATACAAGCTGCAAACCAATGTGCTGTGCGCTCAGGCTAAGAAAGCAGACATCAATTTCAAAGCTGCGTCCCTGTAAAAGAGAGCCTGGAAATGAGAAGAAATTTTCCTACCATCCCAAGTACCATGTTTTGCAGCGGGTGAAGATGAAATAAAGAAAGCATGGAGCGGGTCCCGAAGGACTCAGCCCCATGCTTTCTTTATTTGCGGTGGTTTTTATTTAGTTTTTGCCTTTTGTAATTACTTCCCGAGATACCTCCATAGGAAGGTCACTATTTGCGCCCGAGTGCAGCCGTTTGCAGGGGAGAAGGTATCATTTGCAGTGCCTTCGGTGATTTTTTCTGCCACAGCCCAAAGAACGGCGCTTTCGTAGTACGCACCGGAGGGAACGTCACGGAAGGGGTTTGCCGCTGACTGCGTTGGAGTACCCGCCGCACGCCACAGGAAGGTAACGGTTTGGCCACGGGTTACGGTGTTATTCGGGCTGAAGCTTTCTGCGCTTGTTCCAATGGTAACGCCCTTTTCTGTTGCCCACAAAACAGCCTTATAGTAGTAAGCCTCCATGCTAACATCTTTAAAGGGGCAGCTTGTGGAAGCTGGCTCGGGAGAGCCCAGGGCCCGCCACAGGAAGGTGACCGCCTGGGCACGGGTGCAGGTCATGTCGGGGGAGAAGGTGGTGGCGCTTGTTCCGTTTGTAACGCCATTGTCCACAGCCCAGATGACAGCGTCGAAGAAATAGTCCGTATCCTCCACGTCAATGAAGGGAATTTTGGAGGTCTTTGCAAACTTTGCCGAAACGCTTATATCGCTTTGGGGCATGGTGAAGATGAAGGTGCCATCCTTGTTGTTGGTGTAGGAAATGCTATTGCCGTTTTTATCTGTAATTGCAAGGCTTTTAAGCGTATAGCCCACATTAGACGTTACCGTAACTGTAACCCTTGCGCCTGGCTCAGCCGATGTTTTGTCGGTCTTGACCGTGCCGTTTTCAGCAGGATTTATAGTTATGGAATAGGAGGAAGATGGCAGTACCTGCTGATAGGACAGAGCGTAGAGCGAGAATCGGCTGGTGTAGATATGTATGAGCCCTGTTTTGCTGTCTGCAAAGAGGGTCTTGTCCGTGAAGCTGCCGTCCGGCTCTTTGCTTAGTACCTCAAATTCCTCCACGGTGTCCTTATGATTTCGCCATACCTTTACGTTGGTTTTACCGGAGAAGTCGAAGGGGAGGATAAGCTCCAGCACCGTTTCGTTGTCGTCGCCGATATCCGCTGCGCCCTGCATGAGGGTAACATCTAAAAACTGCTCCAGCTTGCTGCCGCCAAGCTTTGATAGGATGGCGGATTGTTGCCCGTTCTTTTTATCCTCAGCCTTGGCTGTGACGGTAAGCTCAATGCTTGCTTTTTTAGTGCTGGCTACGGTGTCCAACCCGCCAACAACTACCTTGGGCGCATCCTCGCCCGGGTCGGCGCTCACAACAAGGGTACTGCTGTTTGCTGCGGGAACGGTGACATCGGTAATCACGTCCTTGTTTGTCACAATGACAAGGGTGGTTACAGTTTTGCCGTCCTTCTCAGCAACAAGATTGTACACGCCGGGGGCAATGTCGGTCATAATGTACTCGCCGTTTCCGTTGGTTTTACCGGTTGCAATCACGTCTTTGCCCTGCATGAGGGCCAGCGTGGCGTTTTTAACGGCACCGGGATCAGTTACCGTTCCGCTGATGGTGTAACGCACATCCAACGTCCACATGGCGAAAAGTGTTACTATGCCGCTGGAGTCGGGGGTAAAGCTCACGGAGGCCCCGGCGGGGTAATAGATGCCCTTGCCATCGGCTAGTGTGTTCCAGCCGGCGAACTTATAGCCATCACGGGTAAAACCATTTGCACTCAGAATCCCGCTTTGACCATTTGTGATGGTCAAAGCTCCCATAAGGCCCTCGCCGCCGTTTGCGTTGAAGCTGACGGCGTAGGTGTCGGACTGCCACACTGCATATAGGGTGACGACGCTGTCATGCAGGCTGGTGAGATTATCAACGCTCTTCGTATCTGCATAGTCGGCAGATGTGGCGGTGGGATTTTCAGACCAGCCCAGGAATTTATAGCCGTTTCGGAGGAAGGTGCTTTTGGTGAGAGCCTGAGACTCGTCATATGTGAAATTCATGCTGCTCATGCTGCCCGTGCCGCCGTTGGCATTAAATTCTACGGTGTAGCTGTTGGCTTCCCACTGAGCAGTGAGGGTAGCGGTGCGGCCAACGGCATCCACGGTGGTTACGGAGTTACCCTTTTCATCCTTCCAGCCGGTGAAGTGATATCCCGCCCTGGTGAAGGCACTTGCGCTTATAGCGGTGGTGTCCCCAGTGGCGAAGGCTTGTGGTGTCATTGAGCCATTGCCGCCGCCATTATTAAAGCTGAGGGTGTAGATGTCCGCCGTCCATATGGCATAGAGGGTGACGATACCGTTTTTGGTGACGGTCAAATTCTTGACACTGGCTTTGTCGGTGTAAGCTGTGCCCGAGCCGTCATTCTTGGTGTTCCAGCCCGCAAAGGTGTAGCCGCTGCGGGTGTAGCCGCTGGCGGTGAGAGCTTTTGCCGTGTCGTCATAAGTGAATTCCTTGCTGTCTGTCTCTCCTGTGACTCCGGTGGCGTTTTCGTTGAAGCTCACCGTGTAGGTGTTCGCTGTCCAAACAGCGTAGATGGTGACGGTGCCGTTTTGCACTGGGGTCAGGTTGCTGACGCTCTGCTCATCTGTATAATCCGCAGCAGTAGCTGTGGCGCTATTTGCCCAACCCGCAAAGGTATAGCCGGTGCGGGCAAAGGTGCTTTTAGTCAGCTTTTGCGCCGTGTCATAGGTAAACGAAAGATTGCTCATGCTGCCCGTGCCGCCGTTGGCGTCAAACTTCACGGCGTACTGGATTGCCGTCCACTGGGCGGTTAGGGTGATGTTTGCGGTAACGCTGATACTGTCACCGTTCTTGTAGCTTGTTGTTGCATCCTTCTTCCAGCCGGAGAAAGTGTAGCCGGTGCGGGTGAAGGTGTTGGGGCTAAGCTCCTGTTGGGCGTTATGAAGGAAGCTTTGAGCCGCCATATTACCTTTTGCATCCTCAGCGCCCTTATCAAAGGTCACGGTGTAGCTGTCGGGCTTCCACAGGGCGTAAAGGTTAATCTCTGCGCCACTTGTGCTGCTGAGATTTTTGACTGTTGCGACGTCATCATACTTCTTCACGCCATTTTTGCTCTCCGCCCAGCCGGCGAAGGTGTAGCCGGTGCGGGTGAAGGTGTTTCCTGTCAGGTTTGCCTCCGTGTCATAGGTCAGCGTCTGGTCACCCATGCTGCTTGCGCCGCCGTTGGCGTTGTACTTCACAGTGTAAGTATTTGCCGTCCAAAGGGCGGTTAGGGTGACGTCTGCATTGTCCATGCTCTGATCGCCGTTGATGCTGCCCGTTCCGTTCGCGGACCAGCCGGCAAAGGTGTAGCCGGTGCGGGTGAGGCTGCCGGTGTTCCCCGCCACGGTGTATTTCTCCCCTTCGTAATAGCTGCCGCCGGTTGGCACGCTGCCGCCGGTGGCGTCGGGAGCATCGTAGGTGACGGTGTGCTTTGCAGTTTCTGTGAAGGTCACTTTAACGGCGAGGTCAGTAACATCTGCGGCAGGCATGGTGAAGGAGAAGGTCTTACTGTCGCTGAGAGCTTGCCCCTTGGTCACGGTAACGGTCTGCGTTGCTACGGTTCCGATGCCTGTTCCCGAAAGACCGATGGTGTAAGTTCCGGCTTTCGTCGCCGTGCCGGATAGGGCAACGGTGACTGTGACTGTTGCGCCTTCTTTTATGGACGAGGTTTTGTCCGCAGCGGAGGTGAACGTCACACCATGCTGGACGACCGCTGCCGGGGTGTTGACGGAATATCTTACTAACGTGCCCAGAGTAACCTCGGTATCCTTCGGAACGGTAATATCGCTGCCCGTATCACCCAGTATTAGGGTGTAGTCGCCGTCCGGCAGCCAGAGGTAAAGCTTTCCGCTGGCATCTGTCCACAGATCCTTTGTGCCGTAGGTGAAGGTATCGTCGCCGTCCTTGGTGATTTGAAGATGGCTGACGTCTTTGCTGATTTGGTCGGTGGTCACGGTGACCTCGGTAAGGGCCTTGCCAGCGGCATTGACAGGCGCACACTTGGTGGATGTAGCGTTTATGCTGCCGCCATTGAAGACGATTCCGGTGACTGTTGAGGCAGTGATAATTGCTGCCTTTTCACCGTTCTCGTTGAAGCCCAGCGTGCCGCCGTTCATGGTCAGATTGGAAAGGGAACCGGTAGCATTCCAGCTTCCAATAATATAAAAGTTGAGCCACCCACCGTTGAGAGTAATGTTCTCTGTGGCGTGATAGAATGCGCCCAGCCCGCTGGCTGCGCCGGTAGCATTCACCGTTCCGCTGTTGATGACAATATTTCGGATGCCATTTGTATTCTCAGCGTTGCCAATTCCGGTGCTGCCGGTATTCACTCCTCCTAGCGTGAGGGAATGGTTCGTTGTGCCGTCCACACTTCCGATGGTCAGCGTAGCGTCATTAGCCTTTGAAAGTCCGCTAAACCCACGCGAGGAATTAGTACCGCTGAAAACAAGCTTTACAGATCCCGCATCGGGGGCAATGCGAATGGGGCTAAAATGGGCATATAAACCATCGTAAGCAGTCATGGTCACATCTGTTAGTTGAATGGTTGCGCCGCGTATGGCAATTATCTTTATTGCCGCGTCAACATTGCTTGAGCCGGTGATGGCAATGGTCGCGTCGGGGGCGATGTCGTCAGTGACTGTGCCACCCTGCGTCACCTTGATTTTTCCCGCTTTGGCTGAATCCTCAATGACGATTTGATCGTTGTTCAGCGTAAATGTCTGTCCTGTATAGTTTTGGTAGGCGGAAGCGGTGAGGGTATAGTCCTTATTGATGGCCGGGATGGTGGCGCTTGCGGCGGCGAAGCTCGCCGTTCCGCTCCAGCCGCTAAAGGTGTAGCCGCTCGCTGGGGTTGCGCCAATCGTTACATCGCTGCCGGCGAGATAGGTGCCGCCGCCGGTGACAACGGATATGCCGCTGTCTTTCTGCAGCGTTACGCTGTAATATTGCAGCGTAACATTGGGTGCGTTTTTGCTGACGGTTTTGCCGGTGTCCACGCCGTCATCCAGCACCTTGTAGGTGGTTCCGAGGGGCAGACCAGCAAAGGTGTAGGTACTGCCGCTGTTACTCACGGTTGCCTCGTTCGCTCCGTCACTCAGTGTAATGGTGCGGCTTGCCGCGCCCTTGATGGTAATTACCGCATCAAAGGTGCTGCTTGCCTTGGCGGTGAGGGTGGTTTGCTCCGTCACATTGCTTAGGGTAAATGCAGCGGAGGTAGACAGAAGAGTCCCCTTGCTGTCAGACCAGCCTATAAAGTCAAGGCTGTCGGTGAACTCGGCCTTGAGGTCGACGCTTTTGCCCGCCTGCACAATTTCCGGGTCGATGGCGGTAACGCCCTCGGCGGTAACCGATACGGTGTAAAATTCCACTGTTGCGGCTTTCGAGGTATATGTGATGGTTTTGCCGGTGTCCTTGTCGTTCACAAAAACCTTATAGGTGTTGCGTGGATCAAGGGCATTGTCATCGGTGCTGTAAACACCGCTTGCCTCGGTGGTGGTGACATCAGACGCACCCTCGCTCTTTAGTGTGACTGTCTGCCCGGCGTAAGCACTGCCATCTAGCGAAAGCGTAACCGCTCCCTGGTATGTATCAAGCCTTGTCATGGGATTGGTTCCCCAGTTGGTGTCTATGCTTTGGAAAGTGTAGGTGTATGTCCGGCCGTCTGCTCCCACCGTCCAGTCGTCATTTGCCATAGTGTAATATTTTTGTGGTATGGCAGTAATGGTGACGTTTGTGCCGGCAAGGAAGGTGCCGCCGCCGGTAATGGAGTCGAAATTATAGTCATCAAAAGCCGAGCCCGGAATTGTAACTGTGCAATATTGGACGGATTGGTTGGGATTGCCCGCCGATAGTTCGACACCTGTGTATTGCACGGTTTCTGCATCCCAGATGTAATAGGTGCTTGTACCCTGTAGCTTGTTGAAGGTATAAACGCCGTCTTTTAGCGTGCCTGTAATTGTGCCAATCTCTTTGTCTGAGGTGGACAAAACAAGGCTACGAGTGTTGCTGCTCCAAATGTCGGTACCGTTTTTCACCGTCACTGTGGCGGTAAAGGTGGTGAAAGCGCCTACGGCGGTGAGACTAATCGGCGCAGTGATGTTGGTGATCTCGGTTGTTGCCGTGGTGCTGTATAGAGTACCATCCGCCTGATTCCAGCGGCTGAAGACCTTCTCAGTGGCCGGTGTGGCGGTGATGGTGGAGCTGCCGCCCTTAAGGACAAGCGCCTTGTCCGCAGATGCGTTTTCAATGTTATTGCCCTTTGTCACGGTCACTGTGTAATAATCCACTGTGGCGTCTTTGCTGTTTTTGGTGATGGTCTGACCGGTGTATTCGCTGCCCGCCCATACGTAATAGGTGGCCACTAAAGGGCTTACCTTGGTGAGGTCGTCTGTTGCGCCCTCGGTGTCAATGTCGGTGGCTGAGGGAGACAGGACGATGGCTTTGCCGTGGTCGGCCCACACTTCGTTGTCCTTCTGAACTGTTACGGTGGCGGTATAATAGTCAATCTCACCCATGGCGGTGAGCTCGTAGAAGGCGTTAATACCTTTGATGGACAAAACTTCATCCGCACTGTATTGCGCTCCGCCGTCGGTATAAACCCAGTTTTTGAACTTGTACCCGTCCTTGACAAAGTTGGTGGAGTAGCTGACATCCTCACCCTCAAGGGCCGTAATTTCCACCTCGGGGGTTTCAATGCCTGTGCCGGGATGGAGGAAGGTCTGGTAGTAGCTCACGGTTTTTTCCGGGTTTTCGGAGGTGACAGTGAGGGTGTCGCTTTGACAGGTGAAGCCCAGAATATACTTTTCCCAGATGTAGTAGGTCTCACCCTCCACCAGCCCGGAGAAGGTGTACACTCCGCCTGCATTACCGGTGGGGTAGATGGGACTTGAAGGTATGCGCACCCCGGGTGTTGGCGCCTGAGCTGAGAGCAGTACTTGGGCGTTGTAGCTTGTCCAGTCTGTGCCGTTCAACTTGAATTTAACCGTGGCAGTGAAGTTGGGAAGAACCGTGGTGTCTCCCACCGCCGCCACGCCGCCGCTTAAGGTGGTTTCCTCTTTTTCATAGGTGGCTCGGGTCAGGCCTGCGGGCAGCCAAAGGTATACCGTGGACGCATCGTCGGTTTCCACGCCGGAGAAGCTGTACTTTACGGCCTTATCAAAGCTCAACTCACCGTCAACGATGGGGGTGCTCGCCTTGCCGGTGATTTTGATGGGGTATTGCCGTAGGGTATCGCCATCGCTGTTTTTCGGGATGGCACCCTGTACGGTTTTCACCGAGCCGCCATCGATGACTATTTTGCCGCCGTCGCTAAAATTGGCAATGCTGTCAATGGTTCCACCGGTGAATCTGATTGTGCCCGTGCCGTTGTTGACCATGGTGACGGTCTTGGCGGCAAAGGAGCCGCCGCTTATATTTATTGTCCCCGAGCCGTTGTTAAAAACAGCACAGGCACCGTCCGTCGTGATCATACTGCCGCCGGTGATGCTCAGCGTGCCCTCACTGACGCTGCAGATGGGATGGGCGCTGCCCGAGGAGATGGTGCCGCCACTGATGGTGGCAGTCTTGCCTGCTGGTGCCATGTGATAAAGACCGTAGCTGGCGACGGAACGGATAGTTCCGTCCAATATGGTCATGTCACCGGAGTTAATGAGCGCCATGCCGGAATTTGAGCTGATTGTGCCGCCATTTACATTCAGCGTACCGTCCGAACGTACCGCAACACTGGAATCGGAGGCGATCTCTGCGTCGCCTGAAATGCTCAAGGCGCTGTACGCCATAACGCCGAAGCTGCTTGCCGCCGTTATTTTGCCACCGCTGATGGTAGAGGCAATACAATCGGAATTTAGCAAAAGGGCAATGTTTGCACCGACGTTTTTGATTTCGCCTTTAGTCATGGTAAGGCTGCTGCCCATGGCAAGGTAAGCCGTGGGTGCTGATGACCCGCCGGTGACAGTTCCGCCGGAAACAGTGGCAGCCACGTTGTTTAGAACGACTGCATAGCTGTTAACGGAGGTAAGCGTGCCACCGGAGAGGGAAAGTGTGCAGTTTTGAAGCAGCAATACATATCCGTTTGTGCAGCTTAGCGTGCCGCCCTTAATGTCCACTGTGCCGCCTGTGCTAATAATAAGGTTTGTATCTGATACACCGCTGTGGGCATAGTTTCCGCTTTCGATAATCAATTTACCGCCTGCATTCACCTGAACCAGTGCGCTGTATTTTTGATCAAGATTGATATGGCCGGTTTCGCCCTTTATTGTCAGGCTGCCGCCGGAATTAATGTAAAAAAGGCCGCTGCTTGCGTTCAAGCTGGTGCCTGTGCCGTGGTAGCTGATGGTATGACCGTTTAGGTCAAATGTTACGGCTTTGCTTATGGGGATGCGCCGTAGCAGCTCCGTTTCTGTGGTGATATCCTGGGTAAGCTGCACCGTGTCACCGCCTTGCGCCTGTGCGAAGGCGTCGTAAAGCGCTTCCAGTGTGTTTAACGTGGGATTAATGGTTTTGCCCGCCGCAAATGCTGCCATGGGCAGCAGGGACAGCGCCATGCAAAGCACCAAAAGCAAGCTTAAAATTCTTTTTTTCATAGATTTTCCCTCTCTCAATCGAGTATTTTTTTCGGCCAGTAGCAAACGCCCACATCCAAAGCACGGGGTTTGGTCAAATGAAAATCTGCGTGACGGCAATACCAGCATTGCCTTATGCCGACTGTCGCTCCGCTGCGGGGGATGAACGCCGGACAGCACTGCCCGGGCCAGACATTTCCATCCGCATTTGGAGTAGCTAAGGGCAGGTCTGTTTGCCGCCTTGCTGTTTCGGGCATGAAAAAACGCTCCCTTCTTTGTCGTGTAGTCCTGCGGTAAGGATAGCACGAAAAAAAGGGAGCGCATATTTTATGCTTAAATGATGTAAAATCCTGCTTAATGTTGTCGATTTTTAGAAAAGTTTATCTTGACAAGGCCTGGCGGTTGTGGTTTTACAGCAGTATCCTCACCCGGAAAATCCCATCTGAGACTTGATAGAGAAGCTCGCCGCCACAACTGTTCACAAAGGCTGCAACGCTCTGAGTGCCGCGGCCGTGACCGTCTTCAACAGCGAAGGGCAGACCGTTTTCGCCCAACGTCACCTCACCGCTGAAGGGGTTTGTAAGCTCCAATAGAAGCTGCCCTGTGTACACTGCGGTGAAATTGAGTATACGCTGATTTTCAGGTAAAGCGGAAACGGCGTTGATGGCGTTTTCCATGAGATTGGACACCGCCGTTGCAAGGGACAGCTCATCGATTGCGAGAGATTCGGGTATGTTCAGGCGGATGTCGCAAAAAATATCCTTGCGCTGGGCAAGCTCTGCATAATAGGACACAGCGGCGTTCACCGCCACGTTTTGACAGTAGACACGTGGCTTTTGTGAAAGAGCCTGATTTTGACGATCAAGGAGCGCCAGCGCCTGGGAAGTTTCCCCCTCACGCAATAGCGAGGAAAGAGTATGATTGAAATGGCGCTGGTCGTGCTGCATTATGCCCATACGCTGCACTGCCTCGTCCATTATAGTTAGCCGCTGGCGGGTAAGCTCACGGTCGGACTGCATGTTTAGGTTTTCCTCCCTGAGGGCGGATTCGCGCAGAGTTTTTCGCAGGGATAGGAAGATGGCGAGATACACAAGAAATGTCAGCATTACCAATAGCAAAAGCGGAACTGCCGAGTCAATAAGAGTGGCTTCCACATCATCACTGGACGCAAAAAACCATGCGAAATTTGCAAATAGCCCCGCCGCCACGAAAAGATAGATGTTCCAGTTTTTAACTACCTGACGGTATAGGGGACGCAAATATCGGCGAAACAGCAGTATTGCCCCGGCAAAGAGCAGCGCCCGCAGCACTGTTATGGCGTATTGCGGATAGGGAAAGAGGTCGCAAAGATAATAGCTTATCACAACCGCCACAGCGTACAGGTTGATGGCGGTGAAGCAGTTGAAAAGCCACTGCATGGGAGTGTCCCAAAAAAGCGGCTTCACGGCAATGCCCACCAAAACGAAAAACGCAATGTCCACCATTGCCAGCGTTGTGTAGTCGTCCCGAAGGTAGAAGAAAATATTAAAGGACAAATCCAGCAAAACAATTGCGAAAAACGCCGTCCATAGTGTCCATGGCTTATATTTTGGGCGGGCCAGGGTGAAGAGAAGAATTACCAGCATTGCGTTGGTAACGATGGAGCGCACAATGTCAAATAGCGGCATAATCACACCTCCCCAAGCCGATAACTCATGTAAGCACTGCGCACCGCCGGAAGCATCCTTCCGGACACCGGAACGAAGGCACCGCCTTGAAGGGTGAAGCCCTCCTTGTCCAAGCGCTCCACACGGCTCATATTGACAACGAAGGAAACGTGGGGCTGCACAAAGCGGCGGTCAGAAAGAAGTGGGGCAATATGCTCGGAGAAGCTGCCGCCAAGGGTTACGCTCTCCACACGCTCGCCGCCAACAAGGGTGTAGATAACGCTGTGGCGAACATATTCGCAAAAGGCAATATTGTCGGTGGAAAATGTGCGAAGCCCGCCTTGAGTTTTCACAGTTACGGCAATTTCCTCGCCATAATCCACCTTTTTGACCGCAAGCTCCAAGGCGGTAAAAAGAGCACTTTTATCCACGGGCTTGAGAAGATAGTGCAGGGGATTTACAGAATAAGCGTCTAGGGCAAAGTCCCGTTCGGAGGTAACGAAGATAATCTGCGCATCGGTGCTTATGCGGCGGATGCTCCGTCCCAGCTCCAGCCCGCTAAGCATGGGCATAACGATGTCCAAAAGAAAAATATGAAAGGTTTCCGATTCGCAGGCTGTAAGCAGCACGTCGGGATGAGTAAACTCTTGAATATCGGCACTAAAACCGCAACCATCAATAAATTCCCTTGTAAGTGCAGAAATACGCTTGAGTTCCACATCAAAATCGTCGCAGATGGCAATGCGCAGCATGGCGTCACCTCTTTCATTTTGGTTTATATTGGATAAGCATAGCAGAATGTTTTGAATATTTCAATTTCCTGTTTAAGAATAAGCATTAAAATTATTCACCGGGCTGTTCGTTGAATAATTAGGAAAGCACTGATATAATAAGAAAAAACAAACCTTTTTAGATATTAAAATAAGGAGCGCAAAATGGGAAAATACCATTGGTTGGATACATACCTGCAGGAGAAAAAGGGATGCACGAAGGACTATAAACCCGAATGGGGCTGGTTTCGCTATCAAGTGGGCGGAAAAATGTTTGCAGCTACCTGCCAGCCCGGGCCGGAACACAAGGACTATGCCGGACGGGAGCTGCTTACGCTGAAGTGCGAGCCGCTGCTGTCCGAGGCACTGCGCAGCGAATACTCGGACATAGTTCCCGGATTTTACATGGACAAGCGAAACTGGATTTCCGTGTTTTTAGACGGGGAAGTTCCTGAGGAGGTGCTGAAGGGCCTTTGTGAGCGTTCCTACACGTTGGTTTTTGAAAAACTGACAAAAAAGCTGCAGCGTGAGATCGAAGGCGGCTGCGGAGAATAAAGCGGCTCAAGGATTAAAAAGTGTATAAATTGTAAATAGATGTGAAAAATGTGCGCTGCTATTGACAGAAGCAAATGTAACCAATATAATTACAAATGAAAAGTAACCTTGCGGGTTACAAATAAGCGGAATTATGTTATATGCAGAAAAGAGAAAAATCATGAAGAAAACTATATTTGCAAGCACACTTCTAATGCTTTGCCTTGCACTTGCAGCGTGCGGAGCACAAAAGGGAGGCGTTTCCCCAAATGAGGGGGCAGACTCCGGTCAACAGGAGAATGGCGCTTTAGAGAGCGTTCAGGCACAGTATCACAAAATTACTGCGGAGGAAGCAAAGGCGAGAATAGACAGCGGCGACGCCATAACAATTGTGGACGTGCGCACTCAGGAGGAATTTGACGAGGCGCATATTGAAGGGGCAATTTTAGTGCCCAATGAAACAATTGGAGACAAGGATCCAAAGCAGCTTGAGGATAAGGCTGCGGAAATACTTGTTTACTGTCGCTCGGGAAGGCGCAGCAAGGAGGCTGTCGAGAAGCTTGTGGCATTGGGATATACAGCCGTTTATGATTTTGGCGGCATTATAGACTGGCCCTATGATACGGTATCGAAATGAAGCTAAGGTGAGGGAATAACATGACAGCGGAGTTTATTGTGGCGGTTCACGCAATCGAATTTTTAAATCATAAGAAAACATTTTTATCCAGCGAGGAAATAGCGGAAAATGTGTGCACAAACCCGGCACGGGTTCGAAAAATTCTTACCAAGCTTGAGAAGGCCGGACTGGTGGAAGCGAAAAGCGGACATACCGGAGGATATGCGTTCACAGGCGATCCGGATAAAACAAATCTATTGGACATTTTCAATGCAGTGGGTAAAACGCTTGTGAAAATCAAGTGGCGCTCAGGAGATGTGGACAGAGAGTGCCAGATTGCCTCGGGCATGTCCCAGGTGATGGACGAGGTGTTTGAAACCATCGATTCAAACGGTCGTGAGGTGCTTAGAAAAATCACAGTCAGGGATATAGACAAAAAACTGTTCTATGGAAAGGACTTGAAAAAAGATGAAATATGATGCGCTGATAATCGGCTTTGGGAAAGCCGGAAAGACCTTGGCGGCATATCTTGGCCAGCAGGGGAAAAAGGTTGCCCTGCTGGAGAAGTCATCTCAAATGTATGGAGGAACCTGCATAAATGTGGGCTGCATTCCGTCCAAATCGCTGGTTTTAAGCGCCGCAAAATCGGCGGCAGACCCCGAAAAAGCCTTTGAAGCGGCGGAAGAACGTTATAAGAAGGCGATTTTGGAAAAGCGACGCCTTGTGGCGATGCTGAATAAGAAGAACTTTGACAAGCTTGCTTCAAACCCCAATATAACGGTGGTAGACGGTACCGCCCGTTTTCTCAGTCCAAACACTGTGGAGGTGGCTTCCGGAATTGAGCGTATGCTTTTGAGTGCCGATAAGATTTATATTAACACCGGCTCAGTTTCAGTTGTGCCCAGGGTCGAGGGAATTGAGAACAATTCTCATGTGTATTTCAGCGATACACTTATGGATGAAGAGCGGCTTCCCAAGCGCCTTGCCATAGTCGGCGGTGGATACATAGGCTTAGAGTTTGCATCCATGTATGCAAATTTCGGCGCAGAGGTGACGGTATTCCAGGACGGGGATAAATTTCTCCCCCGTGAGGATGCGGATGTGGCGGATGAAATTAAAAGGATTCTTGAAAAGCAGGGTGTAGAGTTCAAGCTGGGCGTGAAAATCCTTTCCGTGGACAATGGTGGCGGCCTGCATTACATGGAAAACGAGGAGCCTTGCAGCTACCACTCCGACGCTGTGCTGCTTGCCACAGGTCGGCGCCCCAACACCGACGAGCTGAATCTGTCCGCCGCAAATGTGGAGATCACGGCGAGGGGCGGAATAGTAACCGACGATAATCTTAAAACCACTCAGGCAGGGATATACGCAATGGGCGATGTTCGTGGCGGACTTCAGTTCACCTATTACTCCCTTGATGATTACAGGGTAATTGTAAGCGGGCTTACAGGCGGAAGCTACACCAATGCCAGCCGCAAAAACATTCCCTATAATGTTTTTATGGCAACGCCCTTTGCCCGTGTTGGCATGAATGAGACGGAGGCAAAGGCGGCGGGGCTGGATTATAGACTTCTTAAGCTGCCGGTGACTGCCATACCTAAGGCGCACGTTATGGGAAAAACTGAGGGCTTTTTAAAGGCGCTTGTGGATGGCGGCGGGAAAATCCTTGGCACTATGCTTATTTGCGAGGAGTCCTATGAGATGATAAACATTGTGAAGCTTGCCATGGACATGAACGCAGACTATACGGTTTTGCGTGACCAGATTTTCACACATCCCACCATGAGCGAGGCACTCAACGACCTTTTCTCCCTGTGACGGGGGAAACTCAGTCGAGTCTTGTTGTTGCCACTTGGTGTAGTTAAGGCGGCGAGCGGGCATAATAATTTGACAGGGTGCTGTAATTTTGCTATTATGGCACCCTGTAAACAGAAAGGAGAATTCATATGGAAAAATTCACACCCTTTGAAAAGCTGTCTAAGAAAAAGCAAAGGGAGATTAATACAAAAAAGCGGGGAGATTGGAACGGGCTTAATCCGGTGACACGAAAGGCGGAGAACCCCAAAGCATACCAAAGACAAAAAGCACAGAAATGGAGTTATGATTCCAGTTCTGTGCCTTTTTTATTTGCGTGTAATATCAACAGGCCCTCACGGCAGAAGCCATGCGGGCCTGTTTTGCCGGGGTTAAGGATGGAAGAAGGAAATCAAAATTAGTCCTGAAGGTCGCCGGCTGCCTTGATTTTTACCCTGTTGGTATTTCCGGGGTAATAGGCGAGGGGGACGTCCTCCATGTCGATTATCTCCACGGTTTCACGAACCGCACCGGCAGCCACTGCAAGCTCGATGGCGTCAGCCTTTGCCTGCTCAAGGGCGGTTTCACGGGGGATGTCGTCATAATTTATAAGCTGCTCATAGGTGCCGCTGACCTTGGAAATGGCGGAGCCGATGGCGTTTGCAGTTCCAAAGTGCTGGGGCTTATTTACGGATTTTGCACCGGCAATATCCGTGGGCAGGATGATGGAGCCGCCGCCCACCATGATAACGTCTACATCAGAGTTGGAGAGCTTCATGGAATCCAAAGCATCCTCCACAAGCTCGCGAATGGCACAAAGAGCCTTACCTGCCAGCTCCTCGCTGATGTGAGCTACCTTAGACTTGTCCCCAAGCTCAACCATGCCAAGACGAACGGCGATATCCGTTGCGGTAAGGGTGTCGCCGCCGAATACAAGAGCCTTTTCGGTTATTTTATAGCCCACGCTGTCAGGGCCTACGCTAACAGTGCCGTCCTCACGGCTGCGGACAATGGAGCCACCGCCCAGGCCAATGGAAATAACATCCGGCATGCGGAAGTTTGTGCGGACACCGCCGATGGTGGCAGCAACGCTGGATTCACGGGGGAAGCCGTTTTGAATAACGCCAAGGTCGGTGGTGGTGCCGCCAACGTCAATTACAACAGCGTTTTCAAGCTCACTGAGATAGCTTGCGCCACGAATGGAGTTTGTGGGGCCGCAGGCAACGGTTAAAATTGGGTAGCGGCGGGCAAAGTCCATGGTCATAAGGGTGCCGTCGTTCTGGGAAAGATAGATGTCGGCATTGGTTACGCCCTTATCCGCAAGGCTTTTGGCAAAGCCCTCCGTGAAGCGCTGGGCAACCGCATAAAGAGCGGCGTTGAGAATTGTTGCATTTTCTCGCTCAATAAGACCCATGGAGCCGATTTCGCTGGAGATGGATACATGAACATCCTCACCCATGACCTCACGACAGAGCTGTGCGGCACGAAGCTCATGGTCATTTCTCACGGTGGAGAAAACGCAGGAGATGGCAATGGATTTAACAACGCCTCTGTTCTTTTCAAAGAAGGCTCTTGCGGCATCCTCGTCCAAAGGAGCGATTTCCTTGCCGTCGAACTCAAAGCCGCCGCCGATTATGGCCCAATCCTTTGTGACGGCACGGATGTCATCCGTCCAATCTGCCATGGGCGGGATGCCCGTTGTGGCTGGAGCACCGATGCGAAGAACTGCGATGGGCGCAAGGCTTTTGCGCTCAACAATGGCGTTGGTGCATTGGGTGGTGCCCAGCATTGCCTGACCGATTTTCTTTTTATCTACACCGGACAGCTCAAGCACAGCGCTTACAGCGCCCATGATACCTTCATATATATCGCCGGAGGTGGGTTTTTTTATCTCCGCAATTACTTTGCGGTTTTCGTCAATTATAACGGCGTCTGTGTTGGTGCCGCCAACATCTATACCAAGCTTATACATCAGCAAATACCTCCCTTTGAACGCTCCTCAAGAGGAATATAGTCGGTGTCAATACCGAAATAGCGGGGGCCGACCAGTTCAAGGCCGGCAGCGCTGCGCCAGGCTTCAAAGCACTTAAGACCTACCACAAGAACACGCTTGCCGTACTTTAGCGCCTCAGTGGTAACCGGAGAGAAGGTTTCGGTGTCAACTATGCAGATAAGGTCCGGGGCAGTGGCAAGGATTTTGCCGTCCACCTCGCAGCAAAGGTTCTCGTTCTGAAAGGTAACGGTGCTGGTGTGACCCTTGCAGTCGCCGATACCGTCCATAATCACCTTGCCAAGGTTGAATTTGCCGTCAGTTTCACGCAGAACGTCGCTGATTTTGCCACGGAAGAGCTTATATCCCTCGGTGAAGCGAAGGAAGTTCTCCTCTGGGGAATCCTCACAATTTTTGACGCTATGGATAGCGGCACCCAGCTTTTCACTTCTTGTTACAATGTTTTTGACACCGTATTCCTTAAGGATTTTGCCATCCACGCAGAACAGGGACACGCTAACGCTGCCGCCGCAGCTCATGGTGACGGCACGGGCAAGCTCTTCTGTCCACTTGTTTGTTATAGTGCGGAACATGGTAACGTTGCCCTTTTCGTCGGTGAGCGCCATGGGGGTTGCGCTAACGCCGGCCATGGTGAAGGTAACCATTTGAAGCTCGGGGAAGGCGCGACCCATGCCGTCGGCGTCAACCAGGGGTAGCCCGAGACGGGCAGCCGCAGCTATGGGCAGCATGCTGTTAACGCCACCGGCTTCTATGGGCATGAAGGCATAGATGTCCTTGCCATAGAACTGGGAGACCATTTCATATAGAGTTTTGTATTCGTTCCCGCCGATTCCTTTTTCCATAAGAATGCTGGGAGCACCCATCATAGCGATGGGAACGATAAGAGCGTCGTCGGGAATTTCCTCCGGGTCAAGAAGACTGACCTCTCCGCATTCTCTGATTGCGCTCATGGCCATAAGCTTGCCCACATAGGGGTCGCCGCCGCCGCCTGCACCTAAAAGGGCAGCGCCTAAAGCAATATCCTCAAGCTCCTTTAATCCTATCTTTCGCAAAATTCATACACTCCTTTTTGTATTGAAACGCACGCATGCGGGCAGCTCAAGAGCCGCCCGCTGTGCAATGTTTACCTTAGCTTAGTCCTTCTTGACAAGGGGGGAGAGAAGGCTGTAAAAAACAAGAGATACAACAATTCCATTTATGGGACCCACGAAGAAGGGTGTGTTCAAAAGGGGAAGTGCTGCAACCAGTCCGGGGAAGTAGCTTGCAAAGGTGCCGCCCGTTGCGCAGGCAACGATAATGCCCAGGACGAAGGCCACAACGCCGGGCCAGTAAAAGCCATTTTTAATTTTAAAGTTTTCCTTTTTGCCCTTGCCCACTATCCAGTAGTCGGCAATCATAATGCCGGCCAAGGGAGGGAGGAAAGCGCACAAAATGGAAAGGAAGTTTTGGAACATGGTGTAAAATCCAGCGGAGGCCAAAGCACCGACAAGAGCCACGATTATACCCACAGCACCCGCAATGGCGGTGGGAATCCGGGTTTTAGACTCGTCAAGACCTAAAAGAACACTAAGTGCGATGCCACCGGTGTAAGCGTTTGTAACATTGGTTGTCCATGTGCCGCAGATAAGAGCTAAAAGACCCAAAATGCCCAGGGCAACGGAGCCAAAGGAGACAAAGACGGTTGAAATGTCGTATTGTCCGGTGATTATTGTGAGGATTGCGCCTACCATCATAATAAAGAAACCGGCGGGAATAACGCCCAAAACAGAGCTCTTAATAACGTCCTTGCGGCTTTTTGCAAAGCGGCAGTAGTCGCCGGAAATAACGCCGCCAAGAGCGAAGGTGGCAATGGTAAAGTTGATGCCGAAAACAAGACCCATGTTGGCAACAGGTTCATAAATCTTGATGGCTGCCATGCCATCGTGTTCGGTAATAGCAAGCACAAGACCGTAAAGGCAAACGGCAACGAGAAGGGGAACGGCGATGGTATTTAGAATTTTTAGCCCCTTAAAGCCGTAGCAGGCAGTAATAAGCATGATGGCTCCCCAGAAGAGAATGCTAATCCATGCGGGAATGCTGACCTTAAAAATGCTTTCAATCATGGCGCTAAAGGAAAGTCCGCACACAGCGGATTGGACACCGAACCAGCCTATGCAGGCTATGGCAAGAAGCGCACTGATAATGTACTTGGAACCGGTTTTTCCAAGGGACGCACCGGCCATAACCGATGTGGGAAGACCCAAATCACAGCCCTGCATGCCGATAAAGCTCATGTATAGGGCAACTATTGCGTAGCCAATCAGTATGGACACAACGCATTGTCCCAGGGTAAGACTGGAGCCTAAAACGCCGCCAACCATAAGGCAGGACACGCAAATCATGGCGCCGGCCCATACCATAGTGATAGAGCCCCAGCCCTGACGCTGCTCGGGCTTAATTTCGAAACCGGTAGTAACTTCGTTCATGTTTATCCCTCTTTCTAAAGTGTTATCCTCTCAAAGATGTTGGAAGTATAACACGTCTAAAAAGGTTTGTAATTGTCGTAAAAACAAAAAATTCTTCCCTTGTATTTGTCCGAAAGGACAAATACAAGGGAAGAAAACAAATACGTATTTATGGTTGTAGTTCAAATATACTATATTTTAAAACCGACCCCCATAGGCTTTTGTGATAATAAACAAATCAGCCAATAAGGCGTTTTATGGCAAGCGCCGTGTAAAGACTGAAGTATTCAGGGGATTTATCAGGCTTATACCCCAATATATCCGCTGTTTTTTGAAGTCTGTACTTGATGGTGTTTTTGTGAAGATACATAAGCTCTGCTGTTCTGGTAACACTGGAATCGCCGTCAAGGAGGTAGATGCTTAGGGTGGTTATTAGATCCGGACCCTCGCCGTCGTTTGTTAAAGAGGACAAAGCACGGGTGGCCTTTGACACCGCCTCCAGCCCACTGTCAATTTGAATTCGACAGTCACGGGTGAATTCCGCCTCCTGATAGTGAAATACCCTGCGGGAGGGAAATAGCCTCAGCATATCTGCGGCGCTGTCACGCACGGTAATATAGGCCGCCTGCACCTCGCCGGTGGTGGAAAGATCTGTGCACATTACAAGGCTTGTTTCCCTACACTCCGGAAGAGCAAGAATTTCGGAGGCAAGCTGATTGGCCTCCGACAGGCTCTCCGGCCCGTCAAGGAAAAGGACAAGAGAGCCGCCGTAAACGTCGCCAAAGGCAGTTTTGCAGCGGGTGGAAAGAAGCCCTCTTATATTGTCCGGCAGGGAGGGCGTTTGTGCAATACCTTCTCCGCTTAATATCCACATGGTGTGAATAGACGCAACATCGATATGGAAAATGTCGCTCAGCCGGCGCATTTTAAGTGGTTCGTCCTGAAGTATCGCCCGAACAAGCTCACGCACCGCTACCTCGTCATGGCTTTGGCTAAAAAGGTTTAGGGAAAGCCGACATACCTCCAGAGCCTGCCGAAGAATTTCGGGGGAAAGAAGGCCTCCCTCCTTGAAAACAAGAAGGTTCATTTTTTGCCCGCTTTCACCCAGTATTTCAGAGCGATACATAAGGCAACCGGAAAGTCCGGAATAAGACACCGGTCCTTCCCCCGCAGCGGGCAGCTCCGAAAGTGAAAGATTCTCACCGAAGCTGTGGATTAGAGTTCTTGGCCACACGGCCTCGTTTAAAATGTGAAAGCCGGCATCGGTCAAAACAACACTTGCACGAATGCGGTCACTTAGCATTTTAAGTACTGTTTCCATGCTGCGCTGGTGGGGGGAAAGACGGGAAACACGCTCTAGTATTTCGGGCAGAAGCAAAACATCCTCCATGCGGTCACGGATGATTGCCTCCCACACCTCACCCATGACCTCGCTGTAGCGAAGGTCTGGCCTGTTCTCCGGCATGCAGATAAGGGCAAAATCAAGCTCGTTAGCAACGGCGATAAGACTCTTATCCACAGCGGGGACGTATACGCCGACATAGTAGAGGATAAGACCCACCTCGCCGCCCTCAGCAAGCCTTCTTATATTTGCACACTGTAGCTGTGGGTTGCTTTTTATATTTACGAAGCCGGTAATAACAAGCTCACTGTTAAAAAAATCGTCGGGGCTGGCGGGATTATTGAAAAGCTCCTCAATAAGCACGCCGGGATCGGTGGACTCCAACACGGATATTGAGGACACAGTGCGGCCAAGTCCGCCGTGGCCGCCTAAGACCTTCGCCCCACGCATGGAGGGCAGAGCAAGAACATCTTCAACCGTAACGCTCATTTTTCTGTCCTTTCCCCTTGAAATAAAAATAAATACGGAGCTTTGAACCGGAATGTATAAAAAATACCACAAAGTTTAGCTTTTTTCAATGGGTGGCATCAGCTTCTCAAAATTGAGAATTTATTTCGGGTATATATTTTGTGCTTGTGCTAAATATCTACCTGAAAATTTGGATGAACAGCTAATTATCTTATATAAATTAAAAATTTTGTCCAAAAGAAAAAATTTTTGCTATAATGAGAAAAAAGACGCTCCGCAAACACAAAGGTGGGGACAAGATGAAATTAAACTACACTGCAATTTCCGGAATCTGTATAATTTCATTACTGATTTTGGATTGCATAATAAGAAAAAGCGAAGAGGCCACGCCGAGACTTAAACGCTATTTCCGCCTATCAATTTTGGCAATAGTCGTTGTTATCTTAGCTGAAATAGCCACGGTTTTCCTTGAAAATATGTCTATCGAATATCGGACTGCACACATTATCGCAAACGTTGTCGGCTTTTCGGTCGCTCCGCTTATACCGCTGCTGATTGGATATGCTATAAACAACGCCAAGAAGGGCAAAAACATTTTGTTTTGGATTCCCTCTATAATCAACAGTGTTATCGTTATATTATCCTCTTGGTATCCATTGATTTTCTGGGTAGATGGGGAAAATGTCTATGCCCGCGGGGAGCTTTTCTGGGTGTACATAGCAGCATACTGTGTGAGCATTTCGTACCTTCTTTTGGAAACGCTGAAGGTGGCAAAGCACTATCAGAACAGTAATAGGGTGGTTTTATACGTCCTTGTCATATTCATAATACTTGGAACTTCAATACAAGTTTTTGTGCCGGAGGTGCACGTATCCTGGCTTTGTGTTTCATTTGCAATGTGCGCTTACTACACGTATTGCAGTGAGCTTTATAATCAAATTGACGGGGTTACGGAGCTTTTAAACCGCCGTGCTTATCATAACCATTTAAAAAGCATAGAGGGACGGCAAAATGCCTCCATAATCGTTTTTGATATTGACGATTTCAAAAATATCAATGACGAGTACGGACATCCCTTTGGCGACTACTGCCTCATGGCGATTTCGGAGTGCATAAAAAGGGTTTTTGCAAATCAAGGGCAATGCTACCGAATCGGCGGCGACGAATTTTGTGTTATCAGCCGGGAAACGGATGATTATATTATGCAAACGGCGTACAGAAGCTTTCTTAAGGAAATTGAACTTATGCGCAAGGCGGAAAAGAGACTTCCCATGGTGTCTGTGGGCTGTGCCTATTATGACAAGGAACATGGCAGCGTGGAGGATGCGGTTTGCGAAGCTGACAAGCGCATGTATCACTTCAAGCAAAATCGGAAGGCTTACGGTTTAGAGTATTACACAGTATTGGCAGAGGACGAAAAATAAGGCTTTAATAATACGATTTGGGTGCAGAACACCTGTGTTTGCAGATAAAAGAATCAGCCGTACCAAGGCTTTTGGCACGGCTGATTCTTTTCTGTTTATAAGGGGGTGGAGGCGGAAAATACACACATTGCTCCGCCATAGTTTCTCTTTTCGGGCATGCTTTTTTTACCGTTGCACACCTCAAGGAGATATGAAATACATTTTTCGCCCAAGTCTTTTGGTGAAAGACCATCGCTTACCACGGCACCGGCGTTTATGTCCATATCGCCGTCGTCGCCGCCCACGGAATAGTAGGTTTTGCTGTTGGAGCAAACCTTAATGCAGGGGGCAAGGGGATAGCCCAGGGGATTACCCCGGCCTGTGGAGAACATAATGACCTGGGCGCCTGTGGCAAAAAGTCCGGTAAGGGACACGGGGTCATAGCCGGGACCATGCATAATTACAAGCCCCTTGCGTTCTCCGATGGGTTCGGCATATGAAAGAACGTCCATAATGGTTGAGCTGCCGCCCTTTTTAATGCAGCCAAGGGCTTTTTCCTGAATGGTTGTAAGGCCGCCCTCCATATTGCCCCGGGCAATTATCCTTGAGGCTTCAGGGCCAAGGTATTTTCTTACCTCGAGCTCTTCATTTTCAATCATATTACGGATTTTATCGCCGACCTCGGGGCTTATAGCCCTTTGGGCCAAAATGTCCTCAGTTCCTATCATTTCAGCGGCTTCGGATAAAAGAGCGGTGCCGCCGTTTTCCACGACCCAATCGGAAACGTAGCCGATTGCAGGGTTTGCGGTTATCCCGGAAAGAGCGTCAGAGCCGCCGCATTCTGTGCCGAAAACAAGCTTACTGATGGGGCAGGGAACACGCTTGCACTGCGCCGCCTCGGATAGAAATTCCCTGGCTTTTTTAACACAGGCGTCTATGACCTTCTCGCCGCCGCCGTCGTCCTGTACTATTTGGGAGAAAACGGGCATGCCGCTTATCTCGTGAATGCGTTTTCCCATCTCCTTTGCATCGTCGGTTTCGCAGCCAACGCCCACAAGGATAACGCCGTAAATATTGGGGTTAGTGCACACTCCCTTAAGTATCGTCCGCCAGCGTTCGTACTCACCGGGGATTGAGCAGCCGTAGGTGTGAATCATGGGAATTGCCTCCGGCACTTGTGCCGCTATTCGGTTTACAATTCCGCAGGCGCAACTGCAGTTGGCTATTATGATTACATGGTTTCTTATGCCCACTTTACCTGTGGGGCGCTCAAAGCCGTTAAAGCTAATCATTTTTGCACCTCCTACTTCATTAGTCGCTCAGAGTCCACGTTGTGAACATGGACATGCTGACCGGTCTTTATTTCGCAGGTGGCATAGCCTATCACAGCGCCGTATTTTAGAACATAGTCTCCCGGCTGGAAGTCCTTTAGGGCAATCTTGTGGGGAAGCTTGATTGAGTCAAGAGCGGTTATGCTGATGCCCTCAATTTCAATTACATCGCCGGGCTCCACAGGGTCAATAACAATACCGACGTTGTCTTTTTGGTCTATGAGTATTCCTCTTTTCAAATCTTGCCTCACAATTCTACCGGACAACACGCCCGGAACCGTCGCCGCTGATGAGGTTCAAAACCTCCTCGGGCGTGGATAGGTTGAAGTCGTATTCTATGGAGTGCTTCAGGCAGGAGGCGCCGGCGGCAAACTCAACAGATTTTTGAGGGTCAAAGTCATTTAGCCGTGCATATATAAGTCCCGAGGCGAAGGAATCGCCGCCGCCCACACGGTCAACAATCTGCATGGTGTATTTTTTCGATACATGTGCCTTGCCGTCGCAGTAGAGCAGGGCGGACCAGTTGTTTACCGAAGCGGAGATGGACTCACGCAGGGTAATTGCAACCATTTCAAAGCCGTACTCATCGGTGAGCCGTTTTGCAAGGGCGGTGTAGCCCTCAACGCTTAGCTTTCCGGCGGTTATGTCGGTATCCGCCGCCTTGATGCCAAGGGACTTTTCGCTGTCCTCCTCGTTGGCAATAAGCACGTCCACATATTCCATAAGAGGTTTCATAGCCCTTTGGGCATCTTCGCTGGACCACAGAGTTTTGCGATAGTTAAGATCGCAGCTTACCTTTACCCCGTGGCGCTTTGCGGCAATGCAGGCCTGAAGGCAGATTTCCTGGAGGCTTTTACTGAGGGCAACGGTGATTCCTGTGAAATGAAACCAGCCTGCATCGGCAAAAATCTCGTCCCAGTCAAAGTCCTCGGGGCTTGCCTCGGATATGGCGGTGTGCTTGCGGTCATAGATAACCTTTGAAGGGCGCTGGGATGCGCCGCGCTCCAAGTAATATAAACCAAGGCGCTCGCCGCCCCAGGCAATGTGGTCGGTTTTTACGCTGAACTTATCCAGAACCCGCTTTGCACAGCGGCCTATGTCGTTGTCAGGAAGCTTTGTGACCATTTCAGCAGGCATACCCATGTAAGACAGGGCGATGGCCATGTTGCCTTCGGCGCCCGAATAGCTCAGATTAAAACGGTCAGCCTGGGCGAAGCGAAGGTAGCCGTCCGGCGACATCCGCAGAAGGATTTCGCCAAAGCCCACGAATTTTTTGCGTTCCATTTTTAAAGCCTCCAAATTACTTAGATTGCGCTATGTTCACAAAGCTCTTTGCACGGGTAGTGAATTCTGAGAAGCTGCCGTCATCAATAAGCCTTCTTTCGGTGAGCCGTCCGCTGATTCCGGCACCCACGATTCCCAAATCCAAATAGTCACGCAGGTTACCCTCGTTAATACCACCAGTGGCAATCATTTTAACGTGACTTATGGGACCGAGAATGTCCTTTATGTAACCGCAGCCCAAATATCCGGCGGGGAACAGCTTAACAAAATCTGCGCCGCTCTCATGGGCGGTGATTATTTCGCTGGGGGTCATTGCTCCGGGTATGGAGATGAGCCCAAGCTCCTTAGTGTATTTTATCACACCCACATTGGTGTTGGGGGAGATAATATATTCTGCTCCGGCAGCCTTGGCAACGTCTATCTGCTCGCAGTTAAGCACCGTGCCGGCACCGAAGTGCATACTGTCGCCGAATTCCCGGGTAAGCATGGAAATGGCGTCGGCGGTTTTTTGATTGCAGTTGGGGTCTATCTGGTCAAAGGTGACCTCCATCATTTTTATGCCGCCGTCAAAAAGAGCATGGGCAAGCTTTAAAAGCTTTTCGCCGTAAACCCTGCGGCAAATACAAATTATTTTGTTTTCTTCTATAAATTCTGTTGTAATCATGTGAAAAACTCCAAGTAATGAAAAAATGTTTGTAAAGTATAACGGGGCAAGTTATGCCGGCCAAATAAGATTTACAAGGCCCAGTGAAATGTCGGGTACAAAGGTAATAAGAAGCAGACAAACGAAAAGCATGATAAAATATGGAACAGATTCTCGCATGAAGCCCTTTATGGAACAGCCGGTTACACCGCAGGTAACGTACATAAGCGTGCCCATGGGGGGAGTGATTCCGCCGATGGACATGTTGAATACCCAAATCATACCGAAGTGGATGAGGCTTATACCGTACGCCGAGGCAATGGGGGCAAGAATGGGGATGAGCATAACCGCAGCAGCGTTGCCCTCCACAAACATACCCACCAAAAGAAGGAAGATGTTAACAAGGAAAAGAAAAACGTACTTATTGTTAATGACCTCAACAATGTAAGCAAGGAGGGTCTGGGGGATTTTTTCCTTGGTGAACACCCACGCAATTGAGGAAACCGCACCGATTATAAGCATAATGGTAGCTGTGGTGCGCAGGGTTTCCTTAAAGGCGACGAAGACCTTTTTAAGGTTAAGCTCACGATAGGCAAAGCCAAGAATGATGGCATAAAGCACTGCAACAGCGCCAGCCTCAGTAGCGGTGACGATACCGATTCTTATGCCGCCGATGACCAGGATGGGAAGGCACAGGGGAAGCGCCGCTTCCTTAAGAGCCAGACCAAATTCCTTTGCGGTTACCTTGTCCTCACGCAGGGAGGTATAGCCGCGCTTTTTGGCGATTACGTAGTTTAAAACCATCATGGCGATCATAAGCAAAAGACCAACGCTGATACCGGCAACGAAAAGACGGCCGACGGAGGCGTTTGCAAGAGAGCCGTATACTATCATGCCTATACCGGGGGGGATGAGGGGGGTTATCATGGCGGAAACGGCGGTTACCACAGAGGAAAATTCCTTGGAATAGCCGTTCTTTTCCATTTCGGGGACAAGAAGCTTTGCTTCCATGGCGGCATCTGCAAGGTTTGAGCCGGAAAGTCCGCCCATAAGGGTGGACAGAAGTACGTTGACCTGGGCAAGTCCGCCTGCCATACGGCCGGTTATGGCAACACAAAAGCTCATTATTCGCTTTGTTATGCCGGACATGTTCATAAGGACACCGGCACCAACGAAGAAGGGAATGGCAAGAAGGGGAATACTGCTCATGCCTGCTAAAACCTTTTGCACCACAACGATGCTGTTAACAGCCGGGGTCATAATAAGGTAGGAACAGGTACCCGCTATTACGGCGGCAAAAACCGGAACCTTCAGAAACATCAGTACAAGAAAAACGATCAAGGTGACTGTTACGGCAGGACTCACTGGTTTTCACCTCCTTCTTCTACTTCCTTTGAGGACTTACCGAAATATTTGCCGATGATTTGATAGGCGTAGCTGGCTATCATCCAAAGGCAGCTCAGCGATACTACCCAGTAGATTTTGTAACTGGGTATTTTCAAAATTGAGGTGAACTTTCCCATATCATAAAATTGAATGTTCAACCTCACTGAATTTATAAATACAAAGAGCAAAACGGCTGTGGTGCATAAAAAGCCGAACCACTCGATGAATATTTGCGCTTTTTTTGGAAAGGTTTCCACAAGAACTTCGATGGAGACATGGGCGCCGCAGCGAAAGGCGTAGCTGGCACCGGAGAAGATGGTCCATATTATCATCCAAACCTGAACCTCTTCCTGCCAGACAAAGGGTTTGCTAAAGAAGTAGCGCATTATAGCGCCGAAAAAAGTGACAAGTACCAGAACCATCAAACAGGTGACTCCCAGCACAATATCAAGGTTCAGAAAGCATTCAAGCCATCTGTTTTTACACTTTCTCATAATTATCCTCCGCTTTTATGGGTGCGAATATCAAAAGGTGTACTACTAATATGCCGGAGCAGAGATTGCTCCGGCATATCAATCGTGAGTGGCAGTTATTTGCTGATGATTTCCATAACTCTGTCATAAAGACCCTCGGACCAGGTCTTGGAGGTTTTGGAATCGGTATAGAAGGATTTTGCAGCTTCTGCAAACTCAGCGTGGTCGATTTCTACAATCTCAACGCCCTTGTCCTTCATTTTCTGAATGTTGTCAGCTTCAGCCTGCTGCATGAGCTCGTTCTGATACTGGCCGGCTTCGGTGCCGGTTTCTACCAGCCATGCCTGCTGTTCCTCGGTAAGAGAATTGAAGAAGTCAGTGCCGATTACTACGAACTGAATCTGATAAACGTGACGGTCAAGAGTCAGATACTTGCAGACCTCGTCAAAGGAGTTTGCCAAAAGGGTAGAAAGGGGATTTTCAACTGCTTCAACAGCACCCTGCTGGAGAGAGGAATAAACCTCATTAAGGCTCATGGCAACGGGACTTGCGCCAATTGCGGTCATACCTTCTACCTGAACGGTGTTGGTCGGTACACGAATCTTAAGACCGGAGAAATCCTTGGGGCTTTCAATCTTGGAAACGGACATGGTGGAACGTGCGCCGTACTGCCAGTTATCACCGACAATGGTCATACCGGCGTCGGACATTTGACCTTTAAGCTCACTCCAAAGGTCACTGTTAACAAGCTTATCAACCTGTTCCCAATTCTCAAAGAGATAGGGTCCCATGGTGATGCCCATATCGGTAACGCCATAGTCAGCAGAGAAACCGCCGTCACCAACTACCATAACGGCGTCGCCGGCGAACATCTGGTCAAGAAGGTCACTCTTGCTGCCCAATGAGCTGGAATCGTAAACGTCAAGAACCATTGTGCCGCCGGAGACTTCGGCAAGCTTCTCAGCCCAGAACTCGGCTGCCATGGTCAAAGGCTCGCCGGGAAGGTTGTCATGACCAAACTGGATGTGGATAACGTCTGCGGGAGCGGGGGTTTCGCTGTTAGCATCGCCGGAGACTTCCGGACTTGTGTCAGGCTCGGTGTTTTCGGCCTTGGGTGTGCAGCCTGCAAAGCATACTGCAATTAATGCCAGTGTAAGTACGAGTGCAATAATTTTTTTCATCTTTTCTTTCCTCCTATTTACTCCTTGCAACTCAAGTGGTCCAATGTCTTGACAGTTAGAAGATGCTTGCATAAAACATTAAATTAACAATAATATAACAAAAGCGCTCCTTCAAATGTCGTAACATTACTGTAAAGATAACATTTGAAGGAGCGCTTGTCAACGAGTACTTTAAAATATTTGTTAAGTTATAGCTGATTTGACAATATTTCGTCATATTCAATCAGACGGGTGTTGTGCTTTTGTGAAAGTGCCACTATATCATTTGTAGACTTGTCACATACCCAACAGTCCACCATGTCAAGACTTGCAAAATTAAACATGCCGGAGTGATTTATTTTTTGGCTGTCCGCCATAAGAATCACCGCATCGCTGATATCAATTGCGGTGCGTTTTAGCTTTGCGTCAATGTTTGAGGTTGAGGTAAGCTCGCCCTTGGGGGAAACGCCGCTGGTGCCGATAAATGCCTTATGAATTTTATACGCCTTAAGGCTTTCAATGGTTTCGAGGCTTGCAAAGGCGTTAAGTTGGCGGTTCAGCTTTCCGGGCAGGGAGAAAACAGTGTAGTCCGTGGATTGATATGTCCAGTTGATAACGTCAAGGTTGTTAGTGATTATGGTAAGATGTCTTGGCAGTGTAATGGCGTTTTGAAAAAGCATGAGGGTGGTGGTGCCGGCATCAACAAAAATAACATCGTCCTCGTCCAAAAGCTTTGTGGCAAGCTGGCCTATCTTGCGCTTGGACGGCATGTTTTTTTGCTGCTTTTCATCAAAGCTCATGGGGAGAACAGAGCTTGCGCAGGATACGCCGCCATAGCGTTTTTGGGCGACGCCCTTGTCCACAAGCTCCTTAATGTCGGATCTTGCGGTGTTTGGATGGATATCAAATTTTTGACACAGCTCATCGATTGTGACAAATTCTCTTTCGATGATGAACTGTTCAATTTGTTTTAATCGAGCTGCTCTAACCATAAAACCTCATCGCACAGAAGGTGCACCCTCCAACATACTTCATAATAACTAAACCTTGTTTTGATAATAAAGTAACATCAAAATCATAAATCGTCAAGGGAAACTACAAGTTTCTGTGGAAAGATTCCACTTACACCAAAAAATTGCTGATAAAGTTGTTAATTTCGAACTTTCTCGTGGACTTGCAGTAAAAAATGAGCCAGTTTATAAGTAAAAGCCCTAAAAATAGTATTATGAGGAAGATGGAGCGTGGAAGGTGGGAGCTAAGATGCTCTAAAGGTGTACCGATGCCCCCGGCGGTATAGCAGTAGTCCCAGCCGAAAAGTCGGTTCAAGAGGAGACAGGGGATAAGAAGCACTGCGATGGGAATAAAGCACAAAAGACTGTCCAGCGCTTTGGGGCGGTAGTAACCGCTTGCCCACAGCAGAGAGGGCACAAAAACCATAATAAGGTGATACAGCAGGCTGCGAAGGGGCACGAAGCTTAAAAAATGATGTACGTTCAGATACACATTAAATACAATACCAAAGATTCCGCAAAGAATCCCGATGGTGCATATGTTTGAAAGGGCAATTCTTTTTAAAAGTCCGGGCTTTGCAAAGGCAGCCACAGGAAGAAGCATCCAAAATAAAGAGCACAAGTAAAGGGGGAGCGTGGTGGCAAAATTGAGACTGCCAAAGGTTCTTGCTTCCCAAATCCAATAAACCGGGTCAAAAAACAATATTGCAACTGCCCAGAATTTTATAAAGTGTTCCATGTTAAGGCGACTGCCTCGTTTGACCCTAATGCAGGATAGAATTGTTAAAATGGCTGTGAAGGCCATAAAAAGAAGATGCGGTGTTTTGAACATGACAAATAAAAAAGCATGACGTCTTGAGCATGCGAGTCCTTTCAATTTTTTTCTCTCAAAACCCGGATAAGATGCATGGCAAAAGCAGCCGTGTTTTTGTGCTTCGCCTTTTCTTAACAGGATAAACGTTTGTGCTGAAGTGTATCTTTATATAACATTAAATTTTGTAAAGGTTAACATCCCGCCGGATATTAACCTGAAGCATAAAATATATAGACAAGCTGGCACAAACTTTTATTTTTTAAGCAAGTCGTTCCGCTGCTTCCAGTCGGGAAGTACGGCAGCAATAAGCCGATAGAAGTCCTTGCCGTGATTTTTGTGTACAATATGGGCAAGTTCGTGCACAACAACATAGTCAACAGCCTCATGGGGGTACTGCATAAGCCGCCATGAAAAGCACAGGCGATTTTTTGCGCTGCAGCTTCCAAAACGCTTTTTAGCACCGGTTATGGTGATGCCGGTAGGGGTGAGCCCCATGATTTCACCGAAGTATTCCATGCGGGTGGGTATATATGCCTTGGCTTCTTCGATCAACGCCAGCCGCCTTTGCTCATCGGGCTCGGGATGGGCATCATTGCGCTGCTTCTGAAGCTGAAGGTGTTTGCATATCCAGTCGCTTCGGCGCTCCACAAGCTCGTCAATCAAACTTCGGGGACAGCGCCTTGGCGCACGGATAAGCACATCACCCTCACGGGTTATTTCAATTGCAAGGGTTTTGCGGTTTGAACGCAGCAATTTGTAGTCCAAGTGTGGCTCCTTCCTGTGGTGGCGGCTGAATCGGGTGTGACTAGTTTTCGGGAAAAAGGTATCGCGGCTTTCCTGTGGTTTTGCGCTTGTACTCTATTGCCTCGGTGGGACAAGAGCAAATGCAGGCCATGCAGTGGGTGCAGTTATCACCCCAAAGCGGATGCGTGTCTGCAAGCTTTATATTGTTCAGGGGGCATAGCCTTTCGCATTTTCCGCAGCCTATGCAGGCATCGCTTGCAAAAAAGCCCCTTGCGCTTACAAAAAGCTTATAGAATAAGGGATTTACAGGTCCGCTCATAAGGGGACTTATAAGGCATTGCTTTTCATCGGGCAAGGGAGCGGTTTCGTCTATGAGCCTTGCTGCTTTTTCAATTTTCGCCTCGGCCTTTGAGAGCACGGCGGGGATTTCTTCCTTGGGCGTAACAGCAAACATTGCAACATAGTTTTCCGGCATTACGAGGGTTTCAAAGCCCATGAAGGTAAGGCCGCAGTACTGGCAAAGCGCTTTAGAATATTTAATGCTGCTGTGGGTTTCCGAGCCGCAGGTTTGAAGAAAATATGCCTTGCGGCAGCCGGAAAAAGCCGTGCTGTGCATCCAGTCGGACACCACACGGGGAATACGCCAAGCATAGGTTGGAGTTACAAACACAAGGGGGCGTTCAGAATGTATGGGCGAATTGTCTCCCGTCTTTATAGCGTCGTTTATGGAAAAAAGCTCGTCGTCGATAAGCTGCGCTATGCGTTTTGCGGCATGTCGACTGTTTCCTGTGCCACTGAAATATAAAACCATAGTATTCGCTCCTTTTAATCGTAAGGTGTTTTTGCTTGCTGGGTGGGTAAGATTGGCGGCAGTGCAGCTATGATTTTCTGAGTGGCTTATAGGGGCAGAACCTTCAAAACGCCCTCCATGGCGGATAGCTCATCAAGAAGGTCGTCACTGCAGTGCTTTTTTGTTAGGGTAAGATTCAAAACGGCACAGGAAGTGCCTGCGTCTCCGTGAAGTCGGGTGACCTCAAGGTCACTTATTTTAACATCCGCAGCGCTTATGTGCGTGATTAGACTGTCCAGCACCCTTCTGTCAGCGTATTCAATGAACACCTGCTTTTTTCGGGGACTTCTTAGAATGCGGTATTCCAGCTTGGAAAAAAGCATTTCCGCAATCAGTACTAAAATGGAGGCGTATATTCCACCCTCGTAATAACCGGCGCCAAGAGCAAGCCCCACAATTGCGGAGGTCCAAAGTCCTGCGGCGGTTGTAAGACCCTTTACACGGGTACGCCTTGTCACAATGATAGTTCCGGCACCAATGAAGCCTATGCCCGCAACCACCTGTGCCCCAAGACGGGTAATATCGGTGGTGTAGTGCAGCACAAGAAGGAGGTACTGGCTGGTAAGAACAGTCATCGCAGCGCCGAGACAGATTAAAATATGGGTACGAAAGCCGGCGGGACGGCGTTTTCTTTCACGCTCAAGGCCGATAAGACCGCCGCAAATCACCGACAGGACTATTCGTATAGTAACGGACAAAAGGGAAAAGTCCCTTATGGGATCTAAATAAGCAAGCACGCCATGCACCTCCTTTAAACTTCCTCAATGGCGCATATGCCATCAAGCCGGGAAAGGGAGCTTAATACTGTAAGATGAGAACGCCTCCATGGGAGATAAAGGGATATAAAAACCGGAAGCTGCTCCGTGCTTCGGCCGTGAGCCTTGCCGAATTCCACATCAAAAACCTGGATTTCCTCCTCCCTTAAGGACTCAATAAGTGCGCTTACAGCGCCTGAGGAGGAAAGCTCGGCATAAAGGTTCATGTATCGGCTTGAGGAATTTATGGATTCCTCAAGTTTAGGAAGAAGGTTCATGGCAAGAAAAATTATGAGAAAGCTCAGAGCCACGCCCTCGTAAAAGCCTGCACCGATGGCAAGCCCTGTGCAGCCGGAGGTCCAAAGGCCCGCCGCGGTGGTTACGCCCTTCACCTCCAGAGTTCGGGTCACAATGATGGTTCCGGCACCTAAAAAGCCTATGCCGTTTATTACCTGGGCGCCTATTCGGGCAACGTCGATATTGGCACTTGCGGCTGGAAGAATATCAGTCCAACGGGTGTTGAGCATGTCAAAAAGGTACTGGCCTATCATCATGGTCAGGGCGGAACCAAGGCACACTAACATGTAGGTTCGAAATCCCGCAGCCCTTCCCTTGCGTTCACGGCCGATGCCGATAATGCCGCCGAATATAACGGCAAGTGTAAGACGAAGCAGGGTGGAGCTTAAATTCATCTGACGAAGATAGGAAAGAGCGTCTGCAAAATCCATGAGCTTACACCTCCTTTGTGCGGCTTGAATTGAAGTAAAAAAATTCGTTTTAAGACCCCTTGAAAAGCGTGGCGAGAGATAAGGAGAATCTTAATTATAAGCGCAAAGTGGGGAGCGGAACTGAAGAAAAGCCCTTAAGTTCCTGTTGTATTATGGAAAATGACGATTAAAGGGGGAAAATCTGCGCTATTATGCTTGATTTACATTTTGCCCCATTCGTGGTAACATTTTAGGAGAAAGCGAAAAGGGGAGACGATTATGCGAATTTCCACAAAGCAGACCATCCTTGAAGCCTTTAACGCCCTTCTTTTGGAGAACCATTTTGACAAGATAACCATTGAGATGATCGCGAAGCGAAGCAAAATATCAAAGGCTACCTTCTACAGATATTTTCTCGACAAGTATGACGTTATGAATTATAGCTACAGGCGTCTTGTGGAAAATGCCTTTGCAAGGCCGGAGTGCAAGTCTTGGGAAACCATGTATGTTATCCTTGCTGACATGGCGCAGAAGGACAGCGTACGTATTAGAAAAGCTTACAGCTCTCAGGGTGTGAACTCGTACTCGGCATATCTTTTCAGCTTCTCATATGACACTGTGGAGAAGGTGATTAAAAGCAGCAGGAGCGGAGCGGGCCTTACCGAGGAGGAAAGATGCCGCCTTACCCATTTTTGCTATGGCACGGTGGGGCTCTTTTATAGTTGGGTAAACGGGGACTTCTCATTTTCACCAGAGACGCTGGGACAGTATTTATATGAGGCCATGCCGGAATCACTGCGCAATCAATGGATAAGCCCGGGGGATTCAGCGGCACTTCTGATGAACGATAAGGGCAAGGCGTCCCACCCCACGAAGGGGTTTTCACTAATTCAGGATTAGTACATATTATATAGATATAAAGCACAGGGGGCGTTCTTGCCGTCTGTGCTTTTTTGTGTGTGACGGCGAATACATAGCTAAGGGTTTACCTTTTTGCAGAGGAATATTTAAAGCTTCTTGTGCCGCCGCCCTAAAAGAGAACCACGGCTGATGGCGTCATAACCGTATTTTTCGCGAAGAGCATCCATAACTGCATCGGTTTTTCCGGCAGGAGATGTAAAGATTGTCTCGTCGCTAAAAAGGCTTATTTGAGCGTCATCGTCAAAGGCGGAAAGTGTTACACCCAAAAGCCGCAGGGGCCTGCCGCTCCAATTGTCGGAAAAAAGCTTGCAGGCAGTATCATAAAAAAGCTCAGTACTGTCCGATGTGCAGTGAAGCGTGCGGCTTCGTGTTATGACGCTGAAGTCACCGTATTTAATTTTTATCGTAACACATTTCGCCTTAAGATGCTTTTTGCGCAGGCGGTAGCTTATAGTGTCGGTGAGGAAAAGAAGCTCATTTTTTATTTCCTCCATATCCGTAAGATTGTGGTCATAGGTCATTTCACTGCCGATGCTTTGGTTTTTGCTCCAAGACTCGGTGTCAATGTCCTCGGGGCCTATGCCCTTTGCCGAATTCATAAGATAATAGGCGGAGGCCTCACCGAAATGCCGCCGAAGCTCGCAGTAGTCCGTGCGGGCAAGGTCACCTATAAGCTTTATGCCAAGGGATTCAAGTTTTTCTGAGGTTTTGCGGCCAACGCCGAAAAGCTCAGATACCTTGAGTGGCCAAAGCTTTTGGGGAACATCATCCAGGTAAAGCTCCGTTATGCCCAGAGGCTTTTTCATGTCGCTTGCCATCTTTGCCAAAAGCTTATTCGTGGAGATTCCAATGGAACAGCCAATGCCAAGGCGCTGCTTTACAGCGTCCTGAATAAGACGGGCCGCATTGAGACTGTCCCCGAAAAGGTATTCAGTGCCTGTCATATCAAGATATGCTTCGTCTATGGAAGCGGGTTCCTTGCGTGGTGTGAACTCATCAAAAATGGCCATTACCTTTCGGCTTGTTTCACAGTAAAGCCGAAAGTTGGAGGCAATAAAAACTGCGTCGGGACACAGCTTTTGCGCCTCCCTTTTCAGCATTGTGGTTTTCACACCGCAGGATTTGGCTTCATAGCTGGCGGCAAGCACGATGCCGGCGTTATCCTTGGGATTGCTGCAGACCACGAGGGGCTTGCCCAAAAGCTCCGGCTTCTCCGCTTGTTCACAGGAGGCGAAGAAGGAGTTCATATCCGCATGGAAAATTTTCATATTCTTCACCCCGTAGGTCAAAATAATGAAAGCTGCTGCCCGGACTGCTTATCCTCGAATTTAGAAAGAAAATCAAAAATTTGATGGGGATTATGCATTATTCCGGCACGTGAGCAGGTTTGCCGAAGCTGTGCCATAAGCTTTGCGGAGTTGGGACTGTTGCACTCGTAGCTTGTGCCGAATTGGGCTATGTAGCGCTCCTTCATCCCTGGAAAATGCTTGTCAAGCTGGGCGTAAAAATACTCGCGGTTTCCCTCCCTAAGGGTAAGCCCCATGGCAAAGGTAAGAACGCCCTGTACCTTTGCGTCAACGCAGTAGTTAAGGATACCTCTCAAATTCTCCGTGGTATCATTTATAAAGGGAAGAATCGGGCAAAGCCACACCACGGTGGGGATGCCTGCATCTCTAAGGGCGCAAAGAACCTCAAAGCGCTCCCTTGTGGTGGCAACATTAGGCTCAAGAATGCGGCATAGCTCCTCGTCGTAGGTGGTGAGAGTCATGCTGACCACACATTTGGTTTTTGCGTTTATGCTCTTTAATAGATCCAAATCCCGAAGGATAAGGTCGGATTTGCTTAGCAAAGCTGCGCCGAAGCCATAACGGTCGATTATCTCAAGACACCGGCGGGTAATTTGCCTGGTGCTCTCAATGGGGAGGTAAGGGTCGCACATGGCACCGGTACTTATCATACAGGGGGCACGCTTTTTGCGAAGGGCGCTCTCCAAAAGCTGAGGGGCGTTGGCCTTCACCTCAATGTCCTCAAAAATGTGATTCATCTGGTAGCATTTACTGCGGGAATCGCAGTAAATGCAGCCGTGGGTACAGCCGCGATACACATTCATACCGTTCTTAGCAGATAGTATTCCTTTTGCCAAGGTGTCGTGCATGGCGTTCCTCCAAGAACAAAGTTTTTATGCAAAACGTGATATCACCGCAAGGGAGAGCAATATTTAATACTTAAGGGCAATTAACTCCACAGTTATTGTACCACAGCACAGGAAAAAATTAAAGCGTTAGCCGCTTTTTGCGCCAGCGGAGAATAAAAAAAGAACAGCCTTCGGGCTGTTCTTTTTTAGGGGGATAGGGGTAAAGTAAAGGAGATTGGACGGAGCAAAGCCGTTTGGGAGAGAGACTATGCTCCTTGAAAATCGAGGTTAACTACATGCAGTCAAAGAGTGCAGTTCTATTAGCTTAGGGGTAGTGGAGGGGTTACATCTTATGCACATTTGCCATCCTGAAGGCGCTCGAGCTCGCCCAATACCATGCTGCTGCAGGTTGAGGCGGAGGCGGACACGAACTTGGAACCGTACTTGAGAAGAGCGGCCTTTACAGCCTCACAAATTTCCTTGGGGTCTGCGTTAAGTGCAGGAGCGTTGTTTTTTCTTTCCCGCTGCTGAGCTTCAAATTCTTCGGTTACTACCATTGAGCCGTTAAATGTTTTGTTTGTCATGATGATTCCTCCTATAATTTTAAAGGTTTATTCTTCTTTTATTTTCTATGCCATCATTCTCTCGCCTGGAGGGACTATGGATTCAGCAGAGCCTTGGCAAACATAGTCGAAATGGTTAAGGGGTATTTTTATCAGAGAATCGTCTGGGTCAGAGACCGGAAGGTCGCTTCTTATTATGGCGATTCGGCGTTCTATGCCCGGGAAGCGGCTTATTATAAAGGTGAAATCTTTGTCCAGGGGGCCGGGGTCACAGCAGCCATCCGGATCCGGAGGGCACAGCTCAACGGCTATAGTGTTAATCCCGAATGCCTTGAAAATGCTGTCAAAATATTCCCTGTTCATGGGTGGGAGATAGGGCACTCCGCTTCCGTCAAGGGCAGTTTCTTCGCCATTCTCGCTGAGAAAGGAGACTATTTTGAATGAATCCTTAAACCGTCTGTCCAAAAGCCTTCCGTCGGACCGGGTAAGACCGTTTCCGATTAAGGTGACATCCTTAAGCTGGTGGTTTCGCTGCATCAGGGCTGCGATGAAGGGGCTGGAGACACTCAGAGAATTTCCGACCCAAACCGAATCGCCTGAGCGTATGAGGTCGGCGGCCTCCTCCGGCGATATGGACTGTGCTTTGCAGTTCAAGTCAACCACCTACTTTCCCTGGGATTTCTCCCTCTTTCTGACTTTATTGTATCAACGGAAACTATGAAAGTATAATATTTTGTTCGGCATATGCTCATATGAAGCGAAAGTATGAGCTAATGCCCCGATTAGTTATCAAAAAACCATCAAATAGTTATGGCTTATTTTACATGGGCACTTCCGTGAAATCTGACACCTTGCACAAGTTTGGTAAGAAGTATGCTGATTTGGTTATGAAAAGGCCGTTTTTCGGGAAAACGCTGTGAAAAAATAAACTAAAAAATATTTTTTGGCGTGTAGAAAAATAGGCGCCTGCAAAGTGTTCCATGCTTTTTCCAAGGAGAATCTCATAATTTTTAAAAAACTTCCGCTAATATATTTACAGGCGAAGAAAAGAGTGGTATAACTTGTGTGACAAGTTATACAAGTTATACTAAAGGAGGGGCTTATGGATAAAAACGCTGCACCCTACATGGGCACTGTGAAGGTGGGGGCAAAGGGGCAAATTGTTATTCCCAAGGAAATTCGGGATATGTTTGGCATTGAGCCGGGGCAGTCCCTTATGATTTTTGCCCATCCGGAAAAGGGAATAGGAATTCAGCAGCAGGCTGTGCTTGAGAAAATGGCAAATGCCATATTTAGCGGACGGGGAAGTGAGCTTTTGCCCAATGAGGATCCCCAGGGACTGCCGATTTTTGCAGAGAAAATAAGGGAAACCTTAGCGAAGGGAGAACCGAATGAAAGCGATTGAAACACGGGCGCTTACAAAAAAATATGGTAGCAAAATTGCGGTGGATTCTCTTGAACTGAGTGTGGAAAGCGGTGAGCTTTTTGCACTTCTGGGCGTAAACGGAGCAGGCAAAACCACAACAATCAAAATGCTTAGCTGCCTCAGCAAGCCTACGGAGGGCGAGGCGCTGCTTCTCGGGCAAAGTGTGATGACCCAGCAGCAGGAGATAAAGAGCTTTATAAATGTGTCCCCTCAGGAGACGGCTGTTGCACCGAAGTTGACGGTTGAAGAAAATCTTCAGCTTATTTGCGGGATATACGGCATGAAAAAGCCTGAGGCAAAGGCTAAAGCAGCAGAAACCATAAAGGAATTTGGGATGGAGGAAATTGCCAGGGACAGGGCGGCAACGCTATCCGGCGGCTGGCAGCGGAGACTATCTATTGCCATGGCGCTTATAACGGACCCCAAAATTCTTTTCCTTGACGAGCCAACACTGGGACTTGATGTTCTTGCAAGGCGGGAGCTGTGGGATATGATAAGAAAGCTCAAAGGGAGAGTTACGGTAATTTTGACCACCCACTATCTTGAAGAGGCAGAGGCGCTTTCAGACAGAATCGGGATCATGGTCAAGGGTAAGCTTTGCGCCGTGGGTACGGCAAAGGAGCTTATGGAAAGGACGAGGGCGGACAAATTCGAGGACGCTTTCGTCACCATTGCAGAAGAGGGGGCGAGAAAATGAGAATTACGGCATTTGCCCTGCGCAACACGAAGGAAATGGTGCGGGATAAGCTGAACCTTGCTTTTGGACTTGGCTTTCCTGTCATAGTGCTTTTGCTGCTGTCGCTGATTCAAAGAAATATTCCGGTTCAAATGTTTGAGATATCCTTTTTAACCCCGGGGATTGCGGTGTTCGGGCTATCATTTATCTCACTATTTTCGGGAATGCTCATTGCAAAGGACAGGGCAAGCTCCTTTATGCTGAGACTGTTCACCTCGCCGCTGTCCGGCGCAGATTTTATCTTTGGCTATACGCTACCACTACTACCAATGGCTATAGGTCAGACGGTATTTTGCTTTGCGGTAGCCCTTATTTTAGGACTGCAGCTAAGCTTCAACATACTTTTGAGTATTGTAGTTTTGATACCCGCTGCCATTGTGTACATAGGCATCGGACTTCTTTGCGGAAGCGTTTTTAATGATAAGCAGGTGGGTGGAGTTTGCGGAGCCTTACTTACAAATCTTTCGGCCTGGCTTTCTGGAACGTGGTTTGATGTTAAGCTGGTGGGGGGCGTTTTTGAGGGTATTGCCAACGCCCTGCCTTTTGTCCACGCGGTTAATGCGGGCAGAGCGGCACTAAGTGGAGATTTTGGCTCGATTTTTCCGGAGCTGTGGTGGGTTATCGGCTATGCTGTGGTAATAACAATAATTGCGGTCGCAGTTTTTAAGGGTAAAATGAACTCTGACAGTGCGGCATAGACAGACACGCCTACTAAGTCAAGAGCTATTTCGAATTTGTTCGAAATAGCTCTTGACATTTTTGAAGCCCCGTGATAAACAGTATTTAGATAATCGTCTAATTAGATGAAATTCGAAATACCGCAGGGAGGTGATTATAATAGGCTTTGGGGAAACTTTCAAAGCGCTTTCGGACCCAGCTCGCCGGGAAATTTTGGATCTGCTGAAGGAACGAAGTATGACGGCAGGGGACATAGCGTCAAACTTCGAAATATCCGGGGCTACAGTCTCCTACCATTTGTCGGTGCTCAAAAAGGCGGGACTCGTTTTTGAAAGTAAGAAGAAAAACTTTGTTATATATCAGCTTAATACTTCGGTTATAGAGGAGTTAATGCTGTGGTTTGCTGATTTGGGAGGAAAGAATGATGAAAAATAAGGCTACTAAGCAGGCACTTATTTCAACCTTTATATGTGTTCTGGCCGTTGTACCGGCGCTGATTTATTTTGACGAGCTGCCGGAGCTGATGCCGATTCATTTCGATACAAGCGGAGCGGCGGACAACTATGCACCAAAGGCACTGGCTTGCTTTGGCCTTCCTGCTTTTCTTGCGATTCTTAATTTGGTAGTCCATTTTTCACTTAATAACGACCCGAAGAAGAAAAATGGTCAGGGACCGGTTTATAACATCGGGCTTTGGGCAATTCCCGTGATAACGCTTATCGTACCCAATGTGGTTATTTTCAAGACTCTGGGCCACAACATCCCCATTGAGATGATTGTCCCAGTAATGGTGGGCCTTGTAATGGTGGTGGTGGGCAACTATCTTCCCAAGGCAAAGCAGAACTATACTGTGGGAATTAAGCTTCCATGGACGCTTAACAATGAGGACAACTGGAACAAAACCCACAGGCTTGGCGGGGTGCTATTCATGCTTGGGGGTGTGGCGCTTATACTTATGGGATTTTTCGGTGCAAATGTTGTACTGTTTATTGCAATCGTAGCACTTATCGTGTTTTTACCCATGATTTATTCATATATACTCTATAAAAAAGGCATGTAATTTTGGATCTTATATCCGAAGGGAGAAAGTTATGTTAACCATAAACCACTTTTCAAAGAGCTATACCCAAAATAAAAAGGCTGTTGACGATTTATCCATGACTGTGGAGGCAGGCGAGATAATGGGCTTCATCGGGCATAACGGCGCCGGAAAAACCACAACACTGCGCTGTGCTGCCGGAATCCTTGATTTTACCGAGGGCGAAATCATAATAGACGGGCACTCCATTAAAAGCCAGCCCGTGGCAGCAAAAAGCGTTACCGCATTTTTGCCGGATAACCCCGAGCTTTACGAGTTTCTTTCTGGCATAGATTATCTTACTTTCATTGCGGATATTTACAGCATCCCCAAGGAGCAGCGCCGCGAGAGAATAAAAAAATATGCCGACGCTTTTGAGCTTACAGGGGTGCTTGGCAGCCCCATCGGCGGATACAGCCACGGAATGAAGCAAAAGCTGGCTTTAATAAGTGCACTTATCAGAGAGCCCAAGCTTTTGATACTCGACGAGCCTTTTGTGGGACTTGACCCGGAGGCGGCGTTTACGGTAAAAGGTTTTTTGCGTGACATTTGCAACAGGGGAGGGGCGGTTCTCTTTTCCACCCACGTTTTGGAGGTTGCAGAGAAGCTTTGCGATAGAATTGCCATAATCAAGAACGGGAAACTTGTGGAGACAGGGAAAACAGCCGACGTGGTTGGAAATTCTTCCCTTGAAACGGTGTTCCTTGATTTGGCAAGGGAGGGACATGTCCATGACTAAGCTCTGGATACTGCTTAAGCTTAATTTTCGAGCACTTCTAAACACCCTGCGCTTAGGCGGTGGCAAAAAGGGAAAGGTGGGCGGAATAGGCGCACTTTTGTTCCTTGCGGGGATTTCCCTGTACATATCCGGCGTATATAGCTTCATGTTCGGAAGTATTCTTTCCCAAAACGGACTTATTGAGTATCTTATTCCGCTTATCGGAATTATCGGCTGCTTCCTTGCTGTTGTAATGACACTGTTTGCCGCCAGCGGCTTTGTGTTCGGCGGGAAGGACAGCGATCTTGTGCTGTCACTGCCGGTTAGCGCATTTTCGGTGATGCTCTCTAAAATACTGGCACTGTATCTTGAATGTTTGGTTTTTTGCGCACTGTTTCTTGGAACTGCGGGAGCGGCATATATTTATTACGGTGGGGAGTTTAGCGTAGGATTTGTAATAAGACTCATTTTGGGCGCTATTTTTCTTCCAGTTTTGGCTGCTTTGGTGTGCACGGTGCTGGCTTATATTCTTGCTTGGGTTTCGGCACGCTCGACGAAAAAGAACCTTGTTTCGACCATAATATCTTTTGGATTTTTTGTTCTGGTGTTCGTGCTTTCTCTGCGGGTAAACAGCATTGGCGCCATTCTTCTTGAAGGCAAGGATAAATTTGAAGCGCTTCTTGGAAGCTGGCTTTTACCCTTTGGACTTTTAAAAGACGGAATAATCTCAAGCTGGCTGTCCATGGCGTGCTTCTGCCTAATAAGCCTTGTGCCGTTTTTGCTGGTAGTATGGCTCATGTCCGCAAGGTATAAAAAGATTTTAAGTGGACTTGCAAGCCGAAGCACCAGAAGCGATTACAAACTTAAAGATGTAAAGTTCAATAGTCAGCTTTCGGCTCTTTTTAAGAAGGAGCTAAGGCGCTATTTCGGTTCAAGCATCTATTTAATGAACACCTCCGTGGGTATGCTTATACTTGTTGGCGGTGCGATTTACGGCTGCTTTGCAAAGGGCAGCGCCATGGTGTTTATTGCCCAGCTTGGAGGCATTAGTGCCGTTTTGCCAATGCTTATGCTCTTTATGGGCTTTACGCTGTCGCTTACGGACACCACCTGTGTGTCCATAAGCTTAGAGGGAAAGACACTGTGGATTCTGAAGGAATCGCCAGTACCTGCTGAGATGATTTTTCGTGCAAAGGTAATGGTCAATCTCCTTATCACCTGGCCATCCATTTTGATTTCCCTTATCCCGTTGAGTATTGTTTACGGAGTGCCGTTTTTACATGGTACGTCCATAATATTGGCTTGCATGGTGTTTTCCCTGTGTGTGGCGCTTTTCGGGCTTATTGCAAACCTTCGCTATCCAAAAATGGATGCGGACAATGACACTGTCGTTGTTAAGCAGTCTGCATCCTCAATGATAGGCTATTTTGCCGGGCTTGTTCCTGTGGCGGCACTGGCGGGAATTTATCTTCTCACAAAAAGCGTGCTGGGCTTCCCTGCATTTTGCCTGCTTGCCGCAGCGCTGCTTGCAGCCTTGTGCGCATGGATGTGGCATGCCCTGAAAACCTGGGGCGCACAGAAGATTGTTACTTTGTAATAAAAGGGGACCCTTCGGGGTCCTCCTTTTTATTCAATTACGGGAGTAAAAGTCCTTTGTTTGCGGGCAAATTGCCCTGCTAAAAAAATTGGGTATATTTTTAATCTTAGTTATTGACAAAATACGCTTTTCTGTTATAATAACTCTTGCGCTGCTGACAAGCAGCAGGTATGCGAGAGTGCTGGAATAGGTAGACAGGCACGTTTGAGGGGCGTGTGTCAAATGGCGTGGGAGTTCAAGTCTCCTCTCTCGCACCAAAGAAGGTAAAGATGATAAATCATCTTTACCTTCTTTCTTATTCTCGAAGAAATGGTAACATAAATGCGGAACAAATTGTTCGCCAAAAACTGCTATGTATTAGGATTTGAACCAATACATAGCAGTTTTTATATACATTATTGGGTAGGGGAATAATACGAATGATTGCTTCCGTCATTTTTATGGTTTTAGCGTGTGGAATAAGGTTGGAGCGAGTGGAATAAAGGTAAAACAAAATGCAAAATAATTTGTATAATGTCGAAATATATGGTATAATTAACCAAATATTTTCTGCTTGTCTGCGACCTTCATAAGTTGCGCCAGATGCATTACAGTATGTATGATTTGCGCAAAAAAGGGCGTTCTCTGTGGCTCGTGTACCACCTTGTTTACAAATACATACAGAGGTGTGCGTCGGTGGAGGGAGAAAGTTTGCCCCATGAAAACGGATTACAATCTGACGTATGTTGAAGAACAGGTTAGCTTATATGTAGAGTCGATAACGGCAATTTGAAAAACCCTTCCGATACCGGCAGGGTTTGATTACTGGATATCTAAGCGGAAAAAGATAAATTGCGAGGGAGGATATACTGTGGAAAGCTTAAACTCGCCGTTGCAGCTTGCGAAGCTATTTTGTGAAGCGGATTTTATAAGGAGAGACGCAAAGGCCGCACTGACGCTTTGTGCTGTAAATATAACATGGTTCGGCACAGGTGCCAACGAGGATATTCAGGGGATTTATGAAGCTCAGCGGTATATTGAAAGCGAGATTGCGGAAAACCCTGCTCCGTATAAAATCGAATATCTCTCCCAGCAGGAGCACATTAACGATGCCACCGTCGGCGTTGCCATGCTAAAACTAAAAATTTCCAATAGTGAGCTTGAGCTTGAGTGCCGTCTGAGCATAAGCTCTGTACTTGAAAACGGCGTCAGCAAAATAAGCACCCTGCACATGTCAGTTCCCACGTCCTTGCAGACTGAAAATGAATACTACCCGGCGGCCATAACCCATGAGCTGGAGGAAAAGCTGCGGGATACCTTGAAAAAGAATCAGGCAATTGTGGATGCTATTCCAGGTGGAGTGGCTATTTACAAGATTTCGGACATCTTTGAAACCGTCTACTTTTCAAGCCAGGTGCCGGAACTGTCCGGCTACACTGTGGAGGAGTATGCGGAGCTTATAAAAGGCGATGCCGCCCAGATGACACACCCGGATGACCGCAAAATGGTTGTGCGGGAGCTTTGCAATGCCTGCGAGCATGATACGGTGGCGGATTTTGAGTTCCGCAAAATCCATCGTGATGGGCACATCGTGTGGGTACATCTTCAGGGAAGAAAAATCGGTGAGGAGGATGGCTGCCCGCTGATTCAGTGCGTTTTCCACAATATTTCAAAGCAAAAAGAAAATGAAGAAATAAATGAACATTTAATTACTTCCATTTCCGGTGGAATTGCAGTTTATCAGCTGGACGGTGAACGGGTGAAAACCCTGCGCTACACACAGGGCTTAAGGGAGCTAACCGGACATACTGACGAGGAATATGGGGCACTTATAGGTGATGACGCTCTGGCTATTGTATATGAGCAGGACAGACCGAAGCTTATAAATGAGCTTCAAAAGGTTGTTAAAACCGGTGACGTTCTTCGCAGTACCTATCGCATTGTCCATAGAGATGGCAGGCTTGTGGGCGTGCACATAAACGCAAAAATGATTGGTCATGAAAATGGACAGCCAATTTGGTATGCCGTTTTTATGGGAATGTCAGCAGAGACTCGCTTGTATCAGGAGATTGCAAACTACTCCACCAACGGAATATATGTTATCCGCAAAGAGGATCATAAGCTGCTTTATCTGAACGGCCAGTTGGAGGATAGCTTAAAAAGCATGTGGGAAGAAAGCTACACGGAGAAAACCTGCTACTGTGTGCTGCGAGGAAGCAAGACGCCCTGCTCTGACTGCATGGTGTTTAATGCCGCGGAGGAGGGCAATCCCCACGAGGTTTACATTCCACGTCTCGGAAAATATTTTTCGGCTGTATCCCATTCCGTTGACTGGGAGGGAGAACCTGCCTATGTGACCTATATTTCCGATATTTCTGAGGAAAAGCGCAGCAGCAATGAAATTCAGCGAATTTATAATAATATTCCCGGGGCGGTATTTCAGTGCCGATTCGATAACGATTGGACAGTTGTTTCCGCCAACAACGGACTGTACGAATTTCTTGGGTACAACCGTGAAGAATTTATTGCTATGGGCAACAAGATGTCCGCTGTTATATACCCGGATGATTTGGCGATTATGAGCGAGAAAATCTCCGCTCAGTTGGAGAGCGGAAAAACCACAGTTGAAAACGAAAATCGTCTGATCTGTAAGGATGGAACTGTAAAATGGATATCCATAAAGGCCCAACTGATTGTGGGTGAGCAGGGGGAGCAATGCTTTTATTGCGTGTTTGTGGATATCACCAAGCAAAAAAATACCGAAGAAAAGCTTATGGAAAGCAAGGAAGACCTTGCGATTTCCATGAAGCATGCCGGTGTTTATTTTTGGCATTTTGATTGCAGAACCAAAACGGCGTATTTCACAAAGCCGATTCAAGAGCTATTCCATGTTCCGGGAATTTCGGAAAATTTCCCTTATGGCTTTGTTTCTCAGGGGTTTGTGGAACCGGAGCACAGACAAATATACATAGACGGCGTGAATTCCGTGCTGGCCGGAAAAACCCATGCGCAGTTCGAGGTTCAGGTAAACTCCTTTGATGGCAACCTTCTGTGGTATCGGATTCGTATTACGGGCATCGTGGGCGCAGATGGCGGGATGGAGCGTGCAATCTGCACGGCGGAGCCACTTGGGGACTATAAGGATTTGGAAAATCGCTTTACCACTATCCTAAAGCAAAACAATATCGAAACCTGGATTTATGATGTTAAGCAGCACACGCTGCCTTGGTATCCGGAGCTGAAAAACTTCTGCGGCATGGATGACAGAATTGATAATGTGCCGGATAGCCTCATAAAGTTGAATGCTTTTCATCCTGATGACGTGGAAACAGTTCGTGATATTTATAAGCGACTGGACATGGGCGAGTTGCAGGTGACAAACTCATTGCGCCTTTGGAATTCCGATTACCAGGGGTTCCGCTGGAAGCGCTATACATATACGGTGGTGCCGGACAGGTACGGTGAGCCAACCTATGCAATTGGCAGCGCAACGGACATTACCGACGAAGTGGAGACTAAAGAAAAATACCAGCTTGCCGTGCAGTCAAGATATAATAATTTAGGAGAAAATGTGCTGCTGGCAGGGCACTGCAACATTACCCAAGATCGCATTGAAGAGGTGGAGGATAGAACTGGACTTGGGTTGTGCGAGAGGTTTGGGACAGGGCGAAACGAGTTTTTCACAGGAATCGGTGCTCTTATTCTTGATAAAAAGCAGCGTCAACAGTATTACGATGAGTTTTTGAACAGCGGTTTGGAGCGGGCCTTCGCCTTGGGGATAACCCAGCACACCATGGACTGCGAAATGATGCTGGACCCTGAAAGCTCCACGCCGCACTGGGTGTCCATGAATATTGAAGTGGTTAAAAGCCCGGACAGCAATGACCTTGTGGGCTTTTTGACGGTTTTCGATGTGACGGAAAATAAGCTGCAGTCTCAAGTGCTGGATGCCACCATTCGGTTTGACTATGATTATATTGCGCGTCTAAATCTTACCACCGGTATGATGGTTATGTACCAAAGTAAGGGAATCGGCGACCAATTGGACGGCTATGATTACGGAGTGTCATATGATTACGAGAAGGCGGCGTTGCGCACCGCCACGTACTACATCGTGCCGGAGGATAAGGACCTTTATATAAGCAACATGTCCATTGAAAATCTCCTGCAACAGCTCAAGGAGCGGGATGTGTACGAGTTTACTTACCGGATGAAGGAATACACCGGCGAGAAGCGTACCAAGCGCGCCCGTTTTACCGCATATGACAGAGAGAATAAAATCGTAGTGTTTAGTCGTGTGGACGTTACAGAGCTGGTGCAGCAGGAAATGGCGCAAAAGCAGGCATTGACAGAATCACTTTCACTTGCACAAAATGCCAATAAGTCAAAATCTGACTTTCTCTCCGCCATGAGCCACGATATTCGCACACCAATGAACGCAATTATCGGAATGTGTGATTTGGCACTGGAGGATCAGCAAGATATTCAGCAGGTGGACGAAAGCCTGCATGTGATTAAAAATTCTTCGGCACTTCTTCTTTCGCTTATAAACGACATTTTGGATATGAGTCGTATAGAAAGCGGAAAAATGACCCTTGCGGAGGAAAGCTTCTCCGTTGCAGAGCAGATTCACCTGAGCGTAACAAGGATAAAGCCTTTGGCGGAAAGTGCAGGGCTTCATTTGGCGCTTTATACGGATATCCGTCATGACAATTGCATTGGCGATGCAGTTCGTATTCAACGTGTGGTTGGCAATGTGCTGTCCAATGCTGTTAAATTTACGCCGGCCGGCGGAACGATCACCTGCCGGATGACGGAAACGGCCATGGCGAATAAGAGCCTGGGACTTTATCGAATCGAAGTGTCGGACACTGGCATAGGGATTACGCCGGAACAACAAGAGCATATTTTTGAGGCTTTTTACCGCGCAGACAGCTCGATTGTTGCAAAGACGGAGGGAACGGGGCTTGGCCTTTCTATTGCCAAAAGCATGGTTGATTATATGGGCGGTACAATTTCGCTAAATAGCGCAGAGGGCGCCGGATCAACCTTTATTATTGAGTTGCCAATTCGATTTGCCCAGAAAACAGAAGACGTCCCCGAGCAAATACAACTGCCCCATTCTGGCAATCGCCGTTTTGATGATGTTGGAATTCTGCTGTGCGAGGACCATCCCATAAACCAGAAGGTGGCTGTTCGCATTTTGGAAAAGGTGGGTTTCCATGTAAGTGTGGCGAAAAACGGCCAGGTGGGCTACGATATGTTTACACATTCAAAGCCAAACGCCTATCAGGCAATTTTAATGGACATTCAAATGCCTGTTATGAACGGGTATGAGGCCACAAGGGCCATTCGTGACAGCGCACATCCCCAGGCAAAAAGCATTCCCATACTTGCAATGACGGCAAATGCCTTTGCCGAGGACATTCAGCGCTGCCTGGACGCCGGTATGAACGGACATTTTGCAAAACCAATTGAACCGCAAAAGCTATATGAAGCATTGGAGCACTACATCGGACAGTTCCAGGAGGTCAAGATGGAAAAGCTTAAGGTTGTGTTTGTTGACGATGTAGAGCTTAATATTGCCGTGTTGACTGCCGCAATTGAGGGCGAGTATGATGTGCTTGTTGCCAGGAGCGGAGAGGAGGCTCTGCGTGTTTTGGACAGGAATCCCGGGGTCGCTGCCATCATTACAGATATTGTGATGCCCAACATGGATGGGATGACGCTTATTCGCACCATCCGCGCGGACAGCAGATTCAAAAACCTTGCAATTATTGCAAATACCCAGTACGGGGACAGAGACCAAGAGCATAAGCTTCGTGAAATAGGTGCGGACGACTTCCTGTATAAACCCACAGCAGCGAAAACTGTACAGACTCGACTGCGAAATGTTCTTGCGAAATATGGAAGATATTAAAAATAGAGCTTTATGTACTATTTTTACCGGACAAACACGTGCTTACCACATAAAATAGATGTAATAGGTGAAAGCCATGAGAAAATCAGCCCAAACAATATTAATTGTCGATGACAACGAAGTAAATCGCAAAATACTATTCCGCATTTTGCAGTCTGATTACCACGTTTTGGAAGCTGAGAACGGAAAGCAGGCATTGGATATTTTAGACAGCTCTTCTGAAAAAATATCTGCGGTGCTGCTTGATTTGGTTATGCCTGTCATGGATGGGTATACCTTTTTAAGCCAGCTTGAGAGAACACCAAGCTACGGCGTGCCGGTGATTGTTACAACGGGCAACAGTGCCCGGGAAAACGAAAAGCAGGCCTTCAATTTAGGCGCTTGGGACTTTGTGCCTAAGCCTTATGACCCGCAGATTCTTAAATATCGGCTTCAAAGCGCCATAGCAAGAAGTGAAAACGCTGCACTTGAAAAGATAAAGCACATGACAGAGCATGATAGTATTACAGGGCTGCATAATCGAAATAAATTTTTCGAGGATAGCAGAAGTATCCTTTTGTCAAATCCGGAGCTGGATTTTGCCTTTGTTCGGTTTGACGTTGATCGCTTTTCCCTGATTAACACGTTTTTCGGAAATGCCCAGGGCGACAGGCTTTTAAAATTTATTGCAGCACATCTTCAGAAGTTTGTAACGGAAAATTTCTCCGTTGCTACCTACGGACGAATCGAGGCGGATGAATTTGCCTTTTGCTGTGCATATTCCCAGGTGGAGGAGCTGCAGCGAGAGGTGCGACAATTTACCCTTGCACTGAAGGAATATCCCCTTGCCTTTGAGATAAATCTGACCTTTGGAATTTATCTTGTAAAGGACCGCAGCATTTCTCCACGCCAGATGCTGGATAATGCGAACTTGGCGGCAAAGCGGATAAAGGGGCATTTCAGCAATAACCTTTCTTTTTACGACGACGAGATGGGCAAGCGGCTTATTGCAGAGCAGGAAATCATCAACGAAATGAACCACGCCATGGAGAGCGGGCAGTTTTGCTTGTATCTTCAGCCAAAGTATGATTTGCACACCAATTTGCCGGCAGGGGCGGAGGCCCTTGTGCGATGGATACATCCGGAGAAGGGGATTATTTCACCGGGAGAGTTCATTCCGGTTTTTGAAAAAAACGGTTTCATAGTAAGGCTGGACTATTTCGTGTGGGAAAAGGCCTGCTGCCTGCTGGAAGAAATGCAGAATAATAATCTGCCCCGATTTCCCATCTCCGTAAATGTTTCTCGTGTGCACTTATATAATCCTCATTTTGTGGAGGTCTTGTGTGAAATCGCAGATCGGCACCATGTTGCCCATGAGCTTTTAAATTTGGAATTAACGGAAAGTATTTATACGGAGCATCTTTCCGTAATACAAGAGAGTATAGCGAACCTTCACCAGCATGGCTTTATTGTAATGATGGATGATTTTGGAAGCGGTTACTCCTCGCTGAACATATTAAAGGACGTTGAATTTGACGTGCTTAAAATCGATATGCGATTTTTTGGGGATTCCGCAATAAAAGGTCGGAAAGAAAACATTATAGCCTCGGTTATCCGAATGGCAAAATGGCTTAGAGTTCCCACAATTGCCGAGGGTGTGGAAACAAAGGAACAGGTGGACTTTTTAGGCGAAATGGGCTGCGAGTTCGTGCAGGGCTATTATTTTGCAAAGCCAATGCCGGTTTGCGAGTACATAAAGCTGATTAGCTCAAATGAGATGGCCGCAGACAATAAGGCGGAGTCTTTTTCTCCCAATAGACTCTGGTCAAACAACGACCAAATTGAGCTTATGTTTGCAGTGGTGCCGTATCCCATGGTCTTGTTTGAATTTGCAGATGAGAAAATTGAGCTTCTTCGAGTGAACAAATGGTACTATGAGCTTTTCCAGTATGACAATTTTTCAAATAACTCCCGCAGCTTTGAAAAAGTGTTGTCACAGAAACATATAGATTCGATCTGGCGGGCTGTGCATCGGGCAATTGAGGGCAAAAGCGTCGACGAGTGCAACTACCTTAGACAATATCCGGATGGAACCCGGCGCTGGGTTCATGTGCACCTTCAGTATGTTAATCAAATTGGGGGAAGCCATATCCTTTTAGGCTCATTTTTAGACATTACTTCGGAGATAGAGACAAAGGAAGAGCTAAAAAAGTGCCAGGCGCAGCTAAAAAGGCTGCAGCGGGAGCAAAGCCACACTCTGGAGCTATCCAAGCTGGACAGCTTGACGGGGGCTTATAATCGTGCTGCCACCGAGAGCTTTATTCACTCGTATCTGGATACAAATTCAAAGAACATGCACGGGTTTTTGATGCTTGATTTGGATAACTTTAAAATTATCAACGACACCTTTGGTCACATCTGCGGTGATGAGGTTTTAAGGGAGACTGCCAAGGTACTACATGCGTTTTTCCGCAGAGGAGACATGATTGGAAGGCTGGGCGGAGATGAATTTGTGGTATTTTTGCCAAATATACAAAATGAGCGGACGGTTTTGGAAAAGGCGCAGAAGCTATGCGAGGAAATGCAAAAGAGAGTATTCACGGAGTATAAGCTAAATGTTTCAATATCCGTAGGAGCGTGTATTTCAAAAGACTGTAGCTGCTTTTTGGATTTATACAGCAAGGCGGACCGTGCGCTTTATGATGCAAAGCAGGCCGGCAAAATGCAGGCGAGACTATGCAGCGAAAAACAGGAACTATAGAAAAAGGCTGCGTCGCTTTTAAACGGCGTGTTATAGGGAAAGATTTTTAATTTAATAGTTTTGTTGCATTTGGGCAGACAGCTTTCACCGATCTGTCTGCCTTTTGCTATTCCTATGCCACGCCCAACTCCCTTTGCAGTGCCTGCGTATCTGCTAAATCCAATAATCCAACATCACGATAGTAGATAGTAACCTGTTGAAATGCTGTTCTTGAGTATCGTTCGGATTTTTCACCGACTACAATTCTATCAATAAACAGGTGTAGTATTTCTGAAGTCAGCTCGGGAATTTCGGGATACTGTTTGGCTTTGGCTATAAATAAATCTACATTGGCGATGCTGCTTTTGAGCTTTTCCAGTTCTTTTTCTTTCTCTGGAATAGCCGCTGATATTTCTTTTTGCTCATCAAGGTAGTCTTGGCTTAGGGCACGAAAGACTTCGTTTGGGATTTTGCCAAGCACATTATCCTCGTACAGCCGTTTGAAAAGTGCCTTTAGCTCTGCCTCACGATGTTTGAGCTTAAATATTTTTTGCTGTAAATTTGAAATATCACTTTGCACCTGTGAGGTGTTTTTCTTGTTGAGATACTTTCCAAATAAGCTTTCATGTGTTCGAGCAAGGTGAGTGACACGTCTTAAATCATCCAGCACGATTGCTTTAATGGCATCCTCTCTGATGTAGTGAGATGTACAAAAATCTTTGCCGTTTTTGTTATAGGTTCTACATTTGAAATTGTTGTAATTCTCACCTTTGGTGTGGGTGCGATAGAGGTCAAGCTTGTCACCACAGT
>CAZJYY010000010.1:0-58317 GCA_964550315.1 uncultured Oscillospiraceae bacterium | reverse complement strand
GAATGCCTTCTTTTTCAAGCTGCTGGGTGAGAAGCTTGAACTGGGTGGATTTGCCGCTGCCGTCAATGCCCTCAAGAACAATTAGTTTACCTTGCATTTTATTTATCCTCGTAAATTATTTTCCCCTTAGCCTGCGCCCGATAACGGCGAAGCAGAATTTGGGAAGGTTTGTCATGCGTTTTGCCCGGGAGGGCTCCTCCTTCAGGCGGTAAAGCCATTCAAGTCCAAGCTTTTGCCAGCGCTCGGGGGCACGCTCGACCACTCCGGCAAAAACGTCCAGAGAGCCACCGAGACCCGCCATAAGGCCAACGGAAAGCTTGCCTGCATGCTCACGCATCCACAGCTCCTGCTTTGGTGCACCCAGGCACACAAGAAGAAGGTCGGGGGCTGCGGCGTTGATTTTTTCTATTATAGGGGCATCGTCTTGAAAATAGCCGTCGTTTGTGCCGACAACGCGCAGTCCAGGATGGGAGGCAAGAAGGTTTTCCCCGGCCATTTCAGCCACACCGGGCTTGGCGCCGAAAAGAAAAACGGACATGCCACGCTGTGCCATAAGTTTAAAAAGCTCTTGACAAAAGTCGATTCCGGGGAGCTTTTGTTTTAGGGGTGTACCAAGAATTTTCGCTCCGTAAACTACACCCACGCCGTCCGGCAGAACCAGCTCCGCAGAGTTAACAGCGGAGGCAAGCTCACTGTTTTCACGGCAAAGCATAACAATTTCAGGGTTGGGCGTAACAACATAGCCGGCGCTGCGCCGGTCAATAAGCTCAAGCGCTTTTTCAGCAGCCTCTCCCATGGAAAGGCTGTCAAAGCCTATATCAAGAACATCAATTTTGATGTGTATCAGTCCTTTCGGGTCAAATCTGCGCAAAGACCTCGCCTATTTTTTCGTTAATAACAAGGTTTGCGTGACTGTCATAGAGGGTGGGATCCCGATTTATCAAAACCAGCTTATTACCACGATAATAGTTTATAAGACCGGCGGCAGGGTAGACGGCAAGGGAAGTGCCGCCAACAATAAGCATGTCACAGGCACGAAGATGCTGCACTGCGCTTTTTATTACATCCTCGTCCAGCCCTTCCTCGTAAAGCACAACGTCCGGCCGAATTATACCGCCGCAGGAGCAGCGGGGAGTGCCCCGGGAATTTAAAACCTTGACCTCAGTTGCGGACTTACCGCAGCGAGTGCAGTAAAAACGGTGGGTGGTGCCATGAAGCTCAAGCACGTTTTTGCTGCCGGCTGCCTGATGAAGGCCGTCAATATTTTGAGTTATCACGGCTTTGAGCCTGCCCTCCGCCTCCAGCTCCGCAAGACGAAGATGGGCACGGTTGGGGCGGACATTATCCACAAAAAGCTTTTCCCGACAGAACTCGTAAAATTCATCCGGGTGACTGCGGAAGAAGCTGCCACTTAAAATGGTTTCCGGCGGGTATTTATATTTTTGGTTGTAAAGCCCGTCCACACTGCGGAAATCCGGGATGCCGCTTTCGGTGGAGACACCGGCACCGCCAAAAAAGACAATGTAATCGGAAGAATCAATCATTTCCTTAAGCTTTTTTAGCTTTGCGTCCATTCTGATACCTCCCCACAGTCCTGTTTTCGCACCAAACCATTATACACATTATACCACATTTTAGCAAGGAAAACAAAGAGGCCGCACTTCATAAAGTGCGGCCTGTGAGGTGTTAAATCAGGGGTTCATGGTGTAGTTGGGGGCTTCCTTGGTTATATAGATGTCGTGGGGGTGGCTCTCCTTAAGTCCGGCACCGGTGATGCGGACAAAGCGGCTCTTCGTGCGAAGAGCGTCAATAGTAGCCGAGCCGCAGTAGCCCATGCCGCTGCGAAGTCCGCCGGTCATCTGGAAAATAGAGTCGGACAGTGAGCCACGATAAGGAACACGGCCCTCAACACCCTCGGGAACAAGCTTTTTATTATCCTGCTGGAAGTAGCGGTCCTTAGAGCCCTTTGCCATGGCACCGAGACTGCCCATGCCACGGTATACCTTGAATTGACGGCCTTGGTAAACCTCGGTTTCTCCGGGGCTTTCCTCGCAGCCGGCAAGAAGGCTTCCGAGCATTACAACGCTTGCACCGCCGGCAATGGCTTTAACAATGTCGCCGGAGTATTTAATGCCGCCGTCGGCAATTACGGGAATGCCGTATTTTTCGGCCATTTCGGCGCATTCCAAAACGGCGGTCATCTGGGGAACGCCGATACCAGCAACAACTCGTGTGGTGCAGATGGAGCCGGGGCCTATGCCGATTTTAACACAGTCGGCACCTGCTTTTATAAGAGCCTCCGTGCCCTCGGGAGTTGCAACATTACCCGCGATTAGCTGAACACTGGGGAAGGCTTCCTTAACACGGGATACGGCACGAAGAATATTTTCGGAGTGACCGTGGGCGCTGTCCAAGGTGAGAACGTCAACACCGGCGGCAACAAGAGCGGCGGCTCTGTCAAGAACGTCATCTGTTGCACCGATAGCAGCGGCACAAAGAAGGCGACCGTGGCTGTCCTTTGCGGAGTTGGGGTAGGTCAGCGCTTTTTCAATGTCCTTTATGGTAATAAGTCCCACAAGACGGCCTTCACTGTCAACCAGCGGAAGCTTTTCAATTTTATGAGCCTGAAGAATCTTTTTTGCCTCGTCAAGAGTAGTGCCGAAGCTGCCGGTAACAAGATTCTTGCTGGTCATGACATTGGCGATAAGCTGGGTCATATCCTCTTCAAACTTCATGTCACGGTTGGTGATAATTCCTACAAGGTGGTTGTCGCCATCAACAATGGGGACACCGGAAATGCGAAACTTTGCCATAAGCTGATCAGCTTCGCCGATGGTGCGATCTGCTGTAAGGGAGAAGGGGTTGGTGATAACGCCGTTTTCCGAGCGCTTCACAAGATCAACCTGCTCTGCCTGAGCCTCAATGCTCATGTTTTTGTGGATGACGCCGATACCGCCCTCACGTGCCATGGCAATTGCCATACGGTATTCGGTAACGGTGTCCATGGCGGCACTCATAAGCGGGATGTTAAGCGTGATTTCTTTGGTGAGTTTTGTGCTTAAATCCACGTCTGCCGGAAGAACACTGCTTTCGGCGGGAACAAGCAAAACGTCATCGTAGGTCAAACCCTCGCCGACGAAGCGATCGGTGTAAGCTCTTTTAATTTCCATTTTTTCGCCCCTTATAGTTCTGTGTATTTGCGGTATTGTACTCCACTGGCGGACAGCTTGTCAATATTAGTTTTCGAAAATGTTTAATCTTTTTCTGTTCTTATATAATAGAAAATGTATTGCTGGGCAAGACCGGCAAAATCGCCCAACACTCTTGGGTCGAAGTCCACCGGAAAATGAAACTCCAGCGCCTTTTTCATCCAGGTGTCAATGGGAAAACGATCCATCTTGTGCAGACCGTACAGCATAAAGCAGTTGGCGACCTTGCTTCCCACGCCCTGAAGCTCCTTTATTTTTGCAAAGGACTCCTCGCCGGGGAGCTCATAAAGCTCCTGAAAGTCGATACTGCCGTCTAAAACAGCTCTTGCGGCGCTGAGTATGTACTGGGCACGGTAGCCGCTTTTAAGGGGCGCAAGGTCTTTTTCGGAAAGCGGAGCAATTCTATCCGGGTCCGGAAAGGTGTAAAGTCCGCTGCCGATACAATCGCCGTACATCGTACACAGGGTTTCAACAATCTTTTTTATTCTGGGGATATTATTGCACTGAGAGATAATGAAGCTGCAAAGCGCTTCCCAGGGCTCCTGCTTTAATATACGGATACCGGCACCGTACAGGGAGCAGGAGCGAAGATATTCCGGCTCTGTGAAAAGTTTGGAGGCGGCAGCGTAGTCTACATTCAGGTCAAAATAGTTTTCCCAAAAGGAAAGCTCCTGAGGCGGGGCGTCACAAAGCACGCGAGAGCCATCCTCCCATATACGAAGCATATGCCCGCCTGCAACGCCGGTGTAAACGCCACGCTCATCGGCATTCCAGCGGAAGCATTGGCCGCATTCCAGCGTTTTTTTGACAGACAGCTCCGCTGTACTGCAAAGAACGCTTGTATTGTTTGTAGCTGTGGGCATATTACTCCCTCCTTTGAAAAAATCCCGCCTCCGAAGAGGCGGGATCGATTTTTTAATAGAAACGCTTGTTCTTGTTCTTTCTTGCAGCCTCGGACTTCTTGCGCCGCTTCACGCTGGGGCTCTGATAATACTCCTTCTTGCGAAGATCGGACATGACGCCGGACTTCGCACAGCTTCTCTTAAATCTCTTCAGAGCGCTGTCCAAGGATTCGTTTTCCTTTACGTGTACTTCTGACATTCTATTTCCCTCCCTCCAAATACGCCTTTCGGCGCTTTAAGGGCCATCGTTCATGGCTTGTTAACGTTGTTATTATAAAGGCTCGAAAAGCGCTTGTCAAGCTATTTTTCCCGGTGACTAAGTCGATTCAAGCTGATAAAAGCTTCATTTTTAATGGTATTTTTACATATTGCTCAAAAAATCTCTTGTAAAAATTACTTGGGGATATTATAATGACCGTACAAATAATGTGAAACCTGTAACTTTTAACATAGGGAGCGTATTGAAAGTGGAATCAAATCCCGTTTTACTCAGCACCCTGTCTTTAGACAGTGACATACCGCTTTACTCTCAGCTTGTGAGCATTGTAAAGCGTAATATCACCGCAGGCACCCTTGGTGCCGGTGATCTTCTTCCTTCGGAAGCTGAGCTTTGCAGAACCTTTAATGTAAGCCGCAGTACGGTGCGTCAGGCAATCGGCGCATTGGAAGCGGAAGGACTTGTCGTGCGCAAGCAGGGCAGGGGTACCTTTGTTGCGGAGCCGAAAATGCGCCGCAAAACCGAAAACGTATATTCCTTTACCTCGGAAATTAGCTCTATGGGGCTTACTCCGTCCTCCACGCTGATAGAGTTTGAAACAATAATGCCCACACCCGACATTGTAAAGGTGCTGGAACTGAGCACTGAGGATACCATGGTTTACCGCTTTACCCGTATTCGTAATGTGGACGGTGAGCCGCTTATCCTTGAAACCTCCTTTTATCCCCAGTACATTTACCCAAAGCTTACAAGGGAGCTTCTTAAGACGCACAGCTTCTACAGCCTTCTTTATGAAGTTGGTATTGCCCCGGCTTCGGCGGTTGACTCCTATGAAGCGGTTGTGCTGGGTCGTGCAGAGGCCGAAATTCTTTCCTGCAAGCCGGGAAGCTGCGCCTTCTCTGTACAGAGACGTACAAGAACCGAAACAGGTATGATTTACGAGTATACTCAAAGCTTAATAAGAGCAGACAGAGTCACTCTTGACATTTATCTTCACAAGGATGGAGTATCCTTCACAAGAAGTGTGGACAAATAAGAGCGTATTTTGTTACTTATTCTGCCATAAAAGTATTTACAAGTCGTAATAAATACGATATAATGTAACAAACGTATGGTACGTTTGTTATGTGCAAAATGATTACTTTGGAGGAATTACAATAATGGCTAAAATCAGAGTTGCAATCAACGGTTTCGGAAGAATAGGCAGACTTGCCTTCCGTGCCGGCCTTGAAAATGAAAATGTAGAGTTCGTTGGCATCAACGACATGCTCAATGCCGAGTACATGGCTTACATGCTCAAGTATGACTCCATGCACGGCAAGTTTGGCGGAGAAGTCGGCAACACCGAAAACGCTCTTGTGGTAAACGGCAAGGAAATTCCCGTTTTCTGCGAGAAGGATCCCTCTAAGCTGCCCTGGGGCGAGCTGAAGGTTGATTTCGTTATCGAATCCACCGGTCTTTTCACCAAGACTGAAAAGGCTCAGCTTCACTTGGATGCAGGCGCAAAGCACGTTGTTATTTCTGCTCCTTCACCCGATGCTCCCATGTTTGTTATGGGTGTTAACCAGGACGCTTATGTTCCCGGCACCAAAATTGTTTCCAATGCATCCTGCACCACCAACTGCCTTGCACCCCTTGCAAAGGTAATCAACGACAAGTTCGGCATTGAAAGCGGCCTTATGACCACCGTTCATGCTACCACCGCTACCCAGCGCACTGTTGACGGCCCCTCCATGAAGGACTGGCGCGGCGGCAGAGCTGCAGCAGGCAACATCATTCCTTCCAGCACCGGCGCGGCAAAGGCTGTGGGCAAGGTTATCCCCGAGCTTAACGGAAAGCTCACCGGCATGTCTTTCCGTGTTCCCACTTTGGATGTCAGCGTTGTTGACCTTACCGTCAACCTCAAGACTGCCACCACCTACGACGAAATCTGCAAGGCTCTTAAAGAAGCTTCCGAAGGCGAGCTGAAGGGTATCCTCGGCTACACCGACGAAAAGGTCGTTTCCTCCGACTTCCTGCACGATTCCCGTACCTCCATCTTTGACGCAGACGCAGGCATCATGCTTAACGAGAAGTTTGTTAAGCTGGTTTCCTGGTACGACAACGAATGGGGTTATAGTAACAAGGTCATTGACCTTATCTGCCACATTGCAAACGCTGATAAATAAGAAAAGCAGTTTTAATGCGGAGCCGAAAGGCTCCGCATTTTTTTTGTTTTCATTCCAGCCTGATTTATTTCAGTCCTAACTCCAAAAGGTGTTTTTCAACCGTGGCGTAGACTCCGTCGAAATCCACGTTGGGGTTATATATTTTTTCTATCTGGTCATGAAGCTCCTTGGCCTGGGAAAGCAGGGTGACAGCCTGCTCGGTCAGGGCATCGGTAAGCTTTGCGCAGTGCTTTAGCTCCGCCTTCATCTCACGTGAGCGCTCCTTAGTAAGAAGGGAATCCAGTCTTATTTTGCGACCCCGAATATCCTGTGCCAAGGGGGAGCTGCCGGAAAGTATGCCAAGGGAGAGCTGGGGAATTAAAAGCGCCTCGGGCAATTCCGGCGTTAAGGGGTCGGGCGCTATAATTACGTCATACCCGGATGCCACGGCGCTTTTCGCCAAGTGCTCCAGAGCATGAGGAGAAAGACAAAAGCTGTCCTCAAGAATATAAAACCTGCTGCAAAGGGCGCAAGCGGTTTCGGGCATTGATATGAGCCCGCGGCAGGTGGTGGAGCTTAAAAAGCGGCGAAGAATCCTGCCGGGGTTCTTTGACGGCCTTCCGAACTCACGCTTTTCTATGCCCGTTACACGCTTAATCGCCAGGGCAATCTCGTCTTTGCCGTCGAGGGTGTATTTCCATCCCCGATTTATTGAGCCTGCCGCTGAAAGAAGGCTGTAGGCTCTTTTGTAAAGCAGGGATATTTCCTCGGTAAGTCTGCCTAACTCCTGCCGATAGGGGCCGATGGCACCCCTGTCATAGAAAGCACCAAGGTTGATGTATGCCGAGTCTGCGGCAGCCAGAGCAGCATCCCGAACATGGGGGGCCGTGCCGTCCATATATGCCACGCTGAGCTGGGGAATGAATACGCCGTCAAGAGAGCCGGGATCGCCGGAGCACACAGCATATTCGACGCTGTAACCTGCACGCTCCGCGGCAGCGCCTATCATTTTCATGAAGCTGGATTTTCCGCAGCCCGGGCCGCCCTTTATTATCCAAAGGAAGCAGCAACCCTCCGGAGGGGGAAAGCTGTTGTACAGAGAGTAGAAGCCGTCGGCGGTGTTGGCGCCCAACAAATACTGCAATTTATGTGCAGAGTCCAAATAGACCAGTCCCTTCCATAAATAATGTTAGTCTTTCGCTACACATTATGCTCAGGAAGGGACTAAAGTTTACGTTTTTTAAGAAAAGCAAGAAATTTATGTCTTGTAATAAGCCCGCCTTAGGCCAAAGGAGCCCAAAGCATTGAGAAAAGCGAGGGGTGGCTTTATTTGCTGGCCATAAGCTTTACCATGACTGCCTTTTGCGCGTGAAGACGGTTTTCGGCCTCCTCAAAGATCTCGTTTGCGTGAGCCTCGAAAACCTCGGCAGTCAGCTCCTCACCCCGGTGAGCGGGGAGGCAGTGCTGAACCATGGCGTCGGGCTTTGCAACAGACATAAGCTGGTCGTTTATCTGATAACCGCTGAAGGCCTTGCAGCGGGCGTCGGCTTCGCCCTCCATCCCCATAGAGGCCCAAACATCGGTATATAAAACGTCGGCGTCCTTTGCGGCGGCAAAAACGTCGCTTGTGCAGGTAAAGTCACCGTTTTCTGCGGCCCACTTCATAATGTCTGCGTCGGGCTTATAGTTTTCGGGGCAGCCGATAGCCACGGACATTCCCATTTTTATGCCGCCGACGATAAGGCTGTTAGCCATGTTGTTGCCGTCACCTATGAAGCAAAGCTTCAGACCCTTGAGACTGTGCTTATATTCACGGATGGTCATAAGGTCTGCAAGCACCTGACAGGGATGGGCATAGTCTGTAAGGCCGTTGATGATGGGAATGCTGCCATACTTTGCAAGATCCTCCACCTCATCCTGACCGAAGGTACGTATCATAATGCCGTCAAGATAGCGGGAGAGTACCCGTGCCGTGTCCTGAATAGGCTCGCCGCGGCCTATCTGCAAATCCTTGGGGGAAAGGAAAAGTCCCATTCCGCCAAGCTGGTATATACCAACCTCAAAGCTTACCCTTGTGCGGGTAGAGCTTTTCTGGAAAATCATACCCAGAGTTTTACCCTTGAGATGATGATGCTCAATACCGTTTTTCTGCTCGTATTTGAGCTGGTCGGCAAGATTCAGAATGTCGATAATTTCCTCTGGTGTCAGGTCGGATAGTTTTAAAAGATGATTCATTGCGCAAGTACTCCCTTCAAAATTTTGATGGCTTTTTCAAGCTCGTTCATCTCAATGTTAAGCGGCGGCAAAAGCCGCACCTTGGATTTTGCCGTAAGGACGATGACCCCTTGGGAAAGGCACTCGTACACTACGTCCTTTGCCGGCTTTTGGCACTCAATGCCAATCATAAGGCCCATCCCGGAAACGGATTTTACACCAGATGCTCCCTCAAGGGCGGAGAAAATAAATTCCGATTTCGCACGGACCTGGGAAAAAAGCTCCTCGTCCAGTCTTTCAAGTATGCTCACAGCGCCTGCGGAGCAGATGGGGTTTCCGCCGAAGGTAGAGCCGTGTGTGCCGGCACAAAGGGTGTCTTTCACCTTTTCCCCCATCATACAGGCGCCAAGGGGAAGGCCGCCGCCAAGTCCCTTTGCCGTGGTTACGATGTCGGGGGTAATACCGTATTGAGTGAAGGCATAAAGGCTGCCGGTTCTGCCGTTTCCGGTTTGCACCTCGTCCACGATGAGAAGAATGTCCCGTTCACTGCAAAGCTTTGCCGCAGCGGACACATACTGCTTATCCAGCGGACGAACGCCGCCCTCGCCCTGAACAAGTTCCAGCATAAGGGCGCAGACGCTATCGTCGCAGGCGGCACACAATGCGGTGAAATCATCAGGCGGGGTGTGGACAAAGCCATCAAGAAACGGGCCAAAGTGGACGTGCATTGCCTCTTGCCCTGTGGCGGAAAGGGTTGCCATAGTGCGGCCGTGAAAGCTGCCCTCAAGGGTGATAATTTTATTGCGCCCGCCACCGTATTTGTCGCTGCTGTACTTTCGTGCGCATTTTATGGCGCATTCGTTGGCCTCGGCGCCGGAGTTTCCAAAGAAAACTTTTTTCATGCCTGTGCGCTCACAAAGCATTTGCGCAAGCTCAACCTGGGGCTTTGTGTAATAAAGGTTTGAAATGTGCTGAAGCTTATGAAGCTGTCTGGACACTGCGGCAATCCATTCCTCATCGCACACACCGAAGCTGTCAACGGCGATGCCGCTTCCCAAATCGATGTACTGCTTGCCGTTTTCGTCTAATACAAGTGCACCCTTACCGCTTGCGGCAACAAGAGGGGCTCTTGCGTAGGTATTTGCTATATAGGCTTTGTCAAGCTCTTTTACGTCCATGGTAATCTCCTTAAACAAACATGGTGCCGATACCCTCGTCGGTAAGGGTTTCGATAAGTATGGAGTGGGGTATGCGCCCGTCGATGATAAACACTTTTTTTACGCCCCGGCGAATTGCCTCGATGCAGCATTCTACCTTGGGTATCATTCCACCGGAAATAACGCCCTCTCTCATAAGCTGTGGGGCTTCGCTAACGCTTACCACAGGGATAAGGGTGGAAGGGTCGTCCTTATCTCTTAGAAGCCCAGCTATGTCGGTCATGGAAATGAGGCTTTCCGCCTTAAGGGTTCCGGCAATGCGGCTGGCGGCGGTGTCGGCGTTAATGTTATAGCAGTTGCCGTCGCAGTCATAGCCCACGGTGGAAACAACGGGGATGTAGCCCTTGTCCAGCACATCCAAAATAGGAGAGGGGTCAACGTTCACAATATCCCCCACAAAGCCCAACTCCTCGCTTATCTTCTTGGCCTCAATCATCTGGCCGTCCATGCCGGAAAGCCCGATGGCCTTGCCGCCCATGTTGCCGATTAGGTTCACAAGGTTCTTGGAAATCTTTCCGGCTAAAACCATTTGAACCACCTGTGCCGTTTCGCTGTCGGTTACACGAAGGCCGTTTTTAAATTCGGTTTTTTTGCCCATGGAGCTTAAAGCTTCGCTTATTTCAGGGCCGCCGCCGTGGACAAGCACAACCTTGACCCCAATCAGGGAAAGAAGAACGATATCGCCCATAACGGCTTTTTTAAGGTCTTCGTTAATCATGGCGTTGCCGCCGTATTTAACCACCACTATTTTATTGTTGTAATTTTGAATGTAGGGAAGGGCCTCAATAAGCACCTTTGCCCGTTGAGCATTGCTTAGCTTTTCGTCCATGTCAAAAGCTCCTTAAAAAGTTATGTTAACTGCGATAGTCGCCGTTTATCTTAACGTAGTCATAGGTCAGATCACAGCCGAAGGCAGTAGCGCAAAAATCTCCGCCGCCGAGGGTGATTAAAATTTTTATCTCGCTGCAGGAGAGAATTTCCTTTGCTTTTTCCTCGGAAAAGTCTATTCCTCCGCCGTTTTTGCAAACCTCAATTTCACCGGCATCCGAAGCAAAGCTTACGCCCACTTTGGAAACATCCACGGGGACACCTGCATAGCCGATGGCGCAAAGCACACGCCCCCAATTGGCGTCAGAACCGAACATGGCACACTTTAAAAGAGGGGAGCAGATAACGGATTTTGCCACGACTCTTGCAATGTCCTTGCTATCGGCACCGCTGACAGTACATTCAAGGAGCTTTGACGCACCCTCGCCGTCCTTGGCGATTGAGCGGCAAAGACAGGCGGAAAGCTCGTAAAGAGCTGCCTTGAAGGTTTCAAAATCAGCCCCTTCACAGTCAATGATTTCGTTTCCTGCCACACCGTTTGCCATTACCAGCATGGTGTCGTTGGTGGAGGTGTCACGATCAACGCTTATCATGTTGAAGGTGTCAGAAACAGCCCAATACAGGGCGTTTTGAAGCATTTTAGGGGAAATTGCGGCGTCAGTTGTTACAAAAACCAACATGGTCGCCATGTCGGGATGAATCATTCCGCTGCCCTTTGCAATGCCGCCCATCCTAATAGTTTTGCCACCAAGCTCAAATTCCATGGCCACCTCTTTTTTTACGGTATCGGTGGTCATAATGGCGTTTGCTGCGGCATCCGAATTTGGCCCCAGCGCAGAAATAAGCGCCGGCATACCGCCAGTGATGGGCTCAAGACTCAGCGGCTGACCGATAACTCCCGTGGAGGCAACGGCAACGTCGTCCTTGGAAATGCCGATATACTTTTCCACAAGAGCGCACATTCCCTCGGCAATTTCAATGCCGTTGGCGTTGCAGGTGTTGGCGTTGCCACTGTTGACAATTATTGCCTGGGCATAGCCGTCGGCAATATTTTTCTGAGTTACAAGTATGGGAGCGCCCTTAACAAGATTTTTGGTGTACACTCCTGCTGTGGCAGCTTTTTTCTCGCTTACTATCAGCGCAAGGTCTTTTTTTGCCTTATTTTTACGGATTCCGCAGTGGATTCCGGCCGCTGTAAAGCCTTGGGCGGCACATACTCCGCCTTCAATGTAATTCATATTATGTTAACCTCCTGAGATTTAACCTATGTTTAGTCCTGTGTCCTCCGGTAGAGAGCACATTATATTAAAGCACTGAATTGCGGCGCCAGAAGCGCCCTTTCCGAGATTGTCGAATAAAGAGCAAAGAAGGATTCTGTCCTCATTTCCAGAAACGTGAATTTCCATGCTGTCCATTCCCGCAAGCTTTGAAGCATACAAAGCAGCGTCATCCGTATCACAGATGCTTATGAGTTTGCTTTCCTTGTAGTGCTCCTTATAAAGGTTTCGGATTCCTGTAAGGTCGATATCGGCGTTAAGCTGAGAGCGGTGCAGAGACACGCTAACAAGCATACCGGAGTGAAAATCTCCCACAACGGGTAAAAAAACCGGGGGACTGCTCAGGCCACACTGTGCTGCCATTTCCGGCAAATGCTTGTGCTGCTGACCCATGGCGTAAAGCATGGCGCTTGAAAGCAGGCCCGGACGGTCTGGAGCTTCATATTCGGCAATCATTTTCTTCCCGCCGCCGCTGTACCCTGTAAGAGAGGTGCAAGAAAGCTGGGCATCCTTGGGGAGCACACCGGCGCTCATTAGGGGATAAACAAGGGAAATAAAGCCGCTGGCATGGCAGCCGGGGGAGGCGGTATACTTTGCCGAAGCTATGCTTTCGCGGTGAGCGAGAGAAAGCTCCGGAAAACCGTAGCACCAGCCATCACTTGTACGGTGAGCGGTGGATGTGTCAATAATGCGAACATCCAAATCCTTTGCAAGCTCAGCCATTTCAACCGCTGCCTTATCGGGCAGGCACAGAAATGTAAAATCCGATTGAGCCATAATTTTTCTTATTTCACTGGGATCCTTACGTACGTCTTCTGGGATGGTGAGAAGCTCCACATCCTGTCGTGCGCTCAGCCTTTCATGGAGGCGAAGTCCCGTGGTGCCGGCGGAGCCGACAATAAAAACCTTAGTCATTATATGCCTGCCTTGTATAAATATTCGCTTTGATGGAATAATTATACAAGTAAAGTCGTATAAATGCAAGAAAATAGTGAATATTTATTTAATGATATTTGCCGTCGAATATGACCTGTAATTTGTAAAAAATTACAAAAGAACGCTTTTTCCATCAGAGACATAAAAAAACCTCCGCAAAGCAGTTGAGTCTTTGCAGAGGTTTTTATTAAGTATATTTATGCGATGCGCCGTGCGCCAACGTAATTTCGGGTGTAGTAATTCTCGTCAAGACGGTTAATGGTAACCTGACCTCCGGAGGAGCTGGCGTGGATAAATTCCCCTCCGCCTATGTAGATACCCACATGACCGATGTAATTGGAGGAGGAAGCAAAGCAGATAGCGTCGCCGACCTTTAAGTCAGACTTTTCAACGAAAACTCCGTTTTCATATATGCTGGCGGCGGTTCTGTTAATGGAATAGCCGCATTCCTTGTACACATAGTACACAAAGCCTGAGCAGTCAAACCCGCTGGGGGAGGTGCCCGCCCAGACATAAGGAACGCCCATGTATTTTTTCGCAGCGTCCACAATGGTTTGTCCCGCTGCGGAATATTCAGGGTCAGAGGGGGCTGTGGGCGCTGAAGAAATGCCGGAGTAAATATCGGATATGCCGCCGTTTAGGGCAAAGTAGTCGCTGTGCACATAGCCAACAGCGCCGTTTGCGCTGACCTTATACCATTCACCGGAAACTCCGAGAACCTGCATTGTCGTACCCCTTGAGTATGTACCGATTATGGACGAACCGATTGAAGCACCGCTGCGCATTCTAACGTCACTTCCGTTTATGTTTCCGCTGCCGAAGCTGCCGTCCATTACCTCGCTGAAATTAAGGTATTCAGATGACATGTAGCCCACGGCACCCTTGTATACGACTTTGTACCAGTCCTGGTCAACCTTGCCGCCCACAACAACCACAGAGCCTCTTGGGGCGGTGGTAAGGGAAGCGGAGGTGGTTGAAGGCTGACTGCGAAGGTTAAGGGCGGATGCGCTAACCGTGGCCCCGCCGATGCTGGCTGCAAAGGCGGAGGCGCTGAGCAGGGCGGCAAGTGCCGTGGTAATTGCAAACGTACGAATGAGCTTAAATTTAAACATAGGATATCCTTTCGTAAAAAAGCGGAGGAGTGAATACTCAACTCCTCCGCATATTACGCAGGGATATGCCATCCCTTATCAAGGATTACTGTGCCAGGGCACGCTCAAGCCATACGGCTGCCACGTCCATAGCGGCATAAAGGCTGTCCTTCTCGCTTTTCTTCACAACACGGTCACGGGATTTAAGATCCGGGTCGGTAAGCTGAAGCTGAATTGAAACCTTGCTTGCAACATCAAGATCCTTGACTTTCTTGGAATCGAGTATCTGGAGCATGATAATGTATTTATCGGCCATGCTGCCGTAGTAGACAATATTGTCCTTACGGCGAAGGGGATGTCCCTTATATTCCAGTTCCGCTATTTTCTTTTCTGCCATCGTTATCGCTCCTAAATTCATTATGTAATACCGCAGAGTGAAAGAAGCCGTTACAATGACGTTACCGAATTGTAACATATTGTTTCCGACTTGTCAACCAAGGAGTAAAAAAGCCAAAGATTGCAGTTCATTACTTGTAATACTCCACTGCAGATTCGAACAAATACATATTGTACATGCCTTTTACGTTTTTGTAAAGCCCCTTGCCCACTCGTTCGCTGTGTCCCATCTTACCAAGGATGCGTCCGTCGGGGGAGGTGATGCCTTCAATGGCGCATACGCTGCCGTTGGGATTGAAGGCAATGTCATGGGTAACGTTACCTTCAAGATCCACGTACTGAGTGGCGACCTGCCCGTTTTGAGCCAGCTCAAGTGCAAGCTCCGGAGAGCAAAGGAAGCGACCCTCGCCGTGGGAAATGGGTACGGTGTAAACGTCGCCCACGCTGGATTTCATCAGCCACGGGGACAGGTTTGAAGCAACACGGGTGCGCACAAGCTTGCTTTGATGCCTGCCGATGGTGTTGAAGCTGAGGGTGGGGAAGCTTGCATCGGTGTCCATTATGTGACCGTAGGGCACAAGACCCAGCTTAATAAGTGCCTGAAAACCATTGCAGATGCCCAGCATAAGACCGTCACGTGCGTTCAAAAGCTCCTCAACCTGATCCCTAACAGTGCCGCTGCGGAAAAAGCTTGTAATGAACTTTGCACTGCCATCGGGTTCGTCACCGCCGGAGAAGCCGCCGGGGATAACCACCATTTGTGCCGTTTCAAGAGCCTTTGCAAAGCGCTCCACGGACTGGGAAATATCGCTGGGGCAAAGATTCTTTATTACGATTATCTCAGCGTCCGCTCCTGCACGCTCAAGAGCCTTTGCAGTGTCATATTCGCAGTTTGTGCCGGGAAACACAGGGATAAGTGCCTTGGGACGGGCAAAGGTGCAGGAGGGCTTTTTAATGCTTGCCTTGCGGACGAAGGAGATTGTCTCAGCGGTTTGTGCGGACGAAGGTACATTGCAGGGATAGACGCCCTCCATCTTTCCTTCGTAAAGCGACTGCAGCTCGCCGAGGGAAAGAGACACAGCGCCGCACACCAAATTAGCCTTTTGGGTAATGTTTCCAAGAGGAATGCCTACCTTATCATCACAGCTCAGCTCGATAATAAAGCTGCCGTAGCGATAGCCGAAAAGGAGGTCGGATGACAAGCCTTCGGCATAGGTGAAGCCAAGCCCGTTTCCTATACACATTTTGAAAATTCCTTCAGCCACGCCACCCAGGGTGGGGGTGTAAACCGCAACGGCCTTGCCACTGCGAACCAGCTTTGCAACAATGTCAAAATTCTTCAAAAGAGATGCTGTTGTGGGAATGCCGTCCTCACCGTACTCGGGGCACAGAAGGCAAACCTTGTTCCCCGGGGTTTTAAACTCGGGGGACACAACATTGTTGATCCTGTCGGTTGTAACGGCAAAGGAAATAAGGGTGGGGGGAACGTCCAAATCCTCAAAGCTTCCGCTCATGGAGTCCTTGCCGCCGATGGCCGCAACGCCCAGCTCCTTTTGAGCTTCAAATGCGCCAAGAACTGCGGCAAGGGGCTTGCCCCAGCGCTTTGCGTCCCGCAGGGGCTTTTCAAAGTATTCCTGGAAGGAAAGATAAACGTCGGAAAACTCAGCGCCGGTGGCAACAAGCTTGGATACGCTTTCCACAACGGCAAGATATGCACCGTGATATGGACTCTTCTCACTTATGTAGGGGTTATAACCCCAGGACATGAAGGAGCAGGTAAAGGTGTCACCGTGTTCACGGCTGATTTTGTGTACCATTGCCTGAATGGGAGTTTGCTGCTTTTCGCCGCCGAAGGGCATGAGGACGCTGCCCGCACCGATGGTGGAGTCAAAGCGCTCGGAAAGTCCACGCTTGGAGCAGATATTAAGGTCGGAAACAAGAACCTTCATTCCGCTTTCAAAATCAGCGGGAATTTCACGTTCAAAGCACTTGGGCGTCTCGGGGACAATGTCAATGTGCTTGGGAGCGCCGTTGGTGTCCAAAAATTCACGGGAGATGTCCACAATGGTCTTGCCGTTCCAGTTCATTACCAAACGGGGAGCCTCGGTAACGGTGGCAACAACGCTTGCTTCAAGGTTTTCAGAGGCGGCAAGCTCGAGAAAACGGTTAACATAATCTTTTTCTACCACAACGGCCATACGCTCTTGGGATTCGGATATGGCAAGCTCTGTGCCATCCAAACCCTCATACTTTTTGGGTACGGCGTTAAGGTCGATTGAAAGGCCGTCGGCAAGCTCGCCGATAGCTACGGAAACGCCGCCAGCGCCAAAGTCGTTGCAGCGCTTAATAAGGCTTGAAGCCTCGGCGTTTCTGAAAAGACGCTGGAGCTTGCGCTCCTCCGGGGCGTTGCCCTTTTGAACCTCGGCACCGCAGCTTTCAAGGGAGCTGAGGTCGTGAGCCTTGGAGGAGCCTGTTGCGCCGCCGCAGCCGTCACGGCCGGTTCTGCCGCCTAAAAGAATGACAATATCGCCGGGGTCAGGACGCTCACGGCGGACGTTTTCCTCAGGTGCAGCAGCGATTACAGCGCCCACCTCCATGTGCTTTGCGGCATAGCCTGGATGATAAATTTCATCCACAATGCCTGTAGCAAGGCCGATTTGGTTGCCATAGGAGCTGTAACCGGCAGCGGCGGTGGTGACGAGCTTTTTCTGGGGAAGCTTGCCTTGAAGTGTTTCAGAAAGTGGCTTAAGTGGGTCTGCCGCTCCGGTAACACGCATGGCGGCATAGACATAGCTTCTGCCGGAAAGGGGGTCACGGATTGCGCCGCCGATGCAGGTGGCAGCGCCGCCGAAGGGCTCGATTTCTGTGGGGTGATTGTGAGTTTCGTTCTTGAAAAGCAGCAGCCATTTTTCGGTTCCTGCCTTTGTTTCAACATCAATTTTGACGGTACAGGCGTTGATTTCCTCGCTCTCGTCAAGTTTACATAACTTTCCGCTTGCCTTTAGGTGCTTTGCCGCAAGAGTGCCGATATCCATAAGGCAGACGGGCTTGGTCCTGCCCAAGGCTTCCCGTGTGGACATATAATCGTTCCACGCAGTTTGAAGGGTCTTATCCTCAAAGCTTACACTGTCTATTATGGTGTTGAAGGTGGTGTGGCGGCAATGGTCGGACCAATAGGTGTCAAGCACACGGATTTCGGTGATGCTGGGGTCACGGTGCTCTCCATTGAAGTATTCACGGCAGAAGGCAAGGTCGCCTTCGTCCATTGCAAGACCCATGCTTTTTATGAAGCCGGAAAGCTCGCTGTCCTTCATGGAACAAAAGCCATTTAAAACAGCGACCTCAGAGGGGATGTCGTATTTAACGGCGAGGCTCTCAAAGCGTTCAAGAGAGGCTTCACGGCTTTCAACGGGATTTATAACGTATTTTTTAATTGAAGAAAACTCGTCTTCGCTTAGCTTTCCTTTTAAAATATACACCTTTGCCGTGCGGACAGGTGGCTTTTCACCCTGAGAAACAAACTGTATGCACTGGGCGGCGCTGTCCGCCCGCTGGTCGAACTGACCGGGTAGATATTCAACGGCAAAAACGCTGCTATCAGCTATATCACAAAGCTCATAGGAGACGATGTCCAACTGTGGCTCGGAAAAAATGGTGCCCACACAGCGGCCAAAAAGCTCGTCGGTAATATTCTCCACATCATAGCGGTTTACAATGCGCAGACTCTCAAGAGCAGTAATGCCCAGAAAGCTGCGGATATCGGAAAGGAGAGCCTTAGCTTCTAGAGCCTCGCTGTCCTTTTTTTCAACATATACCCTATATACCATTTATGCCTCCTTGCCGTATGCGTTCAGTGCTCTTCGACCGATGTCGCTGCGGTAGTATGCGTTTTCAAACTTGATTGTTTTTACTGCGTGGTAAGCTTTTTCAATGGCCTTATCAAGGCCGTCCGCCGTGGCGGTAGCGCCTAAAACCCGTCCGCCGTTTGTGAGAAGCTCACCGCCCGAAAGCTTAGCGCCGGCAACAAAAACCTGTGCCCCGCAGTCCTCGGGAATGGTAATAGCAAAGCCCTTTTCATAGCTTTGGGGATAGCCCTTTGAGGCCATTACCACGCAGCAGGCACTGTGGTCGGAAAACTCAATGTCTGTTTCGGCAAGCTTGCCGCTATGCACAGCCTGCATAATTTCAAGAAGGTCGCTTTTAAGAAGAGGCAGCACCACCTGAGTTTCCGGATCGCCGAAGCGGCAGTTGTATTCAATAACCTTGGGGCCGTTTTTAGTTAACATAAGTCCAAAGTACAGACAGCCCTTAAAGGGACGGTTTTCCTTTATCATGGCGTCCACAGTGGGAAGAAAAATCTTTTTCATGCACTCCCGGGCAATCTCGTCTGTGTAGTAAGGGTTGGGAGCAACGGCACCCATGCCGCCGGTATTAAGCCCAGTGTCGCCATCGCCGGCACGCTTGTGATCCATACTGGAAACCATGGGATAAAGAAATTTTCCGTCTGTAAAGGAAAGAACGGACACCTCAGGGCCTTCAAGAAATTCTTCGATAACCACACGGCTTCCACTCTCGCCGAAAACCTTATCAGCCATCATGGAGCGGACGGCGGCCTTGGCCTCCTCACGGGTGAGGGCAATTATAACGCCCTTGCCAAGGGCAAGCCCATCGGCCTTGACGACAGTGGGAATCGGCGCTGTATCAAGGTATTTCAAGGCTTTATCAAGCTCATCAAACACCTCATATGCGGCGGTGGGAATGCCGTATTTTTTCATAAGCTCCTTGGAAAAAACCTTGCTGCCCTCAATAATTGCGGCGGCCTTGTTGGGGCCGAAGCAGGGGACACCGGCGTTTTCAAGCCTGTCAACACAGCCCAAAACCAGCGGATCGTCGGGAGCGACCACTGCAAATTCTATTCCGCTGCGCTTTGCAAACTCCACGATTGCGTCAATGTCGTTAGCCGCAATGTCAATACAGGTGGCGTCCTTTGCAATGCCGCCGTTGCCGGGCAGGGCAAATATTTCGCCACAGTTGGGGCTTTCTTTAAGTTTTTTTATGATGGCGTGTTCACGGCCGCCACCGCCGACTACCATTATCTTCATTCAACACCTCAAGGTTTACATAATAAATTTATGCTAAGCTCGGAAAGCGACTCAATGGTGGAAAAGGCGCATTCCGGTGAAGGCCATTACCATATTTCTCTCATTGCATTCACGAATGACGTCGTCATCACGAACACTACCGCCGGGCTGGGCAACATAGCTTACGCCGCTACGGCTGGCACGGATAATATTGTCACCAAAGGGGAAGAAGGCATCGCTGCCAAGGGAAACGCCGGAGATTTTTGCAAGATACTCGCGTTTTTCTTCATAGCTGAGCTTTTTGGGCTGCTCCTTGAAGAACTTTCTCCACACGTCATCGCCACGAACGTCGTCTGCTTCCTCTGAAATGTAAACATCAATGGTGTTGTCACGAACGGCACGGGGAAGCTCATCAATAAAGGGCAAATCAAGCACCCAGGGGCTTTGGCGAAGGTGCCAGTTGTCCGCCTTACTTCCGGCAAGACGAGTGCAGTGGATGCGGCTTTGCTGGCCTGCGCCCACACCGATTGCCTGACCGTCGGCTGCAAAGCAAACGGAATTCGATTGGGTGTATTTAAGAGTAATAAGGCTGATGATAAGGTCACGAACAGCACTCTCGGGAAGGTTTTTATTGTCGGTGACAATGTTTTGAAGAAGCTGGGCATTAATCTCAAAGTTATTTCTGCCCTGCTGGAAGGTGACTCCATAAACCTGTTTAATCTCCTGAGGAGCGGGGATATAGTCGGAGTCTATTTTAATGATATTGTAAGCGCCCTTTTTCTTGGATTTAAGTATCTCAAGAGCTTCGGGGTCATAATCGGGGGCGATAACGCCGTCGGAAACCTCCCGCTTTATTATAGTGGCGGTGACCACGTCACACTTTTCAGAGAGAGCTATCCAGTCGCCAAAGCTGCTCATTCGGTCGGTGCCACGGGCTCGGGCATAAGCGCAGGCAAGGGGACTGTCATCAAGACCTTCAATGTCGTCCACAAAACAGGCAAGCTTGAGTTCGGTTGACATAATGTTACCAACTGCTGCCGAGGTGGGGGAAACGTGTTTAAAGCTGGTGGCGGCACATTGGCCTGTTGCAAGAGAAAGCTCCTTAACAAGCTGCCAGCTATTGAAGGCATCAAGAAGGTTTATGTAGCCGGGGCGGCCATTAAGAATTTCGATGGGCAGCTTTGCACCGTTGTCCATGTATATTTTTGCGGGCTTTTGGTTGGGATTGCAGCCGTATTTAAGTTCAAATTCCTTCATTTTTTAATCCCCCTATGCGTTCTTGTTGATGATTTTTTCTTCAAATTGCAGGGTTTTAAGGTCGGTATAGCGGACATAAAGGGAAACCTTGTTACCTTCATTAAGACTGCTCCATAGAGTTTGTGCCAAGGCATCCATATCGTCAGGAACGGCAACAGCTTTAGGTTCACCCACAAAGCTGGGGATTGGGTCGCCGTTTTTTTCATAGGTGTGGATAAGGTGGCCAACGCCGCAAAGTGGTTCATAGTCATAGGTGAAGCGGTTGCAGGCGCAGCCTTGGTCATCGGCAGATTTCAGGATGGAAAGCTTGTAGGAAAACTCGTCCAGATGATAGAGAATACCGCTGATGCGAGGGGTGAAGTTGGGCGTATCCGGTTCAAAACGGCGGGTTTTAAGCGCCTTTACAAAGCAGCCGCAGTCCTTCACAAAGTCATAGATGGTGTCGGTTTGATCGCCGTTTGTGACAATGGTGCGCTCCTTAAAGGTGCGCACGGGGTGATATATTATGAGACTGGGGTCAGTCATTTTTGAAGGGTCGTGTGCCTGGGTGCGAATGCCATCCTCTGTCTTTTCAAAAATGCGGTTGCGGCTGTTTTCGCTTCTGCCCATAATGAAATATGCCAAAACACTTTTAGTACCGTCCGGAGTTTTACCGAGCAGAATTCCTCTGCCGGGGTATTCGTTCTCGCTTAAAAGCTTGCTCAACTCAAAAATTTCACTTGCCATAGCCCGTGCCCTCTTTCATTATCTTTTTTGATATCAGCTCCGCGGCCTTGGGAAGAAGCTTCCATTCAGCCCTCTCCATAACACGCTTTTGAAGCTTTTCAGGGGTATCGCTCTTATAGACGGGAACGGATTTTTGCAGGATAATCTCGCCCCCGTCTGGTATTTCATTAACAAAATGAACGGTTGCGCCGCTCACCTTAACGCCCTTTTTAAGGGCTGCTTCATGAACGTGCAGTCCGTAATAGCCCTCGCCGCAGAAGGATGGGATAAGGGCTGGATGCACATTTATAATGCGCTTTTCCCAGCCTGACACAAAGTCTGCGGATAAAATAGACATAAAACCTGCAAGCACAATAAGCTGTGCTCCAGCCTGCTCAAGCTGAGTTTGAATGCTTTTCTCGAAGGACTTTTGTGAACCGCATTCCTTTCTGGAACAGACCACAGAGGGGATGCCTGCCTTTGCTGCACGCTCTAAGGCAAAGACGTCATCCTTGCTGGAAATAACAAGAACGATTTCGCCGCTTTTCAGTATGCCGCTTTTTTGTGCGTCAATAAGAGCCTGAAGATTGGTTCCGCCGCCGGAAACCAAAACGGCAATTTTCGTCAGCATATGACAACACCCTCGTCACTGCATGTAATTTCGCCCATTATGTAAGCGTCCTCGCCGTTGGCACGAAGGATGGAAACTGCCTTGTCCGCATCGTCCTTTGCCACAACAACGCTCATGCCAACGCCCATGTTGTAGGTGTTGAACATGTCTCGCTCAGGGATGTTTCCACACTTGGCAAGGTAGCTGAAGATGGGAAGAATTTTAAGAGCGCTACGCTGTATTTTTGCGCTGTAGCCCTTGGGAAGGCTTCTTGGAATGTTCTCATAAAAGCCGCCGCCGGTAATGTGAGAAACTGCCTTAACCTTTACCTCGTCAAAAAGAGCAAGCATAGGCTTAACATAAATTTTTGTGGGGGCAAGGAGGGCTTCGCCCAGGCACTTGCCGTCAAGCTCAGCCACGGGAATCGTTAAATCGGCGTTTTCAATGTCAAACACCTTGCGTACAAGGGAGAAACCGTTGGAGTGAACGCCGCTGGAGGGAAGGGCGATAATGACATCCCCTTCGGTGACGGAGCTTTTGTCCAGCACCTTGCTTTTGTCCACAACACCCACGGAGAAGCCCGCAAGGTCATACTCGTCCACGGGGTAGAAGCCCGGCATTTCGGCAGTTTCACCGCCGATAAGGGCACAGCCGCTCTGAACGCAGCCCTCTGCAACGCCGGAGACAATAGCCGCAATTTTTTCCGGAACATTCTTGCCGCAGGCGATGTAGTCCAGGAAGAAAAGTGGTTTTGCGCCGCAGCAGATAATGTCGTTTACACACATGGCAACGCAGTCGATACCCACGGTGTCGTGCTTGTCCATGAGGAAGGCAAGCTTCAGCTTTGTACCGACCCCGTCTGTTCCGGAAACCAGCACCGGGTTGGGCGTATCCTTGAGGTCAAGCTCAAAAAGACCGCCGAAACCGCCGATGTCCGGAGTATTTGCACCAACCATGGTGCGGGCAATGTGGCTTTTCATAAGCTCCACAGCCCTATAGCCGGCGGTAATATCAACACCGGCTGCTGCATAGCTGTCAGATTTAGATTTGTTCATGTCCTTACTCCTTAGCCTTTTGAGGCTTTATTCCTCTCCGTTCCAGCAGTAGGTACAGAGGCATTCGCGGGGAAGTCCGATGGCTTCAATAAGCCCATCAAGGGTCTGATATTCAAGGGAGGCGAACTTAAGCTTTTCACAGATTGCACGGCGCATGGCACAACCACGCTCGCTTTTGCCGTCACTGTATTCATCAAGGTGGCTGTCGCCCACCTTGCCCTCAAGCTCCCGAATTGTTCTGCGGGTAATAAGGTCCTGATCCGAGGTGCTGCGGGAAAAATTAAGAAACTTGCAGCCGAACATTATGGGGGGACATGCAGAGCGCATGTGCACCTCTTTGGCGCCGTTTTCATAGAGAAAATCAACAGTTTCGTGAAGCTGCGTTCCCCGAACAATGCTGTCGTCCACAAAAAGAAGCTTTTTACCGCTGATAAGATCGTGGACGGGGATGAGCTTCATTTTTGCCACCTGACTTCTTGCCTTGGGGGTGGTGGAAATAAAGCTTCTGGGCCAGGTGGGGGTGTATTTTACGAAGGGACGGGCAAAGGGCTTGTGAATTTCATTGGAATAACCAATGGCGTGGGGAATACCGGAATCAGGCACACCGCAGATATAGTCAACCTCCGGCATTGTGCCGCGCTCTCTTTCGTTGGCGGCCATTATGTGACCGTTGCGGGTACGCATAACCTCAACATTAACGCCCTCATAGGTGGCGTTGGGATAACCGTAGTAGCTCCACAAAAAGGCGCAGACTTTCTTTTTCTCCTGGGGCTTTACAAGGGTTTTAATGCCGTCCGCCCTCATGAGCACTACCTCGCCGGGGCCAAGCTCGCGAAGGTCGGCATAGCCAAGCTTTTGATACGCAAAGGATTCAAAGGACACACAGTAGCCGTCCCCATCATGACCGAGAAGAACAGGAATCCGACCAACCTTGTCACGGGCAGCGATTATTTCGCCGTTGCCCTTTAAAACGAGTATGGAGGCGGTTCCGTCAATTACGCTTTGGGCATAGACAATGCCCTCTTCAAAGCTTTTACATTTATTTATAAGTGCCGCCACCAGCTCGGTGGAGTTAATAACTCCACCGGACATGGATTCAAAGTGACAGCCGGTTTCACCGATAAGCATGTCGGCAAGCTCATCAAGATTATTTATAACGCCGATTGTGCTTATGGCGTATACGCCCAGACGGGAGCGGATAAGAATGGGCTGGGGGTCGGTATCGCTAATGCAGCCGATACAACTGCAACCGCTCAGCTCTTCAATTTCATGCTCAAATTTAGTTCGGAAAGGGGTAGACTCGATATTATGTATATAACGCTGGATGCCGTTGTTTTCGGTAAGAACAGCCATTCCGCCACGGCGTGTGCCTAAATGGGAATGGAAGTCCGTGCCGTAAAACACGTCAAGCACGCAGTCTCTCTTGGAGACTGCACCAAAAAAACCACCCAAGTTCTATACCCTCCGTCAGTTTGCGGCGAAGAAAAGACGGGAAAGCTCCATGGGCTCAATGTATTTGCCGTCCTTATATACGCGCATGTTACCGGATGCGATTTCGTCAATGAGTATTACTTCATCGCCGGAGAAGCCGAACTCGAACTTGATGTCATAAAGCTCCATGCCCTTTTCCAGCATGTCGTCGGCAACAATTTTGGTTATGCTCTTGGTCATTTCACGCAGGGAGGCATACTGCTCGTGGCTCATTACACCAAGGTCGACAAGACCATCCTCGGTGACCAGAGGATCGCCCTTATCATCGTTTTTGAAGGTGGTTTCAACATAGTAGGGAAGAGCGGCGCCCTCCTCGCAATAGTCGCTGTAGCGGCGAAGGAAGCTGCCAACGGCACGCAGGCGGCAGATAACCTCAAGCCCCTTGCCGAAAACCTTTGCCGGAAGCACCTCCATAGTGGTTTCCTGTAAATTAGCGGAGACAAAGTGGGTCTTGATTCCGGCTGCATTGATTTTGTTAAAGAAATACTCGGACATACGAAGGTTAACATCGCCAACGCCGTCAATGCTAAGACCGACTGTATTTGCGCCGGGATCGAAAACGCCGTTTTCGCCGGTGACCGTGTCTTTAAATTTTAGGAGATAATTTCCGTTTTCAAGTGCAAATACGTCCTTGGTTTTTCCGGTGTAAACTTTTTTCATAACTGCCTCCAAATTATTTTATTTTTGTATTGCTTACTTATTAAACTTATCCTCAACAGCCTTGTTCTTGGAAAGCACCTTCTGTGCCGCTTCCTTCCTTGCATCGTCAAGCCTTAGTGCAAGCTCCGGATCAGAAACGGAAAGTATTTCAACAGCAAGAAGGGCGGCGTTTTCAGCCCCGTCAATTGCGACTGTAGCCACAGGTATCCCGGAGGGCATCTGTACAGTCGAAAGAAGGGCATCCAAGCCGTCCAACGTTGAAGATTTTATTGGTATGCCGATAACAGGCAATGTGGTGTTTGCGGCGAGTGCGCCGGCAAGATGAGCCGCCTTTCCGGCGGCGGCAATAATTGCCCCGAAGCCTTGGGAGCGGGCATTTGCAGAGAATTCCGCAGCCTCCACTGGCGTGCGGTGTGCGGAAAAGACATGTACCTCGTGGGGGACACCAAGCTCAGCAAGCTTTGCGATGGCCTTTTCAACCACCGGAAGATCGCTGTCACTTCCCATAATAATTGCAACTTTTTTCATATTCACCATTCCTTCGGTATGTTTTATCGGGGAAATAGGAAACATTTATCTATCTAACATTCTAAACTAACAAGGTTTTCGGGTCAAGATTTTAGGGCATTTTTGGCGTCGGAAATTTATATGATTTTTACAAGGATTATACAAAATAATTGTGTAATATGTTAGGCACACGGCGATAGAAAAGGGAGAGGAGTCAAAATTGGCCTTTTACTGTTGTAATTTTGATATTTATAATGTATAATCTATCTCCGTGAGCGGTTCAAAACCGCTATAAACGACAATGTCCCGGAGGGGACACGGAGGAAAACTATGCAGGCAGATGTTGTCATTGTAGGAGCGGGCCCCGCCGGAATTTTCACGGCGCTGGAGCTTATCCGAAAGGGCGGAAAAAAGAAAATTATTATGGTCGAAAAGGGAGCTGCTGTTGAAAATCGCCGCTGCCCGAAGGTAAGAACAAAGGTTTGCGTTAACTGCAAGCCCTATTGTCATATTACAACAGGCTTTTCCGGAGCGGGAGCCTTTTCAGACGGTAAGCTTTCCCTCAGCTATGAGGTGGGCGGGGATCTTCCCTCACTTATCGGCGAGATGGCGGCTCAGGAGCTTATTGACTATGCCGACGGCATATACCTTGAGTTCGGTGCCGACGAAAAGGTGGAGGGAGTTGGAAATCCCGAAGCAGTTAAGGATATCCGCAAAAGAGCGATTAAGGCGGGGCTTAAGCTGGTGGATTGCCCGATCCGTCACATGGGCACTGAAAAGGCTCAGGACATATACTACAGCATTGAGCAGTATTTGCTTGAAAACGGAGTGGAGCTTCTTTTCGGCTACGAGTGCGACAATCTTATTTTAGACGGGGACAAGTGCCTTGGTATTGTTATACACAAGGGGGCGGACAGTCAGGAAATTTTTGCAAAGCGCACGGTTATCGCCGCCGGAAGGCGGGGCGCAGATTGGCTTGAAAGCATTTGTGCCGAGCACAGCATCGCACACCAGCCGGGCACGGTTGACGTGGGTGTTCGTGTGGAGGTCAGAAACGAAGTTATGGAGAAGGTCAATGAGGTGCTTTATGAATCAAAGCTCATCGGCTATCCCAGGCCCTTCAAAAACAAGGTTCGCACCTTCTGCCAGAATCCCGGCGGCTTTGTAAGCCAGGAAAATTACGATAACGATCTTGCAGTGGTAAACGGCCACTCTTATAAGGACAGAAAGTCCGATAATACCAACCTTGCTATTTTGTGCTCTCACAATTTTAGCTATCCCTTTAACCAGCCCATCGCCTTTGCGCAGAAGGTTGGTGAGCTTACCAACATGCTTGGCGCAGGTCACATTATGGTTCAGCGCTTCGGCGACATTTTGGACGGTAAGCGTACCTGGGAGAAGGAGCTGCAGCAGTCAAATGTTCGTCCAACGCTTACGGATGCTGTTGCAGGTGACATCACATCCGCCATGCCGTACCGTTCTATGACGAATATTATTAACTTTATCAAGGCGGTTGACGAGGTGGTTCCCGGCTTTGCCTCCTATGAAACGCTTTTGTATTCTCCGGAGCTGAAGTTCTACTCCAACCGGGTTAAAATGGATGCTGATCTTAACACCAATGTTAAGGGGCTGCACTGCCTTGGCGACTCCTCCGGCTGGACGAGGGGGCTTATGATGGCCTCGGTAATGGGCGTCCTTATGGGACGCAAGATTGCCCAGCAGGATCAGGACTGATAAAATAGACCGGCATGGAAAATCCGTGCCGGTCTGTGATTTTTATTCGATTTTCCTCCCGAGCTCGACGGCAAGAAGGCCCCAAATAATCCACGCAAGGGGAGACACAAGAAAAAGCCCCAGAGCAAAAAACCCCTGTATCCAGTAGCAAAAAAGGGAGCAGCCAAGGGCGAGGGCAATGGGCGAAAAGCTTCTTTTTGCAGCTTTTACAAGGCTTGCAAACGCTGCGCCCAGGAAGGTAAGCAGGGAAACTATCCCGGTATTTACAAGCATGCCAAGATAGATGTTGTGGGCGTTGTCCACCGAGGTTGTAAGGGTTTTTCCGGTTTCCTCCACAAAACGTGAAAAGTGGATATCTGCCCGAAGAGAAAAGGTTCCCGGGCCGCTGCCCACAAGAGGATTTTCCTGAAAAAGCTCAAGAGCTCTTCGCCAGATGAGTATGCGGGAGGAGCCAAAGCTATCGTCCACATTGCCGTGAAGGAGCTGTGAAAGCTCGCCAATGGTGCCGCCGGCGGCAGTACCGAAGAAAAAGACTGCGGAAAGCCCAATTGTGACAATAAGCCCGGAGCTTATAGCGAAAAACATACTTAAGCGACGGGGCGAAAATCGCTTATTGGAAAGTATAAGGCGCAGAAAAAGCAGCACGGCGGAAGAGATGATCATCATAGTCGAAACTGTCCCGAAGAAAAAACCCGCCGTTATTGTGCCGCCTGTTTGCTCACCGTGAAAGGCGAGGGCGAGGGCGAGGGGAAGGCAAAGCACAAAAGATAGCTCCAAGGCCCGAAGCAGCCGCCCGCTGCGTTTAAGAACAAAGGGTGCACTTATAAGACCGCAGGCCAAAAGAGCCAATTTACCGCCGGAAACACTGCTTACAAAAAGGCAAAAGCAGCATAGGCAAGCCGGCAAAAGAAGGGCAAAGCAGCGTTTTTTTGCTGTGATATAATAGACTGAGAAAAGCGGCAGAGCAAGGCACAAAAATTCACTGAAGGGGTCAACGTTGCCTATGGTGCCGAAAAATTCACCTGAATATTTGATTCCGCCGTCGTAATATGTGAAGCCAGACGGGAAAAGCTTTAAAAAGTCGACACCCCATAGCTGGAGTATTCCAATAATACAGCAGATGGAGCAAGAGAGGGCAAGAGCGTAGATATAGCCCCGTTTCATGGAGGCAAATTGAGAAATGCCAAGGAAAATGGACACCAGAAGAAGCTCTGTCAAAAGGCCGTCATAGCGGCCCGCCCCCAATAGTACGTATTCGGTATTGTCAGATAATAGGGCGGAGAATATGCATAAAACGGCGTAGATAATAATTAGGCACTGAAGAAGTCCCGGCCTTCTCATCGGGGTGCGCATGGACGGGATAAGCTGCACCAAAATAAGGACAATAAGCCATAGCGAGGTGGCGGCGGCGAAAAAGGCAAACTTTGAGTCTGTAAGCTTTGTATAGCCGTGAAAGCCGACAAAAAGAGGATACAGAGTAAGCATGACGTATATGTACTTGTCCGTAAGCCAGGGGGCAGCCCCAGCAGAGACTTGGGTGCGGCAGTGTTTTTTCATGCTAAACTCCTATAAGATAATAACCGAGAGGTGAAAAAATGATTTTTGATACACACGCCCACTATACAGACGAGGATTTTAACGAGGACAGGGACGAGATATTAACTGCGATTCAAAAGGCTAACGTGGGGCTTGTTATGAATTCCGCCAGTGACGAGGAAAGCTCCGCTTTTGCGGTGAAGCTTGCGGAAAAGCACCCGTTTATATACGCATCGGTGGGCTGGCATCCCCATGACGCAAAAAGTTTTACAGAGCAGTCTGCCGAAAAAATACGCAATTGGTGTAAAAACCCGAGGGTTCTTGCCATTGGTGAGATAGGTCTTGATTACTACTACGACCTTTCAGAACGTATTATACAGCAAGAGGTCTTTTTGCGCCAGATGGAATTGGCACGGGAGCTTAAAAAGCCCGTGGTCATTCACGACAGGGACGCCCATGAGGACTGCATGAATATTATAAGAAAGTTTCCGGAGGTTATGGGCGAATTCCACTGCTATTCCGGCAGTGCGGAGATGGCGAAGGAAATCCTTGCCCGTGGCTGGTATTTAGGCTTTACGGGGGTAATAACCTTCAAAAACGCCCGAAAAGCCATTGAGGTACTTGAGATGTGCCCCATGGACAGAATTCTTATTGAAACAGATTGCCCTTACCTTGCTCCGGTACCACACAGGGGAAAAAGAAATGATTCACGGCTTTTGGTACACGTAATTGAAAAAATTGCACAGGTCAAAGGACTCGCTGCCTCTGAGGTGGAGAGAATCACGGCGGAGAATGGAAAAAGATTTTTTGGAATAGAATAATATTTAAGCTGCCCGAGCGTATTTGCTCGGGCAGCCTTGTTATTATATTAGTCCTGATATTTGAGGCCAAAGCTTTTGCTGCTTAAAACATCGGCGAGCTCCGTTAAAACCGGGGACATTCCGCTGGTGTGGTATGCCGAGCGGGGCACGCCCAAGCGTCCTTCGGGAATGCCGACATAGGGAAGTGTTACACGAAAATGGGTCCCTTCACCCGGGCGGCTTTCAACTATCAGCGTGCCGCCGTGAAGCTTGGCAATTCCAAGGGAAATATAAATTCCAAGACCGATTCCGGTATTACTGTCACTCATGCAAAAGTTGTTGTCGGGAAGAAGGAAAAGCTTTTGCAGCGTTTCCTCGCTCATACCCTCGCCGTTGTCGTCCATACTGATGATAATAGACTCCCCGGAGCGGGACAGGCCAAGGGTAATACTGCTTCCGGATCGGGTGTGGTGAAGGCTGTTTGAAAAAAGATTGAGGATAAGGGTTTCAAGCTTTTCAGCGTCAGCCATAATCATAAGTTCAGTTTCTAAGGTGGCAAAGCTTATATCAATTCCCCGATCATTGCACAGGAGTGACACAGTATCCGCCAAATCACGGCAAAGCTGAACAAGGTCAGTGGGAGCGGGGGAAAAGGGAAGCTCCGTGCGCTTAATGAGGTCAGCATTGTCGATTTGCGACAAAGTCCGTGAAAGATTGTAGTAATAGTGGTAGAAGGCAGCGACAAAACGCTCGTCAGCTACCTGCTCTGCGTTGCCCTCGCCCAGAAAGCGATCCGCAGCCATTTTAAGACCCATAGCGCTGCTGCGCATGCTGCTTACCATGTGACGGGTCAGCCGAAGAGCATCAGCATCCATGGAAATTGGGCAAAGGAAAAATATCTTCAGCTCATCAAGGCGGACAGAGCTTATAGAGCTATACAAGCCCAAAACCTCTCCGGCGGCAACGCAGCCTTCCTCAGCAGTGTTCAGCATCTCCGCAGGAAAGATATCCTCCGGCTTTTTTAAGTCAAGCTCGTTTCCAAAGACAGCTTTGGCTGAGGGATTCGAAAAAATTACAACCTTATCGCACACCACGATCACCGGTTGACGAACAGAATTGAACAGTATCTCAAGCTCTTTTTTACTTTTCACGCAGAGCCTCACCTCCGTTCTGAAAACAAATTTTCCCAATTGGTGCTAATAGTTTGCACAAAAAAATGGAAATAACACATCTACTTCAGCAATAATACCAAAGCATCTTATCAATGACAAGACAAAATTCGACACATGCCGACAAAAAGTGCCATTGCATGTGCAGACTTGCGCACTGCGCTCTCTTTTGCTTGCAATTTCGCTTGGTTTGGTGTAAAGTTACAAGGATTCTAAGCCTAAAAGGATTTTGGGCTTACCTTCAAGTTTACGAGGTCTGCGGCATATATAATTACTATGTTTTGTGCCGTTAAGCAATTTGTGTTTTTTAACTGCGGAGGTATTAGTTTGTCAGCTTCCAAAAATCAGAATTATCTGCATGGTGCGGCCATATTAGCTGTGGCCGTGGTCATAATAAAGATCCTTGGTGCTATCTATAAAATTCCCCTTGCCAATATCATGGGCACGGAGGGCTATGCACACTTTAACGTGGCATATAACCTTTATAATGTGCTTCTTGCCCTGTCGACTGCGGGACTTCCCATTGCCCTTGCAAAGGTGGTTTCCGAAGCCAACAATCTTGATAGACCCAATCAGGTAAAGCGTACCTTCAGCGTTGCGCTGAGCGCCTTTATTGTCCTGGGCATAATTTGGTCCGTAATAATGTTCATGTTTCCCACGGAGCTTGCCGCTTTCATGGGCGATGTGGGTGCAAGCCAAAGTGTGCTTGCTCTTGCGCCTGCTGTTTTGCTGGTGTGCATAATGTCTGCGTTTAGGGGCTATACTCAAGGTCTTTCCGACATGCGTCCTACCTCCGTATCCCAGGTGATTGAGGTTGCGGTTAAGGTAGTGTTTGGCTTAGTTGTCCTTATAATATTCAATAGAAGCGGGAAAAGCACCCCGCTGCTTTCCGCCGGCGCCATAAGCGGCGTTGCGGCGGGCAGCCTTGCCGCCTGCGTATACATGTGGTTTGTCAGCAAAAAGCGCATGGGTAGCGAAAGCCTGCGATATCAGGGGACAGAAGCGCTGAAAAACGACGATCCCGAGGATCGTGGTATTATTTTGAAGCGATTGGTTAAAATCGGAATACCGATTGCACTGGGCTCCTGCGTTCTCAGCGTAATTACCCTTATCAACACGAAGCTTATATACGATAGGCTTCAGGGTGGAGCGGGCTTCACCTATAGCGCTGCAAACGCAATGTTCGGCGAATATTCCATGACCCTTCCGCTTTTCAATCTGCCTCCGGCGATTATTACCCCGCTTACCGTCAGCATTGTGCCTGCCATTGCCGGATTTATCGCAAGAAAGCAGTTTGGCGAAGCAAAGAACGTGGTTGAATCCTCCCTTAGGATAGCAACCATAATTGCCCTTCCCATGGCAGTTGGTCTAAGTGTTCTTGCCGGCCCTGTCATGAGCGGCATTTATAAGGACAGCGGCGTTTTGGGCGGAAATATCCTTGCTATTTTAGGTGCGGCGTCCTTCTTCGTGTGTCTTGCGATTATGACCACAGCAATCCTTCAAGCCAGCGGACGGGAACGGCTTCCAATGCTTACCATGCTTGTGGGCGGGGCGCTGAACATCGGCCTTAACTGGATTCTTATCGGCGACGCAAGATTCAATATTTACGGTGCACCCATCGGAACATTGGCTTCGTACATGGTGATGAGCCTTTTAAACCTTTATTTTGTTATGAAGAAGCTGCCGGAGCGTCCCAGCCTGGGCAGGGTGTTCCTTCGTCCTGCGCTTAACTGTGCGGTTATGGGTGGCTGCGCCTGGCTTCTATATCCGGCTTTCCTAAAAATATTGGGTGCCGGCCCCAGTCCCGAAAGAATGACTATTCTCATTGCTCTTGCCGGTGCGGTTGGTCTGGCTGTGATTATATACGCAGTTATGACCATAATTACCCGCACAGTTACTATGGAGGATATGCTTCTTATCCCCAAGGGTGAAAAGCTGGCAAAGCTTCTGCGGATAAAATAGCCTTTTTTAATGCTTATATTGGGTTTGTTTTGCAGAAATTGCCGATAATGTAACGTTAGATATAGAAACACGGTGTATTTGAAGCAGGAAAATATAAAAATATCTTGCGGAAGGTAAAAATGTATGGTAAATTTTGTGTGTAAGTCGTCGTATGATATGGACGATTTCAGAAAGATAATTGCGGTGCTTCGCTCCCCCGGGGGCTGTCCCTGGGATATTGAGCAGACTCATGAAAGTATCCGCCGCAACCTGCTTGAGGAAGCCTATGAGGTTTGCGAGGCTATAGACCAAAAGGATTCTGAGCATCTTAAAGAAGAGCTTGGGGACCTTATGATGCAGGTGTTCTTCCACTCACAGATTGAGGAGGAGAAGGGCGTTTTCACTGTGGACGATGTTGCGGACGCAGCAGTTAAAAAACTAATATTTCGCCATCCCCATGTTTTCGGTGACGTAAAGGTCGACGGAAGCGGCGATGTCCTTAAAAACTGGGATGAGCTTAAGCAGCGTGAAAAGGAGCAGACCACCGTTACCAAAACCATGACGGATGTGGCGGAAAGCCTTCCTGCGCTTTGGCGTGCCGAGAAGATTCAAAAGAAGGCAAAAAAGGTCGGGTTCGATTGGCCGGAGGTATCCGGCGCTGCGGACAAGCTTCGTGAGGAAGGCGAGGAACTGAGGGAGGCGCTGCGGGAAAATAATATTTCTCACATTGAGGAAGAGCTCGGCGACCTTCTTTTTGCTGCGGTGAACGTGGCACGATTTGCCGGAGTCGATCCAGAACAGGCGCTTCACAGGAGCTGCGAAAAATTTATTCGGCGCTTCGAGTACATTGAAAACGAAGCTGCCGATATTGGGAAAAACCTTAAGGACATGTCGCTGGACGACATGGAAGCTCTGTACCAGCAGGGCAAAGCCAAAGAGTGAGTATTCTTGCAAACAATATTTGCGGGACTCTAAATAGATAAAACAATAGATAAATCAGTTAATTTTGGGAGGTTAACTATGAACAAAGCAGAACTTATTGCAGCCGTTGCCGAGAAGGCAGGTCTGTCCAAGAAGGATAGCGAGCGCGCAGTTAATGCTACTTTTGACGTCATCAAGGAAAGCATTGAAGCCGGTGACAAGGTGCAGCTCGTGGGCTTTGGCGCTTTCGATGTAAAGACCAGAGAAGCTCGCATCGGCCGCAACCCCAAGACCAAGGAAGAAATTAAAATTCCTGCGTCCAGGGTTCCCGTGTTCAAGGCAGGCAAGGCCTTCAAGGATGCTGTTGACAAATAAGTTAAAAGCAAATTTCGGCGCAGGTCATTTCCTGCGCCGTTTTATTTGGAGGAATAAAATAAGATGCGGCTTGATAAATATTTGAAGGTTACAAGACTTATAAAGCGCAGAACAGTTGCCAACGACGCCTGCGACGGAGAGCGTGTCACTGTAAACGGTAAGACGGCAAAGGCCTCCTATGATGTTAAAATAGGCGACGTTATTGAGATACATTTTGGCCAGCGCACAACAAAGGTTGAGGTGCTCGCCGTGGCGGAGGCAGTTGCAAAATCCGATGCCCCCGCAATGTACAAGGAATTGTAAAATAAGTGGCAAAAAGTCAATAGCCAATTAAGCAAGGGGAGAGATGTTTTTCATCTCTCCCCTTGGCCCGTGTAGCATAAAAATAGCTGTCTGTCAACAACAATTATTTTCAATAATTTTACAGAAAACCTCCGAGTTGAGCGCCAAAAGGCGTGTTTATGAATATTTCTCGGGTCAGTACAGCAGAATGAATGTTGAAAACCCTGTTGATAATGTTGAAAACCCTTGATAATACTAACTGAGTCGAAAAGCAAAAAAAGTTTCATTATTCATCGGAAATGAATAAGAAAAAACTGTTCATTTTTTGTACAGTTGTGTCGAAAAAAAGTCTTGACAAGAAGCTGCAAATGTGGGTATAAGCTTGGACCCAAAACCGTATATTTGTATTATGTAATAAGCACAAAAACATGCAAAAAGAGCGGGGAGCGAAACAAAATGAAATTCATTCTTACTTTCATCACCTTGGTCGCAATTTTAATGACACAGGCTCAGGCCATCCCCATTGCGGGGGAGGACCAGCTTCATGTGGCGGTACCCTCAGCGGTGCTGATGGAAAAAAGCAGCGGGGAAATGATTTACCTTAAAAACGAGCATGATAGGCTTTCTCCGGCAAGTGTTACGAAAATTATGACACTTCTGCTTGTCATGGAGGAAATAGACGCAGGACGTCTGACCTTCGACGACAGCGTCACCTGCACAGCCAGGGCTTCGTCAATGGGGGGGAGCCAGATATGGCTTGAAGAAGGGGAAACCATGAGCGTTTCGGACATGATAAAGGCAGTGTCTGTGGTGTCCGCCAACGATTGTGCGGTTGCCCTGGCAGAGCATATCGCAGGCTCGGAGGAAAGCTTTGTCCTTCGCATGAACGAACGGGCGAAGGAGCTGGGCATGAACGACACGGTTTTTTGCGACTGCACGGGGCTTACGGAGGATCCCGAGCATCTAACCTCGGCATATGACATTGCCCTAATGTCAAGGGAGCTTATAAAGCACGAAAAAATAAAGGAATATACTACCATCTGGATGGACACATTAAGAGATGGGAAGTCTGCGCTTACAAACACCAACCGGCTTGTGCGATTTTATAACGGCGCAACGGGACTTAAGACCGGCTTTACGCAAAAGGCAATGTACTGCCTTTCAGCCACCGCCATGAGGGACGGAACGGAGTATATAGCCGTTGTGATGCACGCAGCAACAACGGATGAACGTTTTGAAAGCGCAAAGGCACTTTTAAACTATGCCTTTGCAAACTATGCAGTCTGTCCCCTAAGAAGTCCCCAGGCGCTGCCGCCGGTGAGGGTTGAACTGGGCGAGGTAGAGAGCGTGCAGCCCATTTACGCAGGGGAAGAGGGAATGCTGACCAAAAAAACGGCAGTGAAGGAAATAAGCTATGAAATTGAACTGCCCGAAAGCGTGCCGTCACCGGTGTTCCAGGGGGACGTTTTGGGGGAACTGGTGGTGAAAAGCGGCGATCAGGAGCTGGCAAGGGTGCCCCTTGTAGCGTCTGTGACAGTGGAACGGATGACGGTTCCCAAAGTATTCGAAAAGCTTATTTCTAGGTTTTTTGGTGGTTTTTAACCCCACATCAAGGCGAATTTGAGCCAATATTGCACTTTGCCATCCCACATTTGGGCCAACTTAAAAAATATTGCTTGTATTAACGGAAAATTTGTATTAAAATGTTATAACCATATGAGCCGTTTCTTTCGGCTTTGAAACGGGGGATACAAATGATTAAGGTAGATATTGCAGGCGCAAGGGAATTCTTTGACGAGCTTGGGCCGGACTATGCAAAGGTTGCGGATGCCCACAGGACTCTTTTTGAGCGCAGCGGGGCTGGCTCTGAGTTTACGGGCTGGCTTGAGCTGCCTTCACGGATTCTCCAAGGAGAAATGAAATCCATCCTTTCTGCTGCTGCCAAAATTCGCTCAAATTCTCAGGTGCTTGTGGTGGTTGGAATCGGCGGTTCATATCTTGGCGCCCGTGCCGCCATAGAGCTTTTGAAATCCCCCAATTACAACCTTATCAAAAAGGACACACCGGACATCTTTTTCGTGGGCAACACGCTGTCGGCCGCTGCCATCAATGAAGTAGTGGAGCTTATCGGAGAGCGAGACTTCAGTGTAAACGTGGTTTCAAAATCCGGCGGAACGCTGGAGCCCGCCCTTGCCTTCAGAGTGTTTAAAAGCCTGCTTGAGAGCAAATACGGCCCCGGTGCCAAAAAGCGTATTTTCGCCACAACGGACGCTAATCGCGGAATCCTTCACGATACTGCGGTAAGTGAGGGCTGGGAGCGCTTTGTTGTGCCGGACGATGTGGGCGGAAGATTTTCCGTTCTTTCCGCTGTTGGCCTTTTGCCCATGGCTGTTGCGGGCATTGATGTTGAACGGGTTATGAATGCCGCACTCAATGAAATGCACGACTATGACCTGCGCTCTCAGGAGAACCCCGTGTGGCTGTATGCCGGCGTAAGGCAGCACCTTTACACAAGGGGAAGAAGCGTGGAGCTTCTTGCCTCCTATGAGCCGTCCTTCCGCTTTATGGCGGAGTGGTGGAAGCAGCTTTTCGGAGAAAGCGAAGGAAAAAACGGCATCGGAATTTTCCCGGCATATGTGGAATACAGCGCCGACCTTCACTCCATGGGACAGTTCATTCAGGACGGCCCGAGAAGGCTTATGGAAACGGTGGTGCTTTTTGGCGACAAGGAGCCGAGTGTCAAGATTCCCTTTGAGCTTGGCGATAGGGATAAGCTTAATTACCTTGCCGGTCGAGAGTATGATGACATTGCCAAAATCGCCGCAAAGGCAGTGGCGGATGCACATATAAAGGGCGAGGTTCCCAATATCGTTATAAATGTACCATCTCGAAATGAGGAGGGCTTTGCGTCCCTTGTTTGCTTCTTTGAAATGAGCTGCGCCATATCGGCGTACATTTCAGGGGTGAATCCCTTTAATCAGCCCGGAGTTGAAGCATATAAAAGCAATATGTTCAAGCTTTTGGGACGGGATAGCCAATGACATTTTTGTCGATATTTGACTTGGCTTCTTGTAAACAATTCAAACAAACTTATCGTTGAAGTTAAGCACAATATATGGTAATATTAAATCAAGGCAAGCGGCATATGCCGCAATTCTACTACAAGGAGCGTGGTTAAAATGGTTAAGATAATCATGGGCCCGAAGGGCACCGGCAAGACCAAATCTTTGGTCGAACTCGTAAAAAAGGCAGCGCAGGAGGAAAATGGTGCGGTTGTGTGTCTTGAAAAGGACAAAAACCTGACTTACGATATTCCGTACACGGCAAGGCTAATTCATGCGAGCGACTACAATTTTGGAAGCGTCGAATACTTTTTGGGCTTTATTAACGGACTTCATGCAGCCAACTATGACATTTCCCACGTCTTTATAGATAACTTCTTTAAAATGTTTGATGAGCTGGATTTTGACAAGATGTCAGTTATTCTTGACGAGCTGTCCGCTTTCGGTGATAGGGAAAACATAAAATTCACCATTACTGTCACTGCCGACCCCGCAGTGGTTGGAGAAAATATAAAAAAGTACCTGTAAATAAGTGTAAATATGAGCGGGCCGGCATTCCCTCGGGATTGCCGGCCCGCTTTTTGTTGACGGGGCTGTTTTAATAGTTTAGAATGGCTATTAAATCATTTTAAAGCTTTGAAAAGGCTGAGCCTTGCTTCCCTTATGCCGTCGCAAAGAGCGTCAACCTCATCACGGGTGGTGTAGCGGGAAAAACCGATTCGCAGTGCTCCGTCGATTACAGCAGGGGGCAGGGCGATAGCTTCAAGCACATGGCTTCGTGCGCCCTTTTTGCAGGCGGAGCTTTTGGAAACGTAAATCCCACGGGCCTCAAGGAAATTCATCATTACCTCGCTTTTATAGCCCGGGAGAGAAATGCTTAAAATGTGTGGGGCATCCCCGGACAATATCAATAAGCCCTCGTTTTCGTCTGTAAGGCGGGAGATGGCATACTCCTTTAGCTCCTGCATACACCTGTGGGCTGCTTCAAAAAGTCGGCTTCCAAGCTCTGCTGCCGTTCCAAAGGCGGCAAGCTGGGGAAGTGCCTCAGTTCCTGCACGTCTGCCGAACTCCTGAGCGCCGCCGACTATCATGGGAGCAAGCTTTATGGACTTTTCTCCGCCCTTAAGGTAAAGAGCGCCGACGCCCTTTGGAGCGTGAATTTTATGTCCGCTGACGGAGATTAAATCGGCTCCCAGGGTTTTGGCGGAGAATGGAACCTTCAAAAATCCCTGCACCGCATCGGTGTGGATAAGGGCTTGAGAGCCAGCTTTTTTAACGGCCTTGGCAATGGAGGAAATATCCGTAATGCCGCCGGTTTCGTTGTTAACAAGCATAAGGGAAATTAAAATGGTGTCCTCACGAAGGGCGGCAAGTACGCTGTCCTTGCTAATGCTCCCGTCCTTTTCGGGGGAAAGGCGTGTTACCTCAAAGCCCCGCTTTTCAAGAATATCTAAGGAGCGAAGCACAGCACTGTGCTCCACAGAGGAGCTTATAATGTGGTTTCCCCGGCGGTGCATCAGCTCTGCACCGGACAAAATTGCCCAGTTGTCGCTTTCCGAGCCGCAGGAGGTAAAGAAAAGCTCCTCTGGCTTTGCACCCAGGGCGGCGGCAAGCTGAGCACGGGCAGTGTCAAGGGCGTGCTTTGCATCCCGCCCCATTTTATGGGTGGAGCTGGGATTACCATAGTTTTTGGTCATTATATTATAAGCAGTATCCGCCGCCTCGGGGCAGACCATGGTTGTGGCGGCGTTGTCAAGATATGCGTTCATTCAAACCTCCGGGGAAATTCTCTCTAAATTTTTGCACTAAAGGAAATTATAATCTATTTACAGAATAAATCAAGGTGAAAGCATGAAATACAAAGCGGTAACATTAGGCTGCAAGGTCAATCAATTTGAAACACAGGCACTGGAGTCCATGCTTCGTGAGCGGGGGATGGAGCCGGCGGGGGAAAACGAAACGGCGGATGTGGTTATAATCAACACCTGCGCCGTTACGGCGGAAAGCGGACGAAAGTCCCGCCAGGCAATACGGCATATTATTGCCGAAAATAGCGATGCCGTCGCTGCGGTTTGCGGCTGCTACTCCCAGCTATCTCCGGAGGATGTGGAGGCACTGGGTGTTGCAGTGGTACATGGCAGCGGGGATAAGGAAAAGTTTGCAAACGACATTATAAGCGCCGTTCAGGAAAAGAAAAAAAGCGAGTTCATCGACGACCCCTTTTTCCGGCGTGAGTTTGAGGAGCTTCACCCCGGTGCAGTGGAGGGCAGAACCCGTGCCATGCTGAAAATACAGGACGGCTGCGTGAACTTCTGCTCGTACTGTATCATACCTTACACCAGGGGCAGACTGCGCAGTTTACCGCCGGAGCGCTGTGCTGCACAGACGGCGGTGTTGGCGGGGGAGGGCTATCGTGAAATGGTAGTCACAGGAATTGAGGTTGCCTCCTACGGCAGGGATCTTGAGCCGAAAAAAACCCTTGCGGATGCAATCGAGGCTATAGCGGGGCAGGCGGGCGACATGCGTATACGCCTTGGCTCCCTTGAGCCTACGGTTATTACCGAGGATTTCTGCCAAAGACTTGCTGCAACGGGCAAGCTTTGCAACCACTTTCATTTATCCCTTCAAAGCGGCAGCGACGGTGTGCTTAAGCGTATGAACAGAAAGTACGACACGGCACGGTTTTTAGAAGCCACTGAGCTTTTGAGAAAATACTTTCCCGACTGCGGGCTTACTGCCGATCTTATTACCGGCTTTCCAGGGGAGACGGAGGAGGAGCATAGGGAGACCTTGGACTTTATCCAAAAATGCGGCTTTTCCTCAATGCACATTTTCCCGTACTCCATTCGCCCGGGGACAAAGGCGGCGCAAATGAGCCCCCAGCTTACGGCAACCGTAAAATCTGCCCGTGCAGCAGAGGCGCAAAAGCTGGCAGACCGCATGGAGCAGGACTTCCTCCTGTCCTGTGTGGGGATGACGCTCCCCGTGCTATTTGAAACTGAGCACAAGGGAATGTCCGTGGGTCACGCGCCCAATTATGCACAGGTGTGCACCCCGGAAGGACAGCTTCACGGCCTTGTCAAATATGTCCAAATTACGGGAGTTTCCGGTGAAATGCTTGTAGGTTTGGCAGTTTGACTTTAACGCTGTAAAGAAATATAATAACCTTATTATTTTTTTAACAACATTCAGGAGGTGCACTTATGACAAGAGAAGAAGTCTTCAATTTTTCCGCAGGTCCTTCAGTGCTGCCCGACGAGGTTCTCAAAATCGCCGGTCAGGAAATTGTGAACTACCGTGGTACAGGAATGTCCGTAATGGAGATGAGTCATCGAAGTAGCGCCTTTCAGAGTATATTTGACGGTACCAAGGCGAAGCTTAAGGCGGTGCTCAGCGTTCCGGACACCCACGAGATACTGTTTTTGCAGGGCGGTGCTTCGCTTCAGTTTTCCATGATTCCCATGAACATGATGAGCGAGCTTGGAGCAGGCAAAGCGGATTATGCCGTCACAGGCAACTTTGCAACTGTTGCTGCAAAGGAAGCAAAAAAGTACGGCAGCATAAACATTGCCGCCTCCAGCGAGGACAAAAACCACAGCTATATTCCCGCACAGGCTGATTTGAAGCTTGACCCCACGGCGGACTATTTCTACTATTGCGCCAACAACACCATTTTTGGCACTGAATGGAAGTATATTCCCGACACCGGCAGTGTTCCCATCTGCTGCGACATGTCCTCGAATATTCTTTCAAAGCCGGTGGATGTTTCAAAATACGGCATTATCTTTGCCGGTGCACAAAAGAATATGGCTCCCGCGGGACTCACAGTTGTTATCATCGATAGGAGCCTTGTGGGACATGAAATGCCCTGTACACCCCTTATGATGAGCTATAAGCGCATGATTGATAAGGACTCCATGTACAACACGCCTCCATGCTGGAATATTTACGTCCTCGGCCTTGTGCTTGACTGGCTTGAAAAGCAGGGCGGCGTAAAGGGCATGGAGACCATTAAAAGCGAAAAGGCCGCTCTGCTCTATGATTTTCTTGATAACAGTAAGCTTTTCCATGGATGCGCAGAGCACGAAGCCCGCAGCGATATGAATGTGACCTTCCGCACCGACAGCGAGGAGCTTGACGCACAGTTCGTTAAGGGAGCGGCAGCCAAGGGCTTCACAAATGTGAAGGGTCACCGTCTTGTGGGCGGCATGAGAGCATCAATTTACAACGCACAGCCAATGGAGGGTGTGCAGAAGCTTGTGGATTATATGAAGGAATTTGAGGTAAGCAAAGGTGTATAAGCTTAAAACTTTAAATAAAATAGCCGAAACGGGTATGGGAATTATAGCTGAAAACGGCATCACCGTGGATGAAGAGACCCAAGCACCCGACGCTATTTTGGTGCGAAGCACAAAAATGCACGAGATGGAATTTCAAGAGAGCCTTCTTTCTATAGCAAGAGCAGGTGCGGGCACCAACAACATCCCCATAGACCGCTGCACGCAAAGCGGCATTGTGGTTTTTAACACCCCCGGTGCCAACGCCGAAGCGGTTAAGGAGCTTGTTATCTGCGCCCTTTTAATGGCCTCCCGTGATGTTTCCGGCGGCATTGACTGGGTAAGAAGCATTGCAGACAAGGGCGAGGATATCCCGGCCATGGTAGAGAAGGGCAAGTCCAGCTTTATCGGTCCGGAAATTGCGGGAAAGACCCTTGGCGTGGTAGGCCTCGGCGCAATCGGCGCAAAAATCGCCAATGCAGCACTGGAGCTTGGCATGAAGGTGTACGGCTATGACCCCTACCTTTCTGTGGACGCCGCATGGAGACTTTCAAGTCAGGTAAAGCATGCAACGGATATTGATACGATTTACAAAAACTGTGACTATATCACCCTTCACGTTCCGTATATGAAGGAAACCCACCACATGTTCGACAAGGACGCATTTTCAAAAATGCGTGACGGTGTAAGGATAATTAACCTTGCACGAGGGGAGCTGGTGGATGACGAGGCAATGCTTGAAGCAATCGACACAACAAAGGTTGCCCGCTATGTAACCGACTTTCCAAATGCGTTGACAGCAAGCGCACCCAACACCATTCCAATGCCCCACTTGGGCGCTTCCACTCCGGAAAGCGAGGAAAAGTGCGCCATTATGGCTGCGCAGCAGACTGTGGACTATCTTCTTAACGGCAACATTAAAAACTCGGTTAATCTGCCCTCCGTCAGCCTTGACCGCATGGGTGTCTGCCGAATCTGCATAATTCACCGCAATATTCCCCGAATGCTCAACCAGATTCTGGATCTTATCGGTGATGCGGAAATTAACGTTGCGCACATGATAAATAAGCCCAGAGGGGAATACGCCTACACTATCATCGATACCGACTCACCGGTAAACGGTGAGATACCGGAAACCATCCAGAATATTGAGGGTGTTATTCGGGTAAGAATACTGTAAAAATATTGCATGAAAAGCCCTGCACAATTGTGCAGGGCTTTTTTGTGGTTGAATTTTCCTTACAAAAAGAAACAAAAAATAACAAAAAACGGTTGAAAAAAATAGAGCTTAATGTTATAATCAGTCAAATTATGTCAACAGTACGTACCTTAGGAGGAGCTATGAGCGTTATTAGAAGAACTTTATCGATGGTTCTTGCCGCTGTGATATGCCTTTGCATGGTCCCGGCAGTAAGCTTTGCTGCTCCCGTGGCGGACTTTGGAATGGGCAACAGCGACCTTAACATTAGAAATGGCGGCGTGATGCTCAGTGACGGCGAGGATTTTTACTTTACCAGCGGCGGGATCTTCGTACAAAAGGGCAAGAGCGTGACGGCACTTTCTGCCCATGACGGCAAGAACCTGAACCTTTGGGAAGGCTACATATATTACACCCTGGGAAATAGGGTACTTAAATTACCCGCAGGCGGCGGGGAAAGCGAGCTTGTACATGCAGCGGACTCGGAAATAAAGCAGCTTTATGTTGTGAACGGTGCTCTTCGCTATCTTGGGGGGGGAAGGGTATATAACTACGTCCCCGGTGAAAAGACAGCGGAAAAAGTGTCAGAGCTTGACAATATAAGCGGGCTTATTCCCACGGCCTATGGCGATATCCTTTTGACAGGCGAGGTCTTTGACTATACCCTTTATGCCGGCGGCAAAGCCCTTTTATCCGGAGTTGAATCCTGCTACACTGATGAAGGCTATCTTGCCCTTTCCATTGGTGGAAAGAACTATATGGTTTCCCTTCAGCGCCTTTTTGAAGGCTTCAGCAGGGAAAATGACCTTGAGGATTTTTCCATCCATGGCACGGTTTCGGCGCTGGATGTTCTAAGCCCCGATGATGAGAATACAATCAGCGAGTTTAACGACAACAACGAGCTGATGATGGACTTTGCGGCCCTTTTGCGTGAAGCCGGACTTGATACCGGTGCAGAGCTTATGGCAATCGACCCCATAACAGGGGCGGAGATACCGGACAGCCAGCCCAGCGAGGTGACCGAGCCGCTTATACCGCCGGTATCACAGGGGCAGATTAACATAGTCAAGCGAGCCCGCCAGCTCCACGAAATTGAGTGGACACCGCTGGAGGATAGATACCAGTGGGGCTATCAAGGGGTTTTTAAAGCAGAAACCACCTATACAGGGCTTCCTTACGGACAGCCGGTTAATTCAGCCGGATATGTGGGCTATAACGTGTCTTTAAATACTTTTGCAAGCTCGGTGCTTGACAATACCAGTAAATTTTACACAAGCTACTCTACATACAACAAGGTTGCCCCGGTGTATTCCACAGACTGCAGCGGCTTTGTGTCCTATGCCTGGCAGCTTCCCGTGCGCTGCACGACCTACAGTATTCCCAAATATGCCGAGCTTGTGGGCGATCAAAGCCTTTACAGCATACAGGTGGGCGACTGCCTTAATAAGACCACAAGCCACGTGGTTCTTATATCCTCTATCACCTATGACGACGGCGGAAATATTATCGGACTTGAGGTGATGGAGCAAACTCCCGTTGTCACAAGGCTCACAAAATACGGTCAGGGTCAAAGTCGATCATTGGCAAGCTTCCAATCCTATTACCTTAACGGCGGGTATGCGATTTACCGTAATCCCTCCCGTGACAACGTTACATACACCCCCAGCCCCCTTGTTCCGCTGGACGGGGAGTATGTGGACGGAATGAAGGAAAAAGCCCCCAAAAGCCATACCACGGGCTTTGTGGGTGGAAAGACAGTGGAGCTTTCAAGTGACAAGCCCGGAGCCGCAATTTACTATACCTTGGACGGTAGTGCACCCACAGATAGAAGCAACCGTTATACAGGACCGATCTCTTTTTATCAGGCAACGAAGCTTCGTGCCATTGCCGTTACAGGGGACTATCCCGACAGTACCATACTTGAATATACAGTTAAAATTCCGCCGGCAGACACGCCGAAGGTTGAGATTGTAAGTGGAATGAACTCCGGAAATCTTGTTTCTTCCGGCTCCACAATAAAGCTGAGTTCCACTGCGGGCGCCACCATCTATTACACGCTTGACGGCAGCGAACCCACCAGCTCAAGCTCGATTTATTCAGCCCCTATAGCCATAAATGCCAATACTACAATTAAGGCTATAGCCGAAAAGGCTGGCTACACAAGAAGCGCTACCTCTACCCAAAGCTACAAGCTTGGCCAGGTTTATACCCTTAGCACCAGTGCAGGGCAGGGTGGAAGCATCAGCCCCGCCGGCAACACAAAGATTCTTGAAACTGGCTCTGCCACGGTGGAAATAAAGCCAGACAGCGGCTATACCATTAAAGATGTTGTGGTGGACGGCGTAAGCGTTGGAGCAGTGAAAAGCTATTCCTTCAGCAATATTAGCTCAAATCACAGTGTATCGGCAAGCTTCGTTATAGATGCCAATATACCATTTACCGACGTTATCTCCGGAAGCTGGTATTACGATGCAGTAAGCTTTGCCTATGCAAATAAACTCTTTAACGGAACCTCCGGCACGGCATTTTCACCGGACATGCAGATGACAAGGGGAATGTTCGTTACCGTCCTTGGACGGTTTGCAGGTCTGCCATCTAATCTGAGTGCAAATATAGGCATAGTGACGGGTGTTGGCGTCAACATCCGAAAAGGTCCCTCCACCGACACGGAGGTTGTGGGCTTTGTGTCCAACAAAAACACCGTTGTTCAGGTTTTAGGCAAGGAAGGTGACTGGTACAAGGTTAGCTATGCCACAGCCACTGGGTACATAAGAAATGATCTTATAAAAGTCTACGAGGGCAATTATTCCGACTTGCCCGCAGACCAGTATTACAGTGTTTACGCCCAATGGGCATATGTCTCCGGCGTGGCAAGTGGGACTGCCGGAAGCACCTTTAATGCAAATGACAACATTTCCAGGGAACATATGTGCCTCATGCTTTATAACTATGCAAAGCTTTATGGCATAAGTATCCCGAAGAATGTGGACAAAATAACCTTCAGTGACGATGCTTCAATAAGTGCGTCGGCAAAGGATGCGGTTTATGCCCTTCAACAGGCGGGGGTTATTAACGGAATGGGCAATGGAGGCTTTTCTCCCCAGGGTACGGCAACAAGAGCGCAGGTTGCCCAAATGTACATGAAATACGTTCAAAGCGTGAAGTAGGGTAGAAAAATCTGCCATTAGGCTGCTTAAAAACAAAGCAATAGCCACGAGATAATTTGTCTCGTGGCTATTGCTTTATAAAGAATAACCTGCGTCAAAAGAAAACGACAGATAAATACTTATTGATTGGCAGAGCGTTTCTTTTGATGATACAGAGCCTTGTTTTGATACATATGCTCGTCAGCCTCTTTTATGAGGTCACCTATATTGTAATCCTTTTTACCTTCTACTGTGGCATGGCCGATACTAACAGATATTGGGAATGGCAATTTGCCACGGCTGTTGAAAAGCTCACAATTTCTTCTTATTTCCTGCGCAGACATTTCTGCAGAGTTTTCGTCCGATTCTAAAATGACCACAATGAATTCATCACCACCATAACGGGACAAAAAAGCACGCTTATTTTTGAAAGAAAGCCGCAAAATATGCGCAAGCTCCATCAAAGCCATATCCCCGGAGGCGTGGCCATACTGGTCATTGATATACTTAAAATCGTCAAGATCTAGCATAAGAATGGCAACGCTGTGGTTTATGAAATCATCCTTATACAAGGAAAGAAAGCGTTCTAGGTTTCGGCGATTGTTCAGTCCTGTAAGCGCATCCTGAAGACTGGTACGATTTTCCTTGTTTCGCAAAAGAAATAAGGAGGATATGACTGCGCTCGGCCAAACAAGACTCAAGCCATAGGTAATAATCTGCGCAATACCGCAAAGCAAGGGCGGCACGGCAAAAAAAGCGATGGCCAAAAGCTCGGTCTTGCGGTCTATCAGCGTTTCGTTTCGGCTCCGCATGAGGGCGACTGCAGATACGGACAGCATATAAAAAAGGGCGCATGTGCTTAAGGGAACAGACATTATTCCACGATGGTAATAGTTTTGCTCATCAATAGAAAAACACAAACCGGTTAAGGGCGAACTAATTATAATGGCACTGAATATTGCAAGGGGAATGAGAATACAAAGTATTTCATACTTTTTTCTAATGCCAGTGCCAAATATGCGAGCCCAAGCATATTTCAACCAAATTGTAGCAGTGACAATCTGCATGATGTAGTAGACAATACTGTTTAGGTAACTGAGGATATGTATAAGGTTACCGGACTTGCCGTTTAACGTCCACATTATAATATCGGTAATTAGAACACAGAGTACAGATAATTCCAGCTTACACATCAAACGGTTATCGTAGCTATCAGAAAAGTCATTTTTAAAGCTAAAATATATAATGAGTATAATTATACATGAGAATATATCTATGCCGATATTAAAAATCAGCGTTGCGTCAGTATTAAAGGTAATCATGGAATCCCCCATTTTTGTTTATCTGGAACCGCATAGTCGTGCTTGAAGAAATTGGTAGAGCACCTAATTAAATGAACAATATACAGAAGTTTATAGGATTATAATACCATTTTACACAACTCTTGTAAAGCAATTGCCGTAGCTTCTGCACATCATTCTGAAGTGGGCGAAGCAATGCTAATAAGATTTTGTTGTTATGGGGTGGGGGAAAGGAAGAAAATTAACAATTAGGTATTTAATTGATGGAAAAATGTGTTATTATATATTGTAATATATTATTGACATGGGAGCGTCGTAATGACAATCAGCTCGTTGACAAAAAAGAAAAAATCGGAGCTGCCTAAGCCCCAGTATCAGGACATACCTGTGTTTGCAACGCCTGCCGAGCAAGGTCTTACAAGCGAACAGGCGAAGCAGCGGCTTGAAAACGGGCTTGCAAATGTGTCGGTGGAGCCACCGTCAAAAACTCTTGGGCAGATTATTCGTTCAAACGTATTCACATATTTTAACTTCGTTTTTATAATTCTTGCAGCGGCAATCATATCCGTCGGCTCATGGAGGGATCTTACCTTTATGCCGGTGGTTATTGCCAATGCCCTTATCGGTATAATACAGGAGCTCAAGTCCAAAAAAACCCTGGACAAGCTAAGCATAATAAATGCTCCAAAGGCAATCGTGGTTCGGGACGGCAAGCGCCATACCGTTGATTCAAACGACTCGGTGCGGGATGACATTATCATTCTAACTGCGGGAAATCAGGTCTTTGCGGACGCTGTGGTGGTTTCCGGTCAGTGTCAGGTGAATGAAGCCCTTATGACCGGCGAGGCGGACGAGATAAGGAAAAACCCCGGTGACGAGCTTATGAGCGGAAGCTTCGTTGTCAGCGGTACGGTGAGGGCAAGGCTTATCCGTGTTGGCACGGAATCGTACATTTCCCGTCTTACTCTTGAATCCAAGAAAAACACTCAAAAAAAGCAATCCGAAATGATGCGATCACTTACAAGTCTTGTTAAGTGGATTGGCATCCTTATGATACCCTTGGGCATCCTTTTGGCTGTTAAGGAAATATACTGGCTTCCAGACCCGTCGCTGGACCTTTGGCACAGAGTCCAGTCCGGCGTTGTATACACCGTTGGCGCATTGGTGGGTATGATACCCGAGGGACTATATTTTCTTACAAGCATTGCCCTTGCGGCGGGTGTAATGCGTCTTTCCCAAAGAAAGACCCTTGCCCACGACATGAACTGCATCGAAACCCTTGCCCGTGTTGACGTATTGTGCGTTGATAAAACAGGCACGATTACCGAAAACAAAATGATAGTCGAGGATATCTGCCTTTTATGCGAGGACAGGTTTGTGGCGGAGGATATCCGCATGATAATGTCCGACTATGTCTACGCCATGCAGGACGATAACGACACTATGGCCGCCCTGCGAAAATACTTTAGCGGCAAGCAGACACAGGTAGCCGCAAAAACTCTTCCCTTTACCTCGGTGAAAAAATACGGCGGAGTCTCCTTCCACGAAGACGAAACCTACCTTTTGGGTGCGCCGGACGTCATTTTGGGGGAACGATATTCCCAATACGCCGATATTATCGACAAGTACTCTGCCAAGGGCTGCCGTGTGCTGCTTTTAGCTTTATACGGCGGCGATCTGGACGACGAGGTTTTAACCGGCGAGCTTATGCCGCTTTCGCTGGTTCTTCTTGCCAACAAGATCCGAAAGAACGCTCCGGAAACCTTCAAGTTCTTTGCTGAACAGGACGTGGCTATAAAAGTAATTTCGGGGGACAACGCCCTTACAGTTTCCGAGGTGGCCAAAAGAGCCGGAATAGCCGGTGCGGAAAAATATATCGACGCCCGTGAGCTTACAGACGACAGACGGCTTCGTGCCGCTGTGGAGGAGTACACGGTGTTCGGCCGTGTAACGCCGGAGCAAAAGCGGAAGCTTGTTAAGGCGCTTAAGGCTGCAGGGCACACAGTTGCCATGACGGGCGACGGTGTAAACGACGTTTTGGCGCTTAAGGAAGCGGACTGCGGCGTTGCCATGGCCTCTGGAAGCGACGTTGCGTGTCAGGTGTCCCACGTTGTTTTGCTGGACTCAAACTTCTCGTCCATGCCCGCCGTGGTTATGGAAGGACGAAGGGTAATAAATAACATTCAGCGCAGTGCATCGCTATATCTTGTAAAGAATATTTTTTCCTTTGTCATTGCCATAATTTCCCTTATATTCACACTGCCGTATCCGGTCACTCCGTCACAGCTTACGCTGCTTTCAAGCCTGACTATCGGCATTCCCTCCTATGTGCTGGCGCTGGAGCCCAACAGCAACAGAATCAAGGGGCGGTTTTTGAGAAATGTTCTTTATAGGGCGCTGCCAGGTGCAATAACGGACATTTTGCTGGTTATCGGCGTTATTCTTTTCTACCTCGCCTTTGACCTTCCAATGGAGGAAACCTCCACTATCTGCGCAATAATAATGGGCGTTGTGGGCTTTGTTGTTTTGCACTTCATCTGCATGCCATATGATAAGATTAGACTTGCACTTATTATAACAATGGGAATTGCATTTATTGTTGGACTTACAATGTTCGGCGGCTTTTTCAGCCTTGCCAAGCTGAGCTCCTCCTCCATTTTAGTGCTGATGGTTTTTGCCCTTCTTTCATATCCGCTTATGCACACTCTTACCATGGGCTTTGCCAAGCTTGAAGATTATCTCAACGCAAGGCGTGGCCGCAAAACAAAGCTTAGACGGGGCAAGCATTAAGAAAAAAGCGAATACCGCAGGAGAGATTTTTCTCCTGCGGTATTTTGCTAGATAATTTTTTGACGATATTCACAAATTATTTACATAGTAATTGTGCAAAACCTATTGACCTTTAACAAAGCACGTGGTAGAATGCTTTCATACAGGAGGAAAGGAGAAATAATTATGACAATGATTATCAGAAACAGCGACGTTGACGATCTTATTTTTGGAGACGGCGTAACAGTGCCCAGCGACAGATAGCTGACCTGAAGAAAAACCCGCTGATGCGGTTCTCATATTAAGAATATTCAGAATCTACCGGTGTTGCGTTCAAGCGATGTAAGTCGCATGGACGCGGTTTTTTTATACCTTTTTTCTGGATATAGTATTGTCTATGTGGGAAATTATGAATATTTCCGCAGATATTGATAACACTAAAGGCGAGGTGATTCTATGTCCAAGCAAAGCGACGAAGAAATAAAGAAAGAACAGGGCAAGGTCGAGTTCAAAAACCAGAATCCAAATAAAAAGCACAACACTAAAAAGGTATCTTTAGGACCTAATACAAAACGATAAGGAGCGTTTATATGGCAAAAGACAGTCAGATGGATAACAAAAAGGCGAGAGAGCAAAAGGCAAACGGACAAACGCCCAACACTCGTGAAAACCAGAATCAAAACAAAAACGCTAAGAAGCAGTCCAACAAGAATAACGACGTTTGATTTTTAGGCAAATAAAGAAAAGACCTTCTGTGGGCCTGCCTGCGTCGCGCACTGACCTTATGGAGCTATACCCTAGCGGACCATTCGGATAATATACAGCTTTAAAGCACAGCCTCTGCCGGTATTTGAGCAGAAACTGTGCTTTTTTTATCTGTGTCTTAGGGCTTCAATCCCCACTGCTTCGTAAACTCCATGAGGACTGCTTAAATCAAAAACAAGGCTTTGTTTGTCCCAAAGGCATATGCGAAGCTTGGCGTTGCTGACCTCACGAATTGTGCCGGTCATTTGACCTCCTATGGGGGAGCTTAAGGGGTGACCATCCGCAGAAGAAGAAATCTCAATTTCAAGGCGCAGTCTACCTTGGCAGAGACAAATGTGCGACCTGCTCAAAGATAGTATCCGCACCCCGCAATAGCTTGCAAAGCGGTATTCCCGACCCTCAAAAATTATAGCGCAGATGCAGCCGGTAAATTTTATTCCCGCAAAAGGAATTTGGGCGATGGACAGCATAAAGCTGCAGGAAGCGGGGAAATCGTTGCATTGCAGCCACAGATATGAGGTGGGGAAGGATGTTCCGCTGTCCTTCTCAATATAGCCCAGACCACCGTCGAAGCATTGAACTGTATTCCCCATGCACACTGTGCCGTTAATGCTGTGGCGCATGCTTATTATGCCGTGGCGGCATTCCATGGGGAAAAAGCGAAACGGCCCCATAATGTCGGAACGAAGAGGAGTGGGAGGACCGTATTGGATCTCACCGCTTACGCCCGGAAGGTCTATTACTGCACCTGAAAGTGAAAAGCGACAGTTTCCGGCGTGTATAACACCGTTTTCAAGCCACAGAGAGGGAACCACGAACTGGCGGGAACCGTTTTGGTCTATCATTTGTACGAAGGCGCCGCTTTTCGCCCTTCCGGGAATAAAGGCGAGAGTGTCTTCTCCTCTCTGGTGCTTGAAATACCATCCTTCAAATCCATTATTCCACATGGCTGTCCCTCATGGCGGGGTTGTTTATTAGTCCTCCGTGCTCGTCAAAACGAGAGCCGTGGCAGGGACAATCCCAGCTATGCTCCGTGGGATTCCATTTTAGTGCACAGCCCATATGGGGGCAGCGCTTTGTGGTGGGAGTGGCAAAATCTAAAAGTGTTGTACCCAGGTTAGAGAAAAGCTGTGTGGTAAGCATGCTTCGGTGAGGGGAAAAAGCGGGTGCATATTTGTTTTGATGACCCAAAACCATATCCGTCAATATCTCCGATGCCACCATGGAGGTGGTCATGCCCCACAGATTAAAGCCGGTGGCAACATAAACATCGGGAAGCTTTGGGCTGTACGGACCGATATAGGGGAGACCATCGAGGCTTACGCAATCCTGATTGGCCCAGGCATACTTTTCCCGGGCATCGGGGAAATAGCGACGGGCAAAGTCTCGGGGAACGGTAAAGTTGCCGCCCTTTTTCCCGGTTCGATGGTCTCCGCCGCCCACGAGAAGAAGACCATTATAATTTCTAAGGTAGATTCCATTTTCCGCTGCATCCACTATGGTGCAGCCAAAATCGGGGGCGTTTTCCAAAGCAATCACGAAGGAGCGGTGCTGATAAAGCTTTGCAAAGTATAGGCCGAAACGATTTATGAAGGGAAAATGCGTTGCAACAATAACCCTTTTTGCCCTGATGCAGCCGTGCTCGGTTATAGCTACAGTTCCGTCTAACTTCTGCACAAAGGTGTTTTCATAGATGCAGTTTAGGCTTTTGGCTACGCCGTACAGAAATTTAAGCGGGTGAAACTGGGCCATGTCCGGGTACTGCACAGCGCCAGCCACGGGAAAGGGCAGGGGAGTGGTTGAAAGAAATTCGGCAGGAAAGCCAAGAATTTGCACTGCATCTACTTCGTGCTCCATAAGTGGAGAGTCGTGAAGGGAGTACATTAGGGAGGGTCGCCTTTCAAAGTCACAGGGTATATGCTTTGAAAGCTTTGAAAAGCGTTCCACCGCACGAAGATTGGCCTCTAAATAAAGCCTGGCGTTTTCCTCGCCGAATTTTTTTATTATATCTTGATATAAAGTATCGTGCTGAGCGGTTAAAACAGCCGTTGTGCCCTTGGTGATACCGTTTCCGATTTGTCTGCCTTCAACAAGAAGATAATCTGTTCCTGCCTCCTGAAGCCGCATTGCGCACAAAATGCCTGCCATGCCGCCGCCAATCACAAGAACGTCAGTGTCCACATTGCCGCTCAATTGTGGGAATTTCGGCGACAGCATATCCTTTGTCCAAAGAAAATCCATATCCAGCACCTCCAATTTACCAAGATAGTATTTACCGAAGCTGGTGAAATATAGAATAATTTTGGATAGGATTTATTGGCATAGAATTTTTGTGGTATTTAGGGCTTGGATTAAAGAAAGGAGGCGATTTCGTTTAGGACGCAGCAGTTGTGAATTTTATGCCGACTAAATCTTTGCACCGCAATCGCCGCAAAAGCGCATTCCCTCCGCAACCGAGGCACCGCATTGAGGACATTTTCGCGCCTGCAGGCTTGTGCCGCAGCTTTGGCAAAATCTGCCTGTGCCGGCAGGCATACCGCAGACGGGACATGTAATCACCTTGCTCTCAAGCTTGCCGCTCCAAACGGTTTGCTCCGCTGCCGCATCGTCCAGATTGCGCTGCATGGCCTGGGCCTTTGCTCTTGCAACAGCCGTATTTTGTCTTGGGGCACAGTCGGTGCACATATCCTCCTCATTGTTGAAGCAGGAATCGCAGACCCAGCGGTGGCAGCCGTGACAGCGCTTGAAATGCTGCTGGGCTTCGTTTTGAGCACGGGTAAACGCCTGCTCGTGCTCCTTGTGCCACTCAGGACTCATGCCGTTAAAGCGCTCGGACAGTACATCGGTGCCCCGCTCCACAGCCCAGCCCAGGTTGGAGAGCTTGCCGCCCAAAAGATTGCTTACAGCCCAAACACCCTGCCCAAGTCCCCGAAGCTTTGAGCTTTTTTTGTGAGTTTCCGACTCCACAAAGCTGGTTTTGTAGCCGTCGTTGCAAACGTCGCAGTAAAAGGTAAATTGGAAACCAGCCTCGGTGCTGTTGTCCTCGTAATTCCGTGTAAATGCAGTCATCATAATAAGATTCCTCCGTTTTATATTTTTTTGCCGCAGGCAGTGCATTTGGTGTTTTGAAAAAACTGCAGCTCGCCGCAGCGTGGGTTTTGGCATTGCTTCAGAAGGCTTGCGCCGCACTCGTCGCATTTTTCACCAACAAAGGTTTTTGCGCCGCATTTGGGACAGGTAACATGAAGCGGCCTGCCGCAGAAGTCGCAAAGCGAGGCCTCACGACTTACCTCCCGTAGACAGGTGGGGCAAAGATCGGTGAAGGGGGCACGACTGCCGCATTTTGGGCAAAAGCGGCTGCTGCGCAGGATGAATGTGCCGCAATGCCTGCAGGGCTCCTTATAAACTGCCATAATATTAACCTCCAAATTTTTCCCGCCACTGCGCGCTTTGAAAGTGACGGTGGTTATGTTCCTGCTCTTTTCAATAAATGAAAATCGTTACTCCCTTTTTCATAAGGGCGTCCCTGGGATAATACCTTACAGCGGGATTCCCTCCAGCTAAGAGATATTTCCACCTTGCAGCCGCACGTCCTTAGGTGAGCGGACGCTTGGTAAGAAGGCCCTGCACCCAATTTCGCTCAAAGCCGTCCCTTTCCATTGTGGGAAAGGTGAGCACCGCTTCACCGGAGGGATAAATGCAGATAGTATAGGGCACCGAAGCATTCTCGACTGCGCCAAAGGGCGCGGTTATGGACTGCCCCATTGCCTCCATGGTCATGGTTCCGCTGATACTCATCATTCCACTGACCTCTCCCAGAGCCATCATGCTTCCGGGGAAAAGCGTCGATATAGGAATGGGAAGCTGCTGGGTTATCGAGCGCTCTGCCTGGGGAATGTGCCCGAACATGACCTCGTGGTAGGCGTCATCGTCCATTAAAGTGACCTCAACCACTACGGGGGAGTTTTTAAGACCCTCGTCGGTTTCCGTGTAGTCGGTGAGCTTGCCGCCTTCGCCGGCCATTTGCTCGTTCATAACCTTTATGAAATTATCCCTGTCAAGGTCAGCGTCGCCGCTGAAAGTACCACTGTAGCTGCCCGTGGCGGTTTTACCCCCCTGTTTTTCGGCTTTAAAGACGATTGCCACATCAACAATTAGCGGGATATCTTCGTTTACCACTAGCGTTGAAAAGGTTTCATCAAACTCCAGCATCCAGATAAATTCATCAGCTTGAGGGATCTTATCCACGTCTGTGACCTCCGGCGGAAGCTCGATGGGTGGCTCACCCTCGCCGCCCTCCGGCGGCTGAGGCGGAGTTTCCCCGTCGCCCTTTGCCAGCTTTGAGGCAAAAATTACCGTGCGGCAGTCCTCCTCTACAAGCACCTCGCACTTGGCACTTTTTTCGCCGGCGGTGACGCTAATCGTACATTCACCGGGGGACTTGGCAACCATCTTACCCTCGTCGTCCACGGAGGCCACATTCTCGTCGCTGGATTCCCATGCCGCAGCAACGCCTGTGGGAGAAATGGTAGCTTTAAGCTTCAGCTCACGACCAACGGGCATATTTGCCGCCGCCGGGTAAAGGACGATACTGTCAACCGCTGCACCCGCATTATTTACAGCTTCCTTCTCGGGCGTGCCGGATTCCGCTGCGGAGCAGCCCCACAGTAGCAAAAGAATTATTAAAAGCAGAAGTGAAATTAGTTTTTTCATAGTCCATTCTCCCTTTCAAAATCATGATAGCGTATAATCAGCTCCGCACGAGAATTTACACCAAGCTTTTTGTATATTGCGCTCATGTGGGTGTTGACAGTGGAGTATTTCACCCCTAGCTGCCGGGCCGTCTCTTGCAGGGTGTAGCCCTCCAAAAGCAGCCGGAAAACATCCAGCTCTCTGGGAGTGAGCTCCGGCGGCGCTTTGCCCCGGGCAATTTGTGGCTCACTCATAGCGGGACGACTAAGCTTCTTTTTAAACTGCGCCCAAAGTGACATGTAGTTCTTCACCTCCCGGCATAAAAAATTGCCTTTACAATTTTATTGTGGGGTAAAACCGGAGAGCGTGCAATTCATTAGTTCATCTGAGAATAGAAAACAGCACCTCATTAGTTCTAATGAGGTGCTGTTTTTGCGGGGTGCGGCATATTTTTTGAAACTATATGCAGTATCAATCCAAAAATTCTTTAAAGAGCAGTGTAAGCTCGGTGCGGCTATTGATGCGGAGCTTGCGGTAAAGGGCTGTGCAGTAAGTATTGGCGGTGGGATAGGCAATTTCCAGCATAGCGGCAGTTTGCCGCAGGGTATAGCCCCGCAGGAGAAGCTCGCACACCTCGGTTTCCTTGGGGGAAAGCCTAAGCTCGTTAAGCCTGGCCCGCAGGCGGCTCTCAAAAGTGACGTCTTTGCGATAGCTGTCGTCAATCCATTCGCCGTCGTAAAGAAGTCGCATAAAGACCGGCGAAAGAGTGAAAAAGAGAATGACCACGCAGACAGATAGAATGCTGATGACCGGCAGGACGTTTCCCAAAATCTTCACCGTGCCGTAGCCGTAAAAATAATAGACCGCCGAAAGAAGAATACCCACTCTATAGAAGGTGATATTTTGCAGTTTTTTCGCCATGAAGCCAGCAAGATAGTAGATGTTTACCAGTCCTATACTGTAGGCAACGCCGAAACAAACAGCAGCAAAAAGTACAGAGACGGGGTAATCCTTCGCAACGGTGCTTACAACAAAGCCAATAGCCAGCAGTGCCATGGAAAGGTTTAGCATTAAGCAGATGTTCAGTTTCAGCCCTTTTTGAAGAAGAAGTACCAGCAAAAGACCCGCTGCGATGCCGCCGAAATACCACAGCTCCAGGGGACGACCGGAGCTGGATTTCATGCTGAAAAGCACCAGTGGCGCTATAACGTCGTTAAAGGCCAGAATAACAAACACCATGGCCATCAGCGACCATGCTTTTTTTGGAAAGGGAGTTCTCCCCACATTTGGGATAAATGCCTTTTCCTTGTAGAAAAAAACTGCGCACACCAGCATGGCAAAAAGACAGCAAAGAAGAATAAAGGAAGAATAATCAATAAGACGCAGTGTTTTAGACAAAAGGGGACTTAATATAAGCAGGAGCTTGGGAAGAAAAATACCCAGCAACATGGAATAAAACTTTTCAGTGTTGTTAAGGATCATGAAAAAGCCATAGCCGCAGGAGGCAAAGATATGTCCCACACAGGCGGCCATAATAATCTGTAGGACAAGGGCGGCACTGCCAACCTTAAAAAACAGCAGTATTATAAAGCAGGCTAAAGCCGCTATAACGCTGTACATGGTTTTGGGGACATATTGAACGCCCTTTGAAAAGGTTGTAATAAGGGGACAGACAATAAGCCATATGTAGGTGGTAGTGCGCTCATAGCCGGTCAGGGAGGCTCCGTCTAAAAAAAGCAGGCTGCCGTTGGGTAGGAAATAGCAGTAAAGCCAGGTAAAAATAACCACCCAACCTACAAAATAAGGCAGCGCTTCGCGGCGAATGGAATGGGGAGACAAAACTGCCCCGGGCTTACGAACGGCCTGAAGTCTGCCGGTCATATGGTTCAACAGCTCTTTCATGAAATCCCCCTCTGCATTTAAAAATTATGGTGGGTGCCTCATAAATAATTAGCCTATACTTTTATTATACTCAGCAGCGCAAAAGATACAAGTGCAAATGGGTTGGGCGCTCAATGTCACGTCATGCAGGAGAACAAGGGACAGGATAAAAAGCCCGCACAGAAGTTTCTGTGCGGGTCTGAGGGGTATTTGGTTAAAATAGATGAGTGGATATCTTCCGCAACTTGTGTTTAATTTAAATCTGCATTTTCACGCAAATCTCGAAGTCTACCGTAACGAATTATCATAATAATACTATTCTTTTTCTTTAGTATTAACCTCATCAACTGCTGCCCGCACTGCCGCAATAACAAATGCAGAAAAAGTGCAATTTTTATTTTGAATTAGGCTTTCAACATTTTCAATTAGATCGTTTGGGAAACGAATTGTCTTATTTGTTGTTTGTGGAATGGACGGAATTTTAAAGCTCATTTTACACCTCGCAATGCATATGCCTTGCAGATAGTGTATTCCAAACAGTTAATAAAATATGCATTGCGATAGCAATGCAAACCTGTTATACTGACTGTGAGATGAGCCTATGCCGGACTACAAAGTATCACGATATAGGAGGTTATGATGAAACATAAAAAAGCTATAGTTTTGGC
>CAZJYY010000009.1:0-59630 GCA_964550315.1 uncultured Oscillospiraceae bacterium | reverse complement strand
AGTTTGCGTGCTTTTTACCCTGCTGCCCACCGTGGCACTGGCGACGGGGACGACACCCGCCATGCCAGTGGAGGTCGGAACATCAGACGCACTCAAGGAGGCGTTGGTGACCGGTGGCAGCATCATGCTGACTGCGGATATCAAAACGCCGGAGACGGCGGTGTATTATGATGTGACCCAGAACACTGTATTGGATTTGAACGGTCACGAGCTCAGCGGCCTCACCTACGGAGGACGTACAACAGAGACGGGGAGTCCTGCGCCTACCTCCTTTATTGTCGTAGAGAATGGTGCAACGCTGACGGTTACAGACGGCAGTGCTCAAAAAAGCGGCGCAATATCCGCCACATACAGGGCAAACTCAAGCCTTTTTGTAATTGATATCAACAACGACAGCAAGCTCATCCTTAACGAAGGAACCGTTACCAACGGCAATGATGTCAACTACGGCAGCACCTGCGTTTATGTGCGCGGGACAGGCTCCTTCGAAATGAACGGGGGAAAAGTCACTGCAGTTACAAATCCAGATAGAAATATGAGAAACTATGCCATTTGGGTAAATGCCACGAACCAGTCTGTTACCATCAATAGCGGCACAATAGCTACTGACAGCACAAACGGTATTAGCAAAGCCGCTCCTCTGAAGATTAGCGGCGGTACATATGAAAACAACACCTTCCCAGGGATTGCTTATCTGGCTTCCGGCAAGCACGCTGTTTGGGCAGGCACCACCTGCACCGTGTCCGGAAGCGCCCCGGATGCCTGCACTGCAGCCGTTACCAGAAATGGTGCAACAGAGTATTTTGAGACTGTGGACACCGCTGTAAAAAAACTTGCCAGCGGGGATACGCTGACAATTGGGACGGTTAACGCTGCTGTTACCCATACTGTGGCGGCTAAAACCACGTGCAATATCTCCGTTTTGGACAGCGGTAGCATAGCGGATACTTCTAAAATCACAGTTGCCGGAACACTTTCCGTCACCGGTACAGTTCCAGATGGTGTTATTGTTCCGGCAGCCGGGTACACACTGCGCACACAGGAAAACGTCAGCACCACAACCTATGAGGCATATGTGGCCGATGCCGATGCTGTTGTGCATCTTATCAAAGCCGATGGAACCACAATCAACTACCTCACTCCAGCGGCTGCATCATTCGACAGCGAGGACGGCGACATAATTAAGCTTATCAAGCCTGTTGACTTAGGTGCTGGATACGTTTCTTTGAGCAAAGCAATCACCTTTGATTTGAATGGTCAGACGCTGACCTCTGCGTCAACAAGTAAATACGGTACGGTGGCTCTGTATACAAAAAACATCCGCATCACCGATTCAAGCATAGCCGGGAAAGGCAAAATCCAGCACACGGCAGGCAGCTATGGAATTTACATTAATGGCAGCGGTATGACTTATACCATTGAAAAGGTCGGCGTTACAGCCGTTAATGATGCGGCAATATATGTCAATGCCGGTACGGCAAATATTCTCAGCGGAATATATACCGGAGTCTACGGCGTTAACGTAAAGAGTGCCGCAGCCGCCTCCGCCTCTATTTCAGGCGGCAGCTTTAGCGGAACCACTTCATCAGTGAATAAAGGCACCAGTGGAACTCTCTCCATCACCGGCGGCTACTTCACCGCTGACCCTGCGGCGTACTTAGCGGAGGGCAAGATAGCCGGAACCAGCGACAAGGCGGGATATGCCTTTATGGTGAAGGACGCTGTTACCAACGTTGACGTTGCCGTTGGCGAAACTCAGACAAGGCCGATAGCAGAGGATGCACCGGGAAAAGCTGAGCTGGACAAAGTTGTCGTTGCTCCAGATGCCAGTGACACCGGCTTGAAGGCGGCGGGCGGCAATGAGGCCATCAAGGTTACTGAGAGCGAAAAGACTGCTGCCGCATCCGAACTTTCCAATGCGGGCGTTGACACCTCCGGTGCCACTGTTACCGTGGTGGTTCAGCCCAAGCTGGAGGTTACCCCCAAGAGCTACGATTCCGAGAACAAGCAACTGACGCTGGATATCAAGGCGGTGTGCGACACCATCGCTACCACAGACCCCAGTGACATCAAAACCGACGGTGAGGCAGGAGTCAAGAATGCTGTCGTTACCAAAGCCAATCAGCCCATGACCGTGCCCACCGGCACCCCTGTGGTCATTAAGGTAAAGATTCCTGGGGAAATGGCGGAAGTTGATAACTCTAACGCTACCGGCTATAAGTTCCTAACCATTAAACACATCAAGGAGAGCGGCGCAGTCTACTATTATGAGGCGGCTGTGACTAAGGAAAGCGAAAACTATTACACCACATTCACAGTGACAAACGGCTTCTCCGCCTTCACCCTGATGGCGGCGGATACCCGCACTGTTGCGGTGACCTATGATTCCGACATTGCGGCGGATAATTATTCCATCACCGACGTGGGCACAACTCTCCCCATACCCACAAAGAGCGGCTACACCTTCACGGGCTGGGCCTTTGCGGGACGGGACGGCATCCACACCACCCTGCCCGATTTCTGGAGCGGTACTACGGATGAAATTGCCGGACAAACTGCTACTGCGCAGTTCTCCTATAACGTTTCCAGCTATACGCTTACCTTTGATGTAAACGGCGGCAGTGCCATTGCAAGCGTTATCAAAGCTTCCGGCTCCACAATTGACCTCTCAAATTATAAACCCACCCGAACGGGCTATGTGTTCGACGGCTGGCATGCCGACAAGGAGTTGAGCACAAAGGTGGACTCTGTTAACCTGACTAAGAACACCACCGTCTACGCAAAGTGGACATTAAGGGGTGACTTTACTGACATACCGGAGAACTCCTATTATAAGGACGCAGTTGACTGGGCGCTGGATAACGGTATAACAACCGGCATAAGCACCACAATTTTTGACCCCAACGGAGTTTGCACACGTGCACAGGCGGTAACTTTCCTGTGGCGTGCCATGGGCAGCCCCGAGCCGACAGTTAAGGAAAATCCCTTTACTGACGTTGCGGCAAGCGACTATTACTATAAGGCAGTCATGTGGGCCGTGGAAAAAGGTATAACCTCCGGTGCAAGCGCCACCACCTTTGCACCCCACGAGATCTGCAACCGTGCGCAGTTTGTAATCTTCCTGTGGAGAGCGGCGGGAAAGCCCGTACAGACAGCGGCAAATCCATTTACCGATTTGCAGTCCGGTGCCTACTACGAGAGTGCTGTCCTTTGGGCAGCTGCTCAGAAGATTACAGAGGGCACATCTGCCACAACTTTCTCCCCCAACGACAACTGTACCCGCGCTCAAATTGTCACCTTACTCTATCGCCGGTTTAAATAGAACTGCGCTCCAAGTTAATAAAGATTAAATTCTAATCCATGCATTAAATAGAGGGGCGGTTTCTTTGAAACCGCCCCTCTATTTATATAGTGCGCCGAATTGCAATTATTGTTGACAGAAGGTGAGAGGTGTGCTACCCTAATAATATTGAAGATTCAACTATTGAAGTTTCTACAGAAAGGGGTTTAGGATGGATTTTAATTCCATTAGTCTGCTGTCGCAATTCGCTAAGGAATACGGCCATACAAGGATTCGAGAAGCGGGAGTGACTGATACCGAGCACAAAATCTGCACCTTTCTCTATTTTCACAGCGGCTCGTATCAGGATTTGATTGCCAACGCACTCATGCTGGATAAAACCACGGTGGCAAAGGCACTTGTGTCCCTTGAGACTCGGGGCTTGATTCTGCGCTCGCAAAATCCAGCCAACAGGCGCAAAAACATTTTGACAATCACCGATGAGGGAAAAGCTGCAATTGCAGATATTGTGCACATATATGACGAATGGCTTATGCGGATATCCGCCTGCCTTTCGCCGGAGGAGCAGCAGCGCTTTGACGAATATTGCAGCCGTCTGCTGGCGGCTGCAAAGAAAATAAGTGAGGAGGAGTAGCCATGAGTTCATTTAAAGATCTTCGAATAGTAGATAATTTTTATCAGACATCCGCATTCTTTCCCATGCCCACGGTGCTTGTGTCAACCATTGCCGACGATGGAAGCACAACCCTTGGGGCGTACTCACTGTGCTTTCCATATTACATAGCGGGCAAGGACTACTATGCTATGCTGCTGGAATGCCGCAACAGCTCAAATACCGCGCAGAACCTTTTAAAGCGCGGCGTTTGCGCAATTAACTTTATTGAGGACGCAAAGGACGATTTCAGGGAGGTCGTTCGTTTGGGCTTTCCCGGCGAGACCAGTGCGGAAAAGATGAAGGACTGCAAGTTCGCTCTTGAAGCTGGTCAGTGTGACGGTAACCGTCCGTTGGTGGTTAAAAAAGCGTATCAGGTGATGGAGTGCACCTGGGATGACACATTGGAAAATGCCTTTGAGGATAAATCCCGTGTGGGTCAGCTTGAAGGCGTTGAGCCGCCATATCGCAGTTTTAATGGCATTACCAGTAAATTCGGCTGTCATTTCATCCTTAAGGTCGACAAGATGCTTATGAAGGAGAAATTCTACAACGCCATTGTTAACGGGGTAAAGGCGTCGGAATTTCCCCATGTGCCGGTGGACTACGGTTATAGGGACAGCACAAACTTCTGGTATACGAAATTCCGCCGGCCGATTGCCATGAAGATACCCGCTGCACGGGAGGCTGATTTGACGGGAGTGGTTTACGCCGCAAATCGCATAGACGACAAAATAAAGTTTACAGAGGATGCCTGCAAAATGATGACAAAGGTGCCTCGGGTGTTCCTTAAGGCGGCGCTTCAGGGCTGCGTAAGCTGGGCACGGGAGAATAACGTGACACTGATTACCCCTGAGCACATGAAGATTATCAATGACAAACGGGCAAAGGAAAAGAAAAGATGAAAATATGCGTGATAAATGGCTCTCCGAAGGGCACGCACAGCATTACATTGCAAACGGTTCTGTATTTGCAAAACAAGTATCCCAACTGCCAATTTGAAGTTATCAATGTGGGACAGCGGATAAAGGGCTTTGAAAGGGACATGAGCGAAGCGCTCCGTGCCATCAATGACGCAAAGCTTCTTCTTTTCTGCTATCCGGTTTACACCTTTATTGCGCCGTATCAGCTCCACCGATTTATTGAGCTTCTCAAGGAGGCGGAGCTTGACCTTTCCGACAAATTTGCCGCACAGCTTACCACCTCCAAGCATTTTTATGACGTAACGGCCCACGGGTATGTTCGGGAGAACTGCCTTGATCTGGGACTGAAATATCTTGGCGGTTTGTCTGCAGATATGGATGACCTTCTTACCGAAAAGGGCCGTGGGGAAGCTATAGCGTTTTGGGATTACACACTCTACTGCGCCGAAAACGGCCTGTGGGACACGATTCCCGCAAAAAAGGAAAGCCCCGCCAAGGAGTACAGGACTTCTTTAGCGGAGGTTCGGAAAAAGGACGGCTTTGACACCGTAATTGTCACCAACTGCCAGCCACAGGATGAAGCTCTTGCTGCGATGATTGCTGATTTCTCGGCAGTTTATCCTTATAAAACACGTCTTATCAATATTGCGGAATACCCCTTTGCGGGGGGCTGTCTTGGCTGCTTCAACTGTGCCGCAGACGGCAAGTGCATCTATAAGGACGGTTTCGACAGTTTTCTGAGGGAGGAAATACAAGCCGCCAGTGCCATAGTATACGCCTTCACCATTAAGGACCATTCAATGGGCGCATCCTTCAAGCGCTATGACGACCGTCAGTTCTGCAATGGACACCGAACAGTGACCATGGGGATGCCCATGGGCTACATTATAAATGGCGATTATGCGGACGAGGCAAATCTGCAGCTAATTGTTCAAGGCAGATGCGAGGTCGGCCATAACTTCCTTGCGGGGTGTGCCACCGATGCAGATGAAATAAAGAAGCTATCGGGAAAACTTTCATATGCGCTGGAGCATAAGTATGTGCCGCCCCAGAATTTTCTGGGCGTGGGCGGCATGAAGATTTTTAGGGACCTTATCTACCTTATGAGAGGCTTAATGAAGGCTGATCACAAGTTTTATAAACAGCACGGCATTTATGACTTCCCTCAAAAAAAGGTCGGCACAATTCTCAAAATGAAGCTGGTGGGCTCTTTGATGACCAATCCCAAGCTCAAGGCCAAAATGAACGGCAAAATGAATGAGGGCATGATTGCGCCATACCGAAAAGTGATAGAGAAGGAAGAAAATCATGACGTCCAATAAACAAACGGAGCTTATGGGCGAAACACCCGTGGCAAAAGCAATTTTAAAGATGTCCATTCCCGTTGTGTGCGGTATGATGGTTCAGGTGCTATATAATCTGGTAGACACATTTTTCATAGGAAAGCTGAATGACCCTAACCAGCTTGCGGCGGCAAACATCACAGCTCCCATCTTCATGCTGATGATGGCGGTGGCAACCATTGTAAGTACCGGCGCTGCGTCCTACATATCCCGGTGTCTTGGAAAAAAGGATGACAAATCCGCAAATAGAACATTGTCAACGGGAACTGCTATATGCACAGGTCTTGGCGTAATCGTTATGGCGCTTGGTCTAATCTTTCTTAAACCCTTTATTACGCTTCTGGGTGCAACGAAATTGGTGTATCCTTATGCGTATAGCTATGCTGCCATAATGTTTATCGGCACGCTGCCTGTAATGCTAAGCTTTACGGGAGGACAGCTTGTCCGCAGCGAGGGAGCGGTTATGCCGTCCATAATCGGAATGCTGATTGGAACGCTAATCAACGTCATCTTCGACCCAATTTTTATTTTCGGCCTGAAGATGGGGATACAGGGTGCGGCAATTGCTACCGTTTTGGGTAATGCCGGGGCTATGGGCTATTATATGTGGTATTACCTGTCGGGCAAATCTCTTGTGAGGTTTAAGCCCAAATACATTTGCGCAGACAAGGAAATCTGGGGGCAGACCTTTTCTATCGGCATTCCTGCCGCACTCAGCCAGTTTTTGATGAGTGCCGCACTTATTGTGTGCAACAATCTTGCCAAGCCCTACGGCGAAAATGCAGTGGCCGGAATGGGAGTCGCAGCGAAGCTAATGTATATCGGAACCTTCATCTTCATGGGCTTTTCCGCCGGCTGCCAGCCGCTTGTGGGCTTTAATTACGGCGCAGGGAACTTCCCAAGGGTGAAGGCAATCATAAAAAGCGGTATGATTATGACAGAAGGCATTGGCGTTGTTCTGAGCGTCCTGTTTGGAATTTTTGCCATGGGGCTTGTGAGCGTTTTTACGTCCCTGCCGGGGGTAATTGAGTCGGGAGCAACAGTCCTTGGCATTTATATGTGGTCGTTTTTGGTGCTTGGGCCACAGATGCTTGCGTCGACCACAATTCAGGCCTTCGGCAAGGCAAAGGCGTCGCTGCTTTTGTCCATTGCCAGGCAGGGGCTGTTTTATATTCCGCTGTTATTCTTGTTAAACAGCAATTTTTCATTCAGGGGTCTTTTGTGGGCGCAGCCGGCTGCGGATGCAATCACCCTGCTTCTTGGACTTCTTTTGCTTGCTGTGATTCTGAAAAAATGTACGGAAGGTACCGATGTTGCAGAGCCCGACGCTCCAGTGGAGGATGACATACCGGAACTTTTTAACGTCATCAACCTCAAATATGAAAGCGACGGGGGAGAGATTGGAGAAATCGGTGAGAACCTCTGATGCTTTCCTTATTAACTTGTGGTAAATAAAATAAACCTTTAGTTTAACAACTGCTCAATAGTATTTTAACTGCCTCCATGCTAAAATAAATACATAAGCAATTTAGTTCAGGGGTGGTTTTATGAAAATGAACGATATATTGCGTGACAAACGCAAGTTGCTGGGCTTAACACAAGAGCAGGTGGCAAACTATTTGGGCGTTACTGCACCGGCTGTAAACAAGTGGGAGAAGGGCTTATCCTGCCCTGACATTAATTTGCTGCCCACACTGGCACGATTGCTGAAAACAGATCCCAACACCCTGTTGTGCTTCAAGGAAAACCTATCGGATCAGGAGCTTGGACTGTTTCTGAATGAAGTGAGTGCAGCAATAAAAGTAGAGGGCTTTCCACAAGGCTTTTCCTTGGCAATGGAACAAATAAGGGAATATCCGCGTTGTGAAAAATTGAAACAAAATACAGCCTTGCTTTTAGAGGGAGCAATGCTTACTTCCTGCCTTGCAGAAAATGAGAAAACAAATTATGGCCTGCAAATCGATAAGCTTTACGAGGAAGTAGCGGGATGTGATGATGTGAATTTAGCAAATAACGCAAAATTTATGTTAGCATCAAAATATTTAAGACAAAAAGAGTATGAAAAGGCAGAAGCATTGTTAGACCAAATGCCGCAAAAGTCCGAGATTCCCGATAAGCGAACATTGCAAGCAAATCTGCTGTCCATGCAGGGGAAAAACAAAGAAGCCGCAGTAATTTTAGAGCGTATGGCATTAAGTAGCTTGCAAGAAATTTTGATGGCAGTTACTAAGCTAATTCCCATATTGGTTTCTGAGGATAAATTATCACAGGCGGAGCATTTGGCAAAAGCATCCCAAACGCAATATGAAGCCTTTGGATTATGGCAATACAGTGCATATCTTGCTCCCATGCAATTGGCTGTTTCAAAGCAGGATGCTTCTGAAAGTATTGCGGTGATCCGTAAAATGCTAGAGTCTATAGTGACAGTATGGGACATTACTACTTGTCCTCTTTATGCTCATCAACTGCACAAAGAAGGCTCAGATAATATTGCTTACACATTTCTTCCATCATTGCTATTGGATTTGCAGAGCAATCCTGAGTTTGCATTTCTTCAAGATAACCCCGAATTCGGTGAGCTTATTGCAGAATATAAGAAAAAAGTTAGTTGAAATAATTGTAAAGCGAGCAGCTTTATGGCTGCTCGCTTTACAATTTGTTTTTATACCGGGTATGGAGACGGCCTTGCACTCAATCTGCAGAGGTAAGCTTTTTATACGTTGCATCCATGCCAATGGCGCCAAGAGGTGCTGTGATAATAATGGACAGCACAGCAACGGACAGCACTAAGTTTCCGCAGGGCAGCCCAAGACTGAGCGGAACAGAGCCAATCGCTGCCTGTACGGTGGCCTTGGGAAGATAGGAGATAACACAGAAAAGCCGCTCTTTAAGATTAAGAGAGGTGCCTATTAGACTTATTACCACCCCAATAGAACGGAAAATAAGGGCTATAAATATCATAAAAACCGCACCCAGCCCCGCTTCCATGGTGTAGCGAATGTCCACCGCCGCTCCCACAAGCACAAACAAAATAAGCTCCGCTGCTATCCATAGCTTTCCAAACTTGTCTGACAGACGCCTTGCAACAAAGTCTGTGCTTGTAATCTGCAGAACACAGGCCATGCTCATTACGGATAAAAGACCGGAAAAAGGCACGCTGCCCTCAAGCCATGCTTCCAGGGCAACAAGTAGAAACGATAGGCCCAAAACGATTATGGCTTTCGTGCTGTTGCGGACATAATGCTCTCGAGTGTAGCGCATTTCGAAAAAAAGATGCAAAAGCCAGCCGAATAATGCACCCACGGCAATACCCAGTATTATTGAAATGGGAACGCTTGCAAAATCCATAAAAGAAGCGCCTCGCCCCTGTGCCATTCCGATGAAGGTTGTAAAGAGAACAATGACAAAAACGTCGTCAAGGGATGCTCCGGCTAAAATTAGCTGAGGGATCCCTTTTTTGTTGCCGTAACCCTCCTCCATCATCTGCACCATTCTGGGCACTACCACAGCCGGAGAAACAGCGCCTAAAACAGCACCCATAATGGCGGCTTCTATCATATTAACCCCAAGTATTGCCGGTGCAAGGAGTATGAAAGCGGCAATCTCAAAAACAGCAGGTAAAAAGGACATTAAAATGGCGGGACGGCCTACCTTTTTTAAGTCGCTGAGGTTTAAGGACAAGCCGGCCTTAATAAGAATAATTATCAGTGCCATTTCCCGAAGGTCAGCCGAAATTCCAAGGATGGAGCTGTCCAAGAAATCCAGAACAAAAGGTCCAAGGACAATTCCGGTAACAAGCATGCCGATAATGCGGGGCAGCCTGATTCTTTGACAAATGGAGGCAGTGGCAAGGCCTACTAAAAAAATAAGAGAAAGGGACGTAAGCATATTTTTTCTCCTTTTGCGCAAAAAGCTGATGCCTTCTGCAACATAAAAATTACAGAAGTCATCAGCTTGAAAGCGGTTTAGGTTTCCCAAGGGAGAACTTCATTCCCTTTATTGACGCAATTATACTCCAAGGGCGCAGCACGGTCAATATAAAAAAAGAAGCTATTCCCCGATTCTTATAACCTGCTTGCTGCCTATACTCTCGCTGAGCCGATGGGAGATAGAAAGCACGGTTCTGCCGCTGCAAGCGCACTCAAGAGCTTTTAGAACACGCCCCTCCGTGTCACTGTCAAGGTTTGCGGTGCATTCGTCCAAAAGTAAAATTTCAGGAGAGGACACAACTGCCCGTGCAATGGACAAAAGCTGGAGCTGTCCTTGGGAAAGATGCAGGTCCAAAGCCGGAGTGTCGTAACCATCGGGAAGGGAGAAAAGCGTCTCGTGCAGCCCCACAAGCCTTGCCGCAGCTTCAATTTGGTCTTGGCTTATGTGAGGGTCAAAAAGGGATATTTGCTGGGCGGCAGTTCCATCCACAAGGCGGAAGGACTGCTCTACATATCCGAAAAGCCGCCGCTTTTTGTCGTCGGGGATTTTCGCGGCCTCCTCGCCGTTTATAAGAACCTTTCCGCTCCACGGAGAGTAAAGCCCCAGAACAAGGCGGAAAATTGTGCTTTTGCCGGCACCCGTCCTGCCGCAGAGGGTGATGGCTTGCCCCCGCTCCACACAAAGACAGAGCTTTTTTAAAATAAGCTCATTACCCTCATAGCCGAAATTCACGCTGTCAAAAACTATGCAGGGCTGTGAGGGGGCAAAGCCTGTGCTTTCGTTAGGAGCAGAGGATTGCTCCCGCTCCGGTTCATTCAAAAAGCTTTGTATCCTTTTTACTCCCGCAACGGCGGACTGAATATTTTGTATCTCCATGCCGATGCTCTCCAAGGGGTCAAAAACCTTTCCCACATAGGCGATAATCGCCACTGCCGTGCCTACGGATATGCCGAAAAACTGCTGCATCTGTGCACCCAGAGAGGAGAAAACCATCATAATCGATATAACCAAGGCGCTTACGAAAACCACAATGGGTGAGTAAAGTGAGTCGTAAAGGTTGGATTTTTCCATTGCATGATAGCTTTCATCCATATAGTCGTCGTACTTTTTTGCCATGTATTCCTGCCGAAAAAGAGTTTTAATCATGCGAATATTGCGAAGAGTTTCAGGAACGTGGTTATTGATTTTGCCAACTGCGACACGATTTTGAAGCTGGGCTTCCAGCATGTGCTTTTGAAACTGGCGGGTCAGGATAAAAAGAAGCGGTGTCACAAGCAGCATGATGATGCCAAGGCCGGTGCTTTTAATGAAAATCACAGCCAAAATACCGACTATCTTGAAGGTGTCGGCAAACATGCTGATGATGCCGTTGGTAAAAAGCGAGTCAACCACGTCCACGTCCCCAACGAAAAGGGCACTTATTTTACCGGCTTCGTTTTTTGCATAGTAAGAGGCGGGCAGGCGGCTTAGCTTCGCACACATTTCACTTCTAAGCCCGTGGGTGACCCTTTGACCGAAGGCGGTGATAATAACATTTTGTCCGGCCTCCAAAAGACCCGACAGCGCAAGAGCACCAAAATATACAAAGGCGAGACGGATGGGGATTTCAATTTGTGCGGCAAGGCCGTTTACAATGTGCTCCAAAACAAGAGGCGGTAAAAGTGCTGTCACAATGGCGGCAGCGATTAGAAATATGGTCAAAATCGCCATGGGCAGGGAGGAGAAGATTATCCTTTTAAGCACCGAAGCAAGGCCGGATTCAGTTTTCAATTGGCTCACCTCCCGAGGATTGCGCAAGATAAAGAGTGGCATAGGCGGTGCTTTTTTTCAAAAGCTCTTCATGGGTGGAGAAAACACCGCTGCCGCCGTCCAAATAAAGCACCTTATCAAGGTTTGGGAAAAGATACAGTCGATGGGACAGTATAATAACGATTTTATCCCGGGCCAGAGCACGAAGGTTAAAAAGTATGCGCTCCTCGGTTTTACTGTCCACGGCGGAGAAGGGATCGTCCAAAATTATAAGCTGACGGGCGTTGAAAAGCGTCCGTGCAAGAGCGGTTCGTGCCTGCTGCCCACCGGACAGACGCACACCGCCGCTGCCAACGCAGGTTGCGGTGCCGTTGGGCATTTGTGCCACTTCATTTTGAAAGCACACTGCGTCAAGAAAAGGAGCAATGTTGCCCTGCTTGCCGAGCTGTATATTTTCTTCGATGCTGTCGCTTATAAGCTCAGGCTGATGACCCATATAGGAAATAAGCCGGCTTCGCTCATATTCGCTTAGAGAGGATAGCTCCCGACCGGAAATGCGGATGCTGCCCTCATAGGAAATATCCCCGATAAAAACCCTGCCCAGCGTGGATTTACCGCAGGCCACAGGACCGGTTACGCCGATTATCTGTCCCGGGCGGGCGGAAAAGGAAATGTTTGATAGTATTTTTGTGCCGTCGGGCAGGTGCAAAGACAGATGGGACACGCTAAGCTCAAAAGGCTCTGACAGGTCAAGTGAGCAGCTCTTGTCGGGCTCCGCATATTCCTTCATAAGGGGCTTTATTCTTTCCCAGGATACCCTTGCCTTTTGCACGGCGGTGAAAAGCTTTGCCGCCTTGGAGGATTTAAGCGCCATCTTGGTAAAGCAGGATAAAAAGGTGGTAAAAGCGGCGATGTCCCACACTTGCCAGCCGCTTCCGAACACGTTTTTTGCACCCAGATATATTACGAGAATTACACCGCCCATGGCGATGACATTATAGATGGGCTGCATGGAATTTTCCCATATATTAGCGGAAACAGCGCATTTTTCATAGTCTGAAAGCTTTTTTTCGTAATCCTCACTGCGGTTTTGCTCGCAGCCGTAAACACGGTAGGTTACGGCATTTGAAACGCGGTCCATGGTTGCAGCGTTCAGCCTTTCGGCGCTTTTTTTGTATTCGGCGCTGTATCGGGCGATTCGGGTTTTCAGCCCGCCTGCCAGAAAATATGCTGCGGGAGTGAACACTCCGGAAATAAGAGCGAGCCGCCAGTCGTAGATAAAAAGCATGACGAGATATGAAATAAGCACCACGCCGGTGTCGAAAACCTCGGTGGTGAATTTCCGCATTCCCTCCACGCAGGTGTCCACATCCGAAACGGCCTTAGTCATGACCGTGCCCAAATCCTCCTGCTCAAGCTGCTCCGTTTTCATGTAAACAAGACTTCTGTACAGCATGCGGCGCATATTTCTTCCCGTGTCATTGGCAAAGCGGCGCACATAAAATCGCTTTACGCAGCGCATTGCCTGCACCAAAAGAATGACCCCAAGATAAATGAAAACCAAAAGCAGCATTGACGAGGGTGTATCCCGCCCAGCCATAATATTGAAAAGGCGCTGAACCAAAAGCCCTTCAAAATATGGGCCGGCCACCATGCCCGCATTATAAATAATACCGGAGACAGCAGTGAAAAAAAGGGGCTGAAGCTCAAGCCGAAAGTAGGACAAAATGCGCTCCGGCTGTGAAACTGTTTTTCTGTTCCCACTTGAGCTCATTTTTGCGAACCTCCCGCATAAAAGCGCCGGGTGAGGTTGGGAAAATCCGCCTTGCTTTCCGCTTTTGAGCGGGTGTAAAGAATGTTGAGAATTCGGCAAAACTCCTCGTTATCCCCAGGGCTGAGGGCTTCTTCAAGCCACTCATAATAAAGGGCTTCAACAGCGGCCTTGGAGTTTTTAAGAGCGTCCGCCTTTGGTGTGGCAAAAAGAAGCTGACTTCGCCTGTCCTGAGGGTTGGGCTGTCGGATAAGATAGCCCTTTACCTCAAGATTGGCGGCTCTGCGTGCGGCGGCGCCCTTGTCCAGGGAGAGGATTTCCCGTATTGCCGCCTGGGTAATGCCGGGGTTTTTCCTAACCACATGAATAAAGTCATACTCGGCGGTGCCAAGCCCCTCAGCTTTAAGCATGCGGGATGTGAACTTACTTACCTCACGGGCAATTTTGGTAATTTGACGTTTGCTGCTGTCCATGGCGAGCCTCCAATAAATAAAAAGAAGATGTAGCATCAACTAAATGGATGATACTACATCTTCTTCGCACGGTCAATATGGATGCAGGGCAGAAAACTAAAATTTTTGTGTCCTTACTTAAACATCTTGAGCTTGATGAACACAAGGGTAACAGCAACGCTTAAAATAACGGACATGGAAATTATAATAGGGAAGCCCCAGGGGTTTTGGGCAAAGGGCATTCCGGCTAAGTTTACGTTCATGCCGTAGGCACTGAAAATCATGGTGGGAATGGCCATAACAATTGTGATAATGGCAAGAACCTTCATAACAATATTAAGGTTGTTTGAGATAACGGAGGCAAAGGCATCCATCATGCCGCTGAGAATTCCGCTATATATATTTGACATTTCGATGGCCTGCTTATTTTCAACGATTACATCCTCCAAAAGCTCCGCGTCCTCGGGATACTTTTTAATTAGATCTGTCCGCAGCAGCTTTTCCAAAACAACTTCATTTGAGCGCAGTGCAGTGGTGAAATAAACAAGGCTTTTTTCCAGCTTTAAGAGTTCAATAAGCTCGCGGTTTTGGGTGGATTTATGAAGCTTTGTTTCCACCTCCTCGCTCTTTTTATCCACATTGCGAAGGTATTGAAGATAAAGAGTGTCAATGCGGTAAAGAAATTGAAGGATGAAGCGGGACTTCATGTTGGTGTGAAAGTCACGAACCCGTCCCTGCTCAAAAGTGCGAAGCACAGGGGAGTCCTCGCTGCAAACTGTTATTATCACATCCTTAACTATCAAAATAGACAAAGGAATGGTGCTGTACAGTTCTTTTGAGCTTTGCTCCTCAACTGTTGGAATGTTCACCAAAACCATGGTACAGCCGTCATCGGCATCAATTCGGGAACGCTCATCCGTGTCCAAAGCCGCCCTTAAAATGTCAATGTCCAATTCGTAGCCTTGGGATATAAGCTGAAGCTCGGCCTCGCTGGGTGCCACCATGGAAATCCAGCAGCCGGCCTGAGGAGAGCTTAGCTCAGAAAGCCGCTCTCCCGCAGTCAGATAATAATGAATCATATCTAAAACGTCCTTTCGCAGCACCGTGCAGCGAAAGGCACGGCGCTATATTATTAGTGTTTCCCAATAGGGTAGGTGAGTATCCATACTGGGTCCGGGTTCCATTTGATCACATCCTTTCTTAATCTTTACGTTTTTTGCCCCATAGCTTAAAAAGCTTTACAAGCTCATACCAAAGCACAGAGCCGGCTCCCATACCCAGAGCCAGCAGCGCCTGCTTTACTGAAAGCGGGGCGAGCTTCAGGTAACCCGACAAGGGGGTGTATAGAATTATTCCAAGCAGGGCAAGAGTTCCAAGGTTCACGGCCCACATGACCCCGTCCTTTGCAAGACGGCGCATGGATTGAAGGGCAAAGTCGTGGTCGGAGCTGTTTACCTGCACAAGAAACAGGTTTGCAAGCATGATAATTGAAAGACCCATGGCTCGGGCAAGGGGTGCATTGGCAGGGTCATTTGCCAAAGTTAAATAATATGCGCCGAAGGAGGCGGCAAACACCACAAGGCCCTGCATAACGCTTTTTGCCAAAAGCTTTCCTGTCAGCAGCTTTTCCTTGGGGTCACGGGGGCGGCGCTCCATAATATCCGACTCAGCAGGCTGACGTTCAAGAACAATGGAGCAGGTGGGGTCGATAAGTACCTCCAAAAGCACCACGTGCAGCGGCAGCAAAAGAAGGGCTGTTGGTGCAATGCCCAAAAAGGGAGCAAGAAGGGAGGCGAAGGCGATGGGGATATGTATGGTGAAAACATAACCAACTGCCTTGCGGATGTTATCGTATATACGACGGCCGTCTCTGACGGTTTCCACAATGGTGGTAAAATTGTCGTCCATTAAAATAAGGTCTGCGGCCTCTCGAGAAACCTCACTGCCACGCTTGCCCATGGCGATGCCGATATCGGCATATTTTAGGGCAGGGGCGTCGTTAACACCGTCACCGGTCATGGCAACAATTTCGCCGTTTTCCTTAAAGGCCTTTACTATGCGCATTTTATGCTCCGGAATTACCCGGGAGAAAATGGAAACGGTAGAAACGGCCTCACGCAGCTGCTCGTCGCTCATATCGTTTAGCATATCGCCGGTTATTATATTGTCGTATCCCGGAATTCCGATTTTTCTTGCAATGGCGGAGGCGGTTATACCGTTGTCGCCTGTTATCATCACAACACGGATTCCCGCACGGTTGCAAATGGCAATATCCTCCCGAACGCCTTCCCTTGGTGGATCGGCAAGGCCGACTAAGCCAAGAAGCTTAGGGCTGCAGTCAGTGATGGAGGCGGGGATTTCAGCGTCACTTTCAAGACCTTGAGCTGCAATGGCAATAACACGCAGCCCCTGGGAGGAAAGCTCTTCGACCTGCCCAAGAGCAGCCGCACGTTCCTCCTCGGACAGCTTGCAGATTGTAAGTATCCGCTCGGGACTTCCCTTTGCGGCGATGAGCGGTTTTCCATTTATGCGCCAGACATGCCCCATCATTTTAAGTTCGTTTGTGAAGGCGTATTCACTTATAAATTCGTTTCCGAAAAGGCTTTCCTTTGTGATGCCGTGCTCTTGACAGTAAAGAAGCATGGCTTTTTCCATTGGATCATAGGCATCCGTCTCACAGCCAAGGCCCATGGTTTCAAGTAAATCATGCTCGGTGCCGCTATTAACCCAGGTGCTTTGAACCGTCATTTGGTTCATGGTAATGGTGCCGGTTTTGTCAACACAAAGCACGGACACAGCGCCAAGGGTTTCAACGCTGGGAAGCTTGCGCACCAGCGAATGCTTCTTTGCAAGACGCCAGGCACCCATGGAGAGAAATACAGTCAGTATAACCGGAAACTCCTCGGGAATCATGGCCATGGCAAGGGTAACACCGGACAGAATGCTTTCAATAAGACGGTCAAGGGTTTCGTGATCGGAGATGTTGAACCATGTGAAGATTCCCACCAGTAAAAAGAGCGCTCCGGCAATTATGGCGCAGGTTTTCACAAGCTTTCCCGTTTGCTTTTGCAGGGGAGTGTCCTCCTGAGGAGCGGCGGCAACGCCCAAGCCGATTTTTCCGTATTCGGTTTCCCCGCCGATTTTATCCACCAACACCGTGGCAGAGCCTTGGGTAACCAGGGTTCCGGCATAGCAATAGTCCCTGCGCCAATAGTCCGAGGTGGGCAATACGTTTTCAAAGGGGATTTTCCACACACCCTCGGCCTCGCCTGTAAGGGAGGATTCATCTACGCAAAGGTCGGCGCAGCGAAGAATGGTGCCGTCTGCCGGAATTTTTACACCCTCGCAGATAATCATAAGATCGCCGGGAACAAGCTCAGCACTGGCTATGGTTTGCTCTTTTCCGTCCCGAATAACGGTGACGTGGGGGGCGGACAAATCCTTAAGTGCATTTAGCGTTTTGTCCGTTTTCCACTCCTGAATAACGTCGATGCTTATTATTCCTACCACAAAAATAAGCATGATTGCACCGTCCCTTGGTTCCCCAAGGATGAAATAAATAACCGCAGCTACAATAAGCAAAAGGAACATCGGCTCGCAAACAATGTGGAAGACTTTTTTTATAAAGCTTTCCTTTTTCTGCGGGGCAAGTTCATTTCGCCCGTATTTGTCCTGCAATTGGGCTGCTTCAGCAGAGCTTAACCCTGCCATGGTTTGGGTGTTTGTCATAAAAGAACCTCCGTTTTCGCCCTGAGGGCGTCGTTTGATTTCTCCTATGGCACTCCATTTGAGGTCGGCTGCTCCTTGAGTGAGCATAAAAATAGCACACCCAGGGAACATACTACTGTCCCGCAGATGTGCAAAAGCATTCTGCTGCCGCTTACTGGGCGGCCCGGCCCCACGCCCTTTCGGGCATCGCCTGCTCAGTTTGTACTGTTGATCTCGCATCTCATTTTGGTGAAATGTAATGCAGTGCAAAGAGATGATTGTAATTATATGCAGGAGCGGGGTAAATGTCAACTAAAAAGCGTCGACCGCCGCCGCAAATTACCGACGAATGTTTACTCTTTATTTAGGCAAATTTCAGAAGAGAAGGGATTACGAAAAAATATTGGAGAAAAAGGTTTGTCTTGATAGCCGCAGGGGGCTGTGATAAAATTACCCGAAAGGCTGGAGAAATAGCAGCTTTGCAGCCCGCACCATGGGCGTGTTTTGGCTTCTGAAAAAAGTCGAAAAATTTATTGCGGAACAATATGGGAACTTAATATTTTGAGTTCCAAGAACGGGGGCATATTATGGAGCTCACTGAAAGCATATTTTACATACTTGAAATATTGGGCACGGTGGCCTTTGCTGTTTCCGGTGCAATGATTGCGGTGGAGCGGGGGCTGGATCTTTTCGGTGTGCTTTTTTTAGGGGTGATAACCGCCGTTGGCGGCGGTGCAATTCGGGACATTATGATGGGGGCAATCCCGCCTGCCATGTTTGTCAATAGAGAATATGTGTTTATCGCCATAGGCACAGCCGCCATCCTTTTTGCAACGGCGTATTTTGGCCGCCATGTCTATTTTGACAATACCAAGCGCCTTGACACGGTGAACAACATTTTTGACGCTATCGGTCTGGGAGCCTTTGCGGTTTCCGGTGCGGATGCCGCCATCTCTGCAGGCTTTGGGGGCAATGCGTTTATGTGCATTTTTCTGGGCATGTTCACGGGCATTGGCGGCGGTCTTCTGCGGGATATGATGAGCCGCAGTGTCCCTGTTATCTTCAGAAAACGGATTTATGCCATCGCCGCCATTGTGGGTGCGGGAAGCTATTACTGCCTTTACAGGCTTGGGACGGCGGAGGCGGTCTCAATTTTCACGGCTGTGGGGATTACAGTCCTTATCCGCATTTTGGCAACGGTGTTTAAGTGGGATCTTCCTGTGGCAAGGGCGGAGAAGGAAGCTCTCGGCAAAAGAAAATAAGCAAAAAAGCAGCCATCTTTATGGCTGCTTTTTTTACTACAAGGCTTACTTATTTAGAAAATATATTGACAAATTAAGATAGGCTGCAAAGCTGAGCCATAGAATATAGGGTATTTGAAGATAAGCTGCAATTCTATTTATGCGGTAAAATTTCACTGTCATCACCACAACCAAAGCCCAAAGCAGAAGAAGCCAGAAAAAGGCGGCAAGAAAAATCTCGATTCCGAAAAACAAAAGCGACCAGCCAAAGTTGACGGCAAGCTGCACCACGTAGATTCCCAAAGCGCGACGGCTGTCGGGAGAGCCGGAAATATAAATCAGGTATGCCGATATGCCCATAAGAAGGAAAAGCGCAGGCCACACAACGCCGAAAATCCATGAGGGCGGGGCAAGCGGGGGCTTTACAAGAGCTTCGTATATCTCCTTCGAATTGGGGGTAAGAAATGCGGCAAGAGCGCCCACCCCAAGGCTTATGACAAGGCTTATTATAAGCGGTTTAATTTTGATCATGGTGTCCTCCCAAATGCATATCTCTTAAAGATAGCTTATGCAGAAAAGGCAAAAATCATAACAAGACTTGGAATAAGTGTCAGTTGTAATAAAATTTGCCATGCCTTATAATTTTTGTATATAAAATAAGAAATATTAAGCTTTCCTGAGTGTAATTCCAAAATATATGGCAAAAAGGAGTCGTGTATGGAGAACTACGATGTAATCGTCATCGGTGCAGGCAACGGCGGTTTGGCCTCGGCTGCTACCCTTTGCGAGAGGGGCAAAAAGGTAATTGTGTTTGAACGGCACAATATCCCCGGAGGCTGCGGAACCAGTTTCAGACGTGGTAGATTCGAATTTGAAGTAGCACTGCATCAGCTTTCCCAAATGGGCACTGTGGAAAAGCCCGGACCCCTGCGCCAGCAGTTTCGGCGCTATGGCATTGAGGACAAGATAGATTGGGTGGAGATAAAGGATCTTTATCGGGTGAATTTCCCCGACGGCAGCGGTGTCACAATTCCCGCCGACCGCAAAAAGGCAGAGGAAACCCTGTGCGCCCAATTTCCGGCAGAGCGGGACAATATCCTGAGATACTACGAAACGGTCTATAAGTTTTGTGAGGAATCCACAGCCTTCGCCGCAAAGTCGGCAGAAAGTACCGGAGAACCGGGGAAGCTGAAAAAATTTGTAATGAAGGTGGGCTTCCCAAAACTGTATCCGACTTTGGCGAACTACGCCCTTAAGAGCACCCAGGAGGTGCTGGACGAATTTTTTACCGATAAAAAGCTGCAGCTTGCCCTTAGCGCCTACTGGTGCTTCATGGGTATGCCTCCGGAGCGCTTCCCATGGTCTGTCCTTGCAAAATGCACTAACATCTACATTGAGGATAAGCCCTGCTTCCCCGTTGGCAACTCCATGATGATGAGTCAGGCGCTTATGGATGCTGTAATCAAAATGGGCGGCACGGTAAAGCTAAACTGCGGTGTGGCACGCCTTGTGCTTGAAAACGGCAAGGCAGTGGGAGTAATTGACGAGAAGGGAAACGAGTATCGGGCAAAGAAGATAATCTCCAACATTTCCCCCATCGCAACCTATGGCAGTCTCCTGGAAAAGAATGAAATCCCCGAAAGTGCAAAGGAGTATTTAAAGCCATATACCGTAGGCATCTCCGTTGTTGACTGCTTTATCGGTCTTGACTGTCCGCCGGAGGAGGTGGGCTTTAATACCTCCTTTACACTTAACTATAAGAGTCTTGACGCAAATGAGGACTTTAAAGACGCCTATAAGCTTCTTCCGGAAAATGACCCACTTGTGGCCACCTGCTATACGGTGGACGATAAGCGCCTTTCACCCAAGGGTACCAGCGTTATAACCGCAGGGACACTTAAATATGCCGAGGAGTGGGAAAAGCTGTCTCCCGAACAGTATTACGAGAAAAAGTATGAGGCCGGGGCACGCATTGTTGCCCGGCTTGAGGAAATGTACCCCGGCATAAGCGAGCATATTGAGGAGCTTGAGGTGGCAACACCCCTTACCCATGCCCGCTACCTTGACCACCCCCACGGGGCGATTTACGGCTATGAGCAGGACATTAAGTCCACCGTGTTCTTCTTCCCCCAGGAGGGCAAGATAGAAAATCTGGAGTTTGCCAGCGGCTGGGTATATCTTTGCGGCTTTGGCCCCAACTATATCTATGCCGACGGCCTTGCCCAGAGAATAGCTCAGGAGGTGTGAAAATATGGCAAAGACGATTAAAGAAACGCTTTTAGGCACCTGCGTCCACGGCAAGGAGGTTCTTTCTGATATTGAAGCCATCCGAACCAACGCCAACGACAAAATTTATGTAGGCAATATGGCCGAGGATACCGTCCGCAAGCTTCACAAAAATAGCCTGAGCCTTGTTGTATCCTCCATTGAGAACGTGGGAGATGAGGCGAAGTGCATTCGCTTTTCATCAAAGGACGGCTATCTTCCGCCCTTTGAAGCGGGACAGTACATAAATATATTTACTCAAATTGAAGGTGTGCGCACCAGCAGACCCTATTCAATAAGCTCCTCGCCAAGGCAGCGGGCTTACTATGAAATAACTGTTGCCCGCACAACGGACGGCTTTGTGTCCGACTGCCTTTTGGATCAGCTCAGGGTGGGCGATGAGCTTTCCGCCAACGGGCCGGCAGGCGTTTTCCACTACAATCCCGTTTTCCACAAGAAAACCTCAGTGTTTCTTGCAGGCGGCAGCGGCATAACTCCATTCATGAGCATGACAAGGGAAATCCTTGAAGCAGGACTTGAAAGGGAGGTATATCTCCTTTACGGCTGCCGAAACGACAAGGCGGCGCTGTACCACAGCGAGCTTCGGGCCTATGCCCAGAAGTATCCGAATTTCCACTATCATCTGGTACTTTCCGACGAGGTACCCGGATGGCAGGGAGAGACCGGCTTTGTTGACGCCATGCTCATTAAAAAGCTTGTGCCGGATACCGAAAACTGCACCTTCTATATTTGCGGCCCCCAGATAATGAATGATTTTTGTGTGAAGCAGCTTGAGGGCATGGGTGTTCCACAGCGGCGCATTCGCCGTGAAATGTTCGGCGCAAGACGTGACATTCAAAATGAGCCGGGCTGGCCTGAAAACCTGTCCGGAAGCGAGATTTTCAAGCTGAAGGTGGGGGACAGAACCATTGAAGCCATCTCCGGTGAAAGCGTGCTTACGGCACTGGAGCGTGCGGGGATAAGGGTGAACGTTTGCTGCCGCAGCGGCGAATGCAGCCTTTGCCGCGTAAAGCTCGTATCCGGCAACGTCTTTCTTGCACAGGGAATGCTTCGCCGTGCAGCGGACGAAAAGTTCGGATATATTCATTCCTGCAAGGCGTATCCCATTAGTGACATTGAAGTAATGCTGTAGGCACAAATACTTGCGCACAATCAGCAAATATGTTTGAATATGAGCAAATGCTGTGCTATACTTATGCGCAAGGAAAAATCTTTCCTTGCGCATTTTTAAATTTCTAATGCCGTTTTCAAGGAGGCATACATGAATATTGTTGTATTGTGCGGTGGAATAAGCGCCGAGCGGGATGTTTCTTTAACCAGTGGTGCCATGGTGGCAAAGGCCCTGTGCGCACGAGGCCACAAGGCCGTTTTGGTGGATTCGTATTTTGGTTATACTAAGCCCTATAACAAACCAGAAGATATCTTTATGGGAGACATTGACACAGAAACTATCTTCGTTGGAGAAAAAGAGCCGGATTTGGATGCAGTAAAAGCAAAACGCTGCCAGAAAAATGACAGCGTTATCGGCGACAATGTGGTGGAAATTTGCCGCAGTGCAGACATTGTTTTTCTTGCTATGCACGGTGAGGAGGGCGAAAACGGAAAGCTTCAGGCCTTCTTCGACATCCAGGGAATTAAGTATACGGGCAGCGGCTATCTTGGCAGCGCCCTTGCCATGAATAAAACTGTCAGCAAGCAGATTTTTGAACAGACCGGCGTGCTTACGCCCAGGGGTATTACAGTGTACAGCGGCTGCGCCCCGTACGCCGATGTGGGTTTCCCCTGCGTTGTAAAGCCCTGCTCCGGCGGCTCCAGTGTGGGAACCTCCATCGTCCACAGCAGGGAGGAGTACGAAGCGGCCTTGGAGCTGGCTTTTAAATACGAAAACGCCGTTATCGTTGAAAACTACATCGTGGGCAGGGAGCTTACCTGCGGCGTTGTGGACGGTAAGGCAATGCCGGTAATTGAGATAATCCCCAAGGAGGGCTTTTACGACTATAAAAACAAGTATCAGCCCGGAGCGACCACAGAGCTTTGCCCCGCACCCATCAGTGATGAAAAGACAGCGGAGGTTCAGCGCTTAAGCGAGAAGGTAAATGACGTTCTCATGATAGACGCTTATTGCCGTGTGGATTTTCTTATGGACGAAACCGGTGCTCTTTTCTGTCTTGAAGCCAACACGCTTCCAGGAATGACACCCACAAGTCTTGTGCCTCGAATGGCGCAGGAGCAGGGCAGGGACTTTGGCGAGCTTTGCGAGGAGCTTATTGCCGTGTCCCTTAAAAAGTACAATAACTGACCCAAACGGGCGGGCCCAGCGCCCGCCCAAATTTTTATTACAGAGGAATGAAAATGAAGAATCTTACAGTTGAAAATATAGTTTCCGCAGTGGGCGGTGACTGGATAGGTAAAATGCCCCTGCCGACGGGGGAAATAAGCTTTGTTACCACCGACAGCCGTGAGGCAAAGGAGGGCTGCCTTTTTGCGGCAATAAAGGGCGAGCGCAGTGACGGGCACGACTATATAAAGTCGGTTTTAGAGTCGGGCGCCCTATGCGTAATATGTGAACGTATACCCGAGGGACTGGAGGGGGCACCGCTTATTGCAGTGAAGGATTCCGTTAGAGCTTTGGGGGATTTGGCGGCATTTTACCGAAAGGGACTTAATGTTAAGGTGGTGGGAGTCACAGGCAGTGTTGGAAAAACCACTGCAAAGGAAATGATTTCCGCTGTTCTGAGTAGAAAATACAGCGTTCACAAGACCCCGAAAAATCTTAATAACGACCTTGGCGTTCCGCTTACACTTTTCGGGCTAAATGAGGAGCATCAGGTGGCGGTGGTGGAAATGGGTATTTCCCACTTCGGCGAAATGCGCAGACTTGGTGAAATTGTGCGGCCTGACATGGCACTGTACACAGCAATAGGTGCAGCTCATCTTGAGTTTTTAGGGGACTTTGAAGGGGTGCTTCGGGCGAAGTCCGAAATGCTGGAGTATGTCCCAAATGACGGCATGATTTTTGTAAACGGTGATGACGCCACGCTTCACGATATGGTTTGCTCCCAGCGCCTTTGCCGTTACGGCTGCGGGGAGGACTGTGATATACGGGCCGAGAAGGTGACCGTGTTGGGAACAGCAGGAACAGAGCTTTCTATTGTTGCAGGCGCCCGCCGCATTCACGCAGGAATAAACGCCTTTGGCTCTCATCTTGTCACAGCCGCCCTGGGTGCTGCCGCAGTGGGCATGTTCATGCACCTTTCGGACGAGGAAATTGCCGCAGGCATAGCTGACTATGCCCCGGTAGGCAGCCGCAGCGGAATAATAAAAACACCAAATATCACGATTATTGACGACTGCTACAATGCAAACCCCACCTCCATGGCGGCAGCGCTTTCCTCCCTTGCCCGACTTGAGGGGCGCAGGGTGGCAATTTTGGGGGATATGTTCGAGCTGGGTGAAAACGAATATCAGTTTCACTATGATACCGGTATGAAAGCGGCGCTTTCAGGGATAGACATGGTTATAAGCTTCGGAAATCTGGCAGAGGGCATTTTTGACGGCGCAAGCGACGGCGGCTGCGAAATTCCCGTGCATTTCAGCGAGAAGTCCATGCTTATTGACGCACTGCCCACGCTTTTGAAAAAGGGCGACACAGTGCTGGTAAAGGCATCCCACAGTATGCATTTTGAAGAGCTGGTGGAGGCGCTTAAAGAAGTGTAAGCCGAAAAAATAGTGATTAAGTGAAGACTAATAATAAATATAATAAACATTATAAAAAATCACATAGGCTTATTGACACACTCTATGTGATATGATACTTTATTTTTAAAAAGGCGTTGCGGTTATTAAATAAAAATGTTGGAGCAGGAGTTTTTAGTTTAAGAGGATTAAGACTTAAAGGAGTGTAAAAATGAAGAGATTTACATTTGTGCTCGCCGCTTTATCCCTTATACTTTTCGGGTTTTATGGCTGCAAGGCAGAGGAAAAGCCGGAAATTGAACTTGCATCGGCGCTTTTTACTTCAATGTACACGGTGGAAGCCGAGGATATTGAAACCTTCAGTGGACTTGAAGCTGAGGGCGAGCGTCTTATAAATGCGCTTACGGAGCGGTTTTCCGGGTATTTCACCCCCGAATGCTTTGAAAGGTTTCTAAGCAACAGAGAGTGCCAATTTTTCCTTGATAGAGTGGAAAACGGCGAAACCTCAGGCATGGAGCTTGTGATTACCGCCAAAAATGCCGCTGACAAGGACGGCATATATCTTGTAACTGGTACAGCAACATACGATAAGGGCGGAGAAGAAGCCTCCCAGCCCTTTTCTGCAGAGCTTCGCCTTATAAATAAGGGGAATGAATTAAAGGTGGATTCCCTCACATTTATGAAGTAGCGCAGGGAAGCTTCCGTATAGGATAAATAAAAAAGGGGCAGAATCTGCCCCTTTTTTATTTGCAAATGTTTTAAGGGTCATCGCTTAAAAAACGATGACCCTTAAACTCTTATATGCTTATCAGCTTTTTATTTCAAGTCGTTCTCCAGCTTTTCAAGGCTTTCCCAAAGCTCGTGGGGAACCTTGTCGCCGAACTTGCCATAGTATTCACGGATGCCATCGCACTCCTGAACCCAAAGCTCACGGTCAACACTTAAAAGCCCCTCAAGGGTCTTTTTGTCCACGCCGCAGCCGTCAACATTTATGTCGTTTGCAAAGGGAATGTAGCCGATGGGGGACTCCTGAGCGTCGGCTTCGTTGAAGCAGCGCTTCAAAATCCACTCAAGCACACGAAGGTTGTCGCCAAAGCCGGGCCAGATAAAGTTGCCCTCGTCATCGGTACGGAACCAGTTGACATTGAAGATTTTGGGAAGGCTTTCAGCCTTGCCCTCCATGTCAAGCCAGTGCTGCCAGTAGTCCGCCATGTGGTAGCCGCAGAAGGGTAGCATTGCCATGGGGTCACGGCGAACGACGCCCACCTTGCCGGTGGCGGCGGCGGTTGTTTCGCTGGCCATTATGGAACCGACGAAAACGCCGTGTGCCCAGTCACGGGACTGGTATACCAGAGGAGCGGTTTTTGCCCGGCGACCGCCGAAGATGATTGCGGAGATGGGCACGCCCTGGGGATTTTCAAACTCCGGAGACTTGCAGGGGCAATTCTTTGCCGGAGCGGTAAAGCGGGAGTTGGGGTGAGCTGCCTTGTCGGGGCTTTCGGGGGTCCAGTCACGACCAAGCCAGTCAATGGCGTGGGCAGGGGGAGTTTTATTAAGACCTTCCCACCATACGGTGTTGTCCGAGGTATCCAAAGCCACGTTTGTGAAGATGGTGCCCTGCTGTGCGGTGACAAGGGCGTTGGGGTTGGATTTCATGCTGGTGCCGGGAGCAACGCCGAAGAAACCGTTTTCGGGATTTACGGCCCACAGCCTGCCATCCTCGCCGGGACGAATCCATGCTATATCGTCGCCGACGCACCAGGCCTTCCAACCGTCCTTGCGATAGCCCTCGGGAGGGATAAGCATGGCAAGGTTGGTTTTGCCGCAGGCAGAGGGGAAGGCGGCGCAGACATAGCGAACCTCGCCCTGGGGATTTTCAATGCCCAAAATCAGCATGTGCTCAGCCATCCAGCCCTCGTTGCGGCCAAGGTTTGAAGCGATGCGCAGTGCAAAGCACTTTTTGCCCTGCAAAACGTTGCCGCCGTAGTTGGAATTGACGGAGATGATGGTGTTGTCCTCAGGAAACTGGACAATGTATTTATTCTCTGGGTCAAGAGTGCCCTGAGTGTGGATGCCCTTTATATAGTCGGTGCGCTCGCCAAGAGCATCAAGGACATTTTGACCCACACGGGTCATGATAGACATGTTAAGAACGACATAGGCGGAGTCTGTAAGCTCAATGCCATATTTTGCAAAGGGGGAGCCTACAACGCTCATGGAGTAGGGGATTATGTACATGGTGCGGCCGGCCATGGAGCCTTCAAGAAGACCATAGAGCTTTTCGTACATTTCAGCGGGCTCCATCCAGTGATTGGTGGGGCCTGCGTCCTCCTCACGCTTGCAGCAAATGAAGGTGCGGCCCTCAACACGGGCCACGTCGGAGGGGTCGGTGCGGCAAAGATAGCAGCCGGGAAGCTTTTCCTCGTTAAGCTTGATCATACTGCCGTTTGCAACGGCCTGGGCACGAAGCTCCTCAAGCTGCGCGTCACTGCCGTCAATAAGGACTATCTTTTCCGGCTTTGTCCTTGCGGCAACGTCGGCTATCCAATTGTTGAGGTTATTGTTGTTCGTGTAATTCATAGCTGTCTCCGTTCTGTCGTTTTTCGGGCAAATAATGATCGGTTTGGCAAGATAAAAGTAGAGTTGAAAAGAATCTTGCAATTCGCGCCTGTGGATTCTTGCATTTTCGCCTAATTTCATTTTACAATACAGTGTGATGAATTGCAATGAACGGAAGTCACTAAACCGACGCCTGTACGAACGTCCGCACACATTGAATTGCACAATAGACCCCGGTGTCGCCACAGTTGGACAATGGAATATTAACAATATGTTTACCTTTTTACCATGAAATCGTGTTGACAATAAAAATGACTCGTATATACTTTTATATGTTTGAAAAATTACATTATATATTCAGAAGCCAGAGACTTCTGAATTGCGGAAGAATTCCGCAGCTAATGAAGGAGCGATTAAATGATCAAATTGCTTAAGCGGCTGTCTCCTGTAGAATGGGTGCTTGCACTTGTAAGCACGCTGCTGGTGGCAAGTCAGGTTTATTTGGACCTGCGGTTGCCGGACTTTATGTCGGAGATAACCACCATAATCACCACACCCGGAAGTCAGATGAGCGAGATTTGGGGAGCAGGAGGAAAAATGCTTCTGTGCGCCCTTGGCTCTCTTGCCTCCTCCATTGCTGTAGGATATCTTGCAGCAAGGATTGCTGCGGGCTTTGCAAAACGGCTGCGCTATGATGTTTTTACAAAGGTGCAGTCATTTTCATTGGGCGAAATATCACATTTCTCCACACCAAGTCTAATTACCCGTTCCACCAATGACGTTACTCAGGTTCAAATGCTGATTGCCATGGGACTTCAGGTAATGATAAAGGCACCTATTATGGCAGTGTGGGCCATTATCAAGATTGCAGGAAAGGGTGCGGAGTGGACTGCGGCAACTGCCGTTGCAGTGGGCGTTTTGCTTTTGATGGTACTTATCGTTTCCATTTTGGTCATACCCCGCTTTCGCCGCATACAAAAGCTTACAGACGCATTGAACCGAATAACCCGTGAAAACCTTACGGGACTTCGTGTCATCCGCGCCTACAACGCCGAGGACTATCAAAAGGATAAGTTTGAGGATGCCAATGCTGAGCTTATGGAAACAAACCTTTTCACCTCAAGGGCGTCGGCGGTTTTAATGCCCTGCATGACCATTGTGATGAACGGCCTTACCATGTCGGTTTTTTGGATAGGCGCGATTCTAATAAACAATGCCGCAATGCAGGAAAAATTTGTGCTTTTTTCCAATATGGTTGTATTTTCTCAATACGCCATGCAGGTGGTCTTGTCCTTCGTAATGCTTACAATGATATTCATTATGCTGCCGAGAGTTGCGGTATCCGCAAGGCGTATAAATGAGGTCATGGACACCAAGGTTGCCGTTACCGACGGTGAGGGGCTTTCAGAGCCTCCGGCGGAAAAGGGGACTGTTGAGTTTAAAAACGTAAGCTTTAAATATCCCGGTGCAGACGATTATGTTATTAGAAATATTAACTTTACCGCCCAAAAGGGTGAAACCATTGCCTTTATCGGCTCCACCGGCAGCGGAAAGAGCACAATAATAAACCTTGTGCCCCGCTTTTATGATGCCACGGAGGGTGAGGTCTTGGTGGACGGTGTGGATGTGCGCAGCTACACATTAAAGCAGCTTCGAAAAAAGCTTGGCTACATTCCCCAGCGTGCAGTGCTGTTTTCCGGCAGTGTGGCATCAAACGTTGCCTTTGGCGATAATTTCGACGACGAGGTCGAAGCCCAGCCCACACCGGACGAGGAGCTTATAATGCAGGCAATCGCCGTTGCCCAGGGTGAGGAGTTTGTGCGTCAAATGCCGGACGGAATTGAGGCTCAAATAGCTCAGGGCGGTACAAACGTTTCAGGCGGACAAAAGCAGCGGCTTTGCATTGCTCGTGCCGTTTGCCGTCAGCCGGAGATATTCATTTTTGACGACAGCTTTTCCGCACTTGATTATAAAACCGACAAAAGCCTTCGTGCCGAACTTAAAAGCTCGCTTTCAGGCACAACCAGCCTGATTGTTGCCCAAAGAATCGGAACAATCCGTGACGCTGACAAGATTCTTGTTCTGGAGCAGGGAGAGCTTGTGGGCATGGGAACTCACGATGAGCTTATGAAAAACTGTGAGGTGTACAGGGAGATCGCCCTGTCCCAGCTTTCGGAGGAGGAACTGATGCATGAATAGTGAAAAAAATAGCTCAGTAAAGCCTTCTCCAATGAGAAGGGGGCCGGGAGGGGGACACGGACCCGGCGCAGTTATGGAAAAGCCAAAGGATTTTAAGGGCGCAGCAGCACGATTTGTAAAGGTATGCAAGCCCTTTGGTCCGGCGATAATCGTTGCATTTATACTCTCTGCTGTGGGTGCTGTATGCAGCATTTTAGGACCCGACCAGCTTAAAAAAATAACAGAGCTTATCGGCTCCGGCATTATGACCGGAATAGATATGGCGGCAGTCGGGAGAATAGGCCTATTTTTAGCTTTGCTTTATGGCTTCGGCTCGATTTGCGCATATTTCCAGGGCTATATTATGGCCACAGTAACACAAAAGCTTTCCCGTGGGCTGCGGGGTGAAATAAGTGAAAAGATAAACTGCATGCCCCTTAAGTACTTTGACAATGTGAGCTATGGCGATGTATTGTCAAGAGTCTCAAACGACGTGGATACCCTTGGCCAAACTCTTAATATGAGCGTGGGTCAGCTTACCTCTGCGGTCACACTGTTTTTCGGCTCACTTATAATGATGCTTATTACAAGCCCCATAATGACCCTGGTTGCGGTGCTGTCAACCCTGGTGGGCTTCGGCCTTATGATGGCAATTGTGGGCAAGTCGCAGAAGTATTTTGTGGATCAGCAAAGGGAGCTTGGAAACATCAACGGCCATATTGAGGAAATTTACAGCGGCCTTAATATAGTTCGTGCCTACAACCATGAGAAGCGCTCGGAGAAAACCTTCTGCGAAATAAACGACAAGCTTTATAATAGTGCAAGAAAGGCTCAGTTTGTTTCCGGCGTTTTGATGCCGCTGATGGGCTTTATCGGAAACCTTGGCTATGTTGCGGTTTGCGTGGTGGGCGGCGCTTTGGCCATGAGCGGTAAAATCGGCTTTGAGGTCATAGTTGCATTTATGCTTTATATACGCCTTTTCTCACAGCCGCTTTCCCAGCTTGCCCAGTCTATAACCATGCTGCAGTCCAGTGCGGCGGCAGCAGAGCGCATATTTGAGTTCCTTGACGAGGATGAGCTGGCCCCAGAAAAAGAGGGCGCAGTGGAAGCTCACCAGTCCGCCGGCGAGGTGGAATTCAAGAATGTCAGTTTCAGCTATATTCCCGAAAAGCCCATTATAAAGAATTTCTCGGCCCACGCCATGCCCGGTCAAAAAATTGCAATTGTTGGTCCCACAGGCAGCGGGAAAACAACCCTTGTTAACCTTTTGATGCGCTTTTACGAGCTTAACGAGGGGCAGATACTTGTGGACGGGATTCCCATTGACAGAATGACCCGCAAATGTGTTCATGACCAGTTTGGTATGGTTCTTCAGGACACGTGGCTGTTTGAAGGAACAATAAAGGAAAACATAGTTTACGGACGCAAGGACGTAAGTGATGCCCAGGTGATTGACGCCTGCAAGGCGGTGGGAATCCATCACTATATCCGAACCCTGCCCGATGGATATGAAACCGTGCTGGGGGATACTGTCAGCCTGTCCGCCGGACAAAAGCAGCTTATGACCATTGCGAGGGCGATAATTGAAAATGCTCCGCTGCTTATTTTGGACGAGGCCACAAGCTCCGTTGACACGAGAACGGAAATTCAGATTCAAAAAGCAATGGAAACACTAACTGAAGGCAGAACATCATTCATAATAGCACACAGATTGTCAACAATAAGAAGTGCTGATATGATTTTGGTAATGAAGGACGGCTGCCTCATAGAAAGTGGAAATCACGAGCAACTGCTTGAAAAAGGCGGATTCTACGCCGGGCTTTGGAACAGTCAATTTGATGATAATATCGCATAAGGATGATTTTATATGAAGCAAAAGCTTGCAAACTTTTTCAGCGGACGCAACGGTGCCGATGAGCTTACAAGATTGCTTTCGGTGGTGTTGGCGCTGCTTATAGTGCTTTCCTCCTTTGCGGGAGATGGCATTCGGGATATCCTGTCGGTCTTTACCTTGGCTTTGGCCTTATACATTATTTTCAGGATGTTCTCCAAAAAGCTTAACGCCCGTCAGGCGGAAAATGCCGCTTACCTTCGTCGAAAGCAAAAAGTAAAAACAGATATGGAGCTTCGCAGGGATATGTGGCGCCAGCGCAAGGAGTATAAGTTTTTTAAATGCCCCTCCTGCAAGGCGGTGCTTAGAGTGCCCAAGGGCAAGGGGAAAATCCGCATAGTCTGCAAAAAATGCGGAACTGCCTTTGAAAAAAGGACTTAAGGGGGAAAACCTATGTTCGGATATGTGGTGGCTAACGCAGATATAATGACGCAAGAGGAAAAGAGCCGCTATAAATCCGCCTACTGCGGCCTTTGCCGTGCCCTCAGCGAGCGGTACGGCCACAGCGGAAGGATGACCCTTACCTATGACATGACCTTTCTCGTTCTCGTCCTAAGCTCACTTTACGAGCCGGAGGAAACGCCGGGGGAGGAGCGCTGTGTTCCGCACCCCTTTAAAAAGCACCCCTACTTCCTTTCGGAGATAACGGCTTATGCTGCCGACATGAACGTGGCGCTTGCATATTTAAAGCTTATGGACGACTGGAAGGATGATAAAAACCTTCTGCGCCTGTGGCAGGCCAAAAGACTTCAGGGAAAATACAAGCGCATTGCAAAGCTTTATCCACGCCAATGCGGAGAAATGGAAAGGTGCCTTTCAAAGCTTTCCGAGTTTGAAAACTCTGGGGAGCAGCTTCCTGACACGGGCGCCAAGCTTTTCGGCGAGTTGATGGCGGAGATTTTTGTGTATAAGCAGGATCGCTGGGAACTTCCCCTTCGTGCCATGGCCCACGAGCTGGGTGAATTTATTTACATCATGGATGCAGTAGTGGACTTGGATAAGGACATAAAAGCAAAGCGGTTCAACCCGCTTTTGGGAATGAAAAATTCCGGCATAGGGGATGAGCAATTCAAAGAAATCTTGACAATGCTCATTGGAGACTGTACGATGGAGTTCGACAAATTGCCTCTGGTAGAGAATGTTTCTATAATGCGAAACATACTGTGCTCCGGCGTTTGGACAAAATACGAGTTTGAAATGGCGAGAAAGGCCCGGAAAAAAGGAGAAACACGCCAATGATCCAAGATCCATATAAAGTCCTTGGCGTATCACCCGGTGCCAGTGACGAAGAGATAAAAAAAGCTTACCGCACCTTGGCAAAAAAGTACCACCCGGACGTTAACCCCGGCAATAAGGAAGCGGAGCGGCGGATGAACGAGATAAACGCTGCCTACGACCAGATAAAAAATCCTCAAAGCAATCCCGCCGGCGGTTTTGGCGGCGGTGGACAGGGTGGTTTTGGCGGCTTTGGTGGCTTCGGCGGTCAGGGCGGCTTTGGCGGCTTCGGTGGCTTTGGCGGCTTCGGCGGCAATGCCGACACCGGAGAGGGCAATGCGTACCGTGCCGCAATGAATTATATTAGAAGCAGGCACTTTAACGAGGCTATGAATGCCCTTGAGGGCATACCCGAAGTAGAGCGTCAGGGACGTTGGTACTATTTAAGCGCCCTTGCAAATTACGGGCTCGGAAACCGCATTGTTGCCATGGAGCATGCCCAAAGGGCCGTGTCCTTTGAGCCGAATAACATGGAGTATCAAAGCCTTCTCAACGAGCTTAAGCAGGGCGGAACCTATTATCAAACATATTCAAGGGGCTTTCAGCCTGCGGGCATGGCGGCAAATCCCTGCTTGTGGCTTTGCTGCGCACAGATGTTTTGCCCCTATCTTCGCTGCTGGTGCTGCTAAAACCAGTAGGCAAGACTTATACGATTATAAAAAAAACGAACCGATTTGTCGGTTCGTTTTTTTCTTATTTATCCCACTTGTCGCAAAGTCGGTCAACCTCGTCGGCAAAGCGAGCCATGTCCTTGTTTGCCATGCCGTCGCTGCCCCTTGCGATGCGCAAAAGCCGCTCGCAGGCGGATATAAGACGGGAGAAGGCCTTTTGCACTCGGCTGTCCCGAGGGCGTTTGCCCTCAAAATCGGCAACCTTTTTCTGAATACGGATACCGGCAGCTTCAGACACGATTTCGCCCGTCAAAAGGTCGAAGCTGGTGCCGCTGTAGGGCACAACAACATTGTAGCCGTATTCGTCCCGCAGGCAGCTTCCAAAGTTCTCGCTTGCGTCCTCGTCACCGTGGTTTATAAAGACCGTGGCAGGCTTCTTTGTGAAGGCATTTATCCAATCCAAAAGCCCCTGCTTATCGGCGTGGCCGCTTATTCCGGGGATGGTGGCAATTTCCGACTCAACGGCGATGGTTTCGCCGAAGAGCTTAACGCTTTTTACACCGTCCAAAAGGCTGCGCCCAAGAGTGCCGGCTGATTGATATCCCACAAAGAGGATAAGACAGTTTTTGCACCAAAGATTGTGCTTAAGGTGATGACGTATGCGTCCTGCCTCGCACATTCCCGAGGCAGACAAAATAACCTTTGGGGTGGGGTCATTGTTGATTGCCTTTGATTCATCCGAGGAAACGGAAACACGCAGGTTGGGGAACATGATGGGATTTATGCCTCGATCATAAATGGCTCTGGTCTCCGCATCAAAGCAGTCGGGATTGCTTTGAAGGAACACGGAGGTAGCCTCGTTTGCCATGGGGCTGTCCACATATACAGGAAAATTGTCGTGGCCTTTAACAAGATGCTCGTCCTTTATTTTGCGAATAAGGTAGAGTATTTCCTGGGTTCTTCCAACGGCGAAGGAGGGGATTACCACGTTGCCGCCCCGATCCAAGGCTCTTTGCAGACAGTCCGCAAGAAGGGGCAGTGGGTCGACGGTTTTGTCGTGGTATCTATCGCCATAGGTGGATTCCATTACCACATAGTCAGCCTCGTTGATATAGCTGGGGTCCTTCAAAATTGGCTTGTTCTTATTGCCAATATCGCCGGAAAAGACAATTTTCTTTGTAACATTATCCTCAGTTATCCATATTTCAATTGAGGAGGACCCTAAAAGGTGGCCGGCATCAATGAAGCGCACGGACACATTTTCCAAAACCTGCCGAGTTTCTCTGTATACAAGGGGCTGCATGGCGGCAACAGCGCACTGGGCGTCCGCCGTGGTGTACATGGGCTCAAAAGGGGGCTGACCGCTGCGCTTGGCCTTACGGTTGTGCCATTCGGCTTCAAACTCTTGAATGTGGGCAGAGTCCATCAGCATTATTTTGCAGAGATTAACGGTTTCCTCAGTGGCGTAAATTCGGCCCTTGAAGCCGTTTTTGCACAAAAGAGGGAGCTTTCCGGAGTGATCAATATGGGCGTGAGTCAAAAGCACAAGGTCAATATCACCGGGGTTCACGGGAATGTCCTGATTGACAAATATATCCGCCCCCTGTTCCATCCCGCAGTCAACAAGGATGTGCTTGCCCATGGTTTCAATCATGGTGCAGCTTCCCGTTACCTCATGGGTTGCGCCAAGAAATGTTACTAACACGAAAAACGCCTCCGTTCTCAAAACTTTACAACATAAAATGTGCTTGCAAAAGCAGAAAATGCTGTATTGTAGTATTTATTCTGTATTTCAAAAGAATTTGTAAAAGGCAGCATATAACTTTTGCCATTAAGTGCAGTATAGCACTTTTGCAGTGATAATGTCCAATTATTGTGCATTTCGCAGAAGATAAATTTGTGTTGATATTCTTGCGGATATGATGTAAAATAATAAGACACAGCCTGTGACAAGGCTGCACTAGTTGGGGAGCTAGCGGTGCCCTGTAACCTGCAATCCGCTACAGCAGGGATGAATTCCCACCCCAGGATAACTGATGTATCGTCTGACCGAAGCAAGTGGCGTTGAAGATCCGGTCTTGCGCAACGGAAGCCCGTGAACCATGTCAGGCGGGGAACCGAGCAGCATTAAGTGGGTAGCTTCGTGTGCCGCGAGGTAGCCGGATCGGAGCTAACTGCTTTGGTAACGGATGTATCAGTTTTTCCAAAGGTGGGTGTGCAGTCTTGTCACGGGCTGCTTTTTGGTATATTATGAACGCAAGAGCATTTGAAATACGAGGTAAGTGCAAAAATGTATCAGGCACTGTACAGAAAGTGGCGGCCCCGCACCTTTGACGACGTTGTGGGTCAGGAGCAGGTCACGGAAACATTAAAAAATCAGGTGGCAAACGACAGGCTTAGCCATGCCTACCTTTTCGTGGGTACCCGTGGCACGGGAAAAACCTCCTGCGCTAAAATTCTTGCCAGGGCGGTGAACTGCGAAAATCCTGTCAATGGCAACCCCTGCAATAAATGCAAAAGCTGTCTTGGAATTGAAAGCGGCTCTATAATGGACGTTGTGGAGCTGGACGCTGCATCAAACAACGGCGTTGACAATGTTCGTGCCCTTCGGGACGAGGCAGTGTTTTCACCGGCAATCGTTAAAAAGCGGGTGTATATCATTGATGAGGTGCATATGCTGTCAACGGCAGCCTTCAACGCCCTTTTAAAGATTTTGGAGGAGCCGCCGGAGCACCTTATGTTTATTTTGGCAACAACGGAGCTGCACAAGGTTCTGCCCACCATACTATCCCGCTGTCAAAGATACAGCTTCAAGCGCATTGATCCTGATTCCATGGCAAAACGCATTGCCTATGTGGCCCAGCAGGAGAGCATGAAGCTTGAGCCGGATGCGGCAACCCTGCTTGCACGACTTGCGGACGGTTCTTTAAGAGACGGCATGTCTCTTCTTGACCAATGCAGCGGACGAGAAATAATCACGGCGGAGTCGGTTTTAGACTCCATCGGTCTTTCCGGAAACCTTCGCATAGGCGAGCTTTTGGGGAAAATTTGCAGGGGTGACACACAGTCGGCACTTACGTCGTTTTCCGCCCTTTGGCGGGATGGAAAGGCACCGGGAACTGTGCTTACGGAGCTTTCGGCACTTCTGCGTGACATCCTTATGACCAAGGTTGCACCCCAGGGCGGGAAGGAGCTTTTGTCCGGCGGATTTGAGCCAAAGATTCTTCAAGAATTTGCAAGGACAATGACCTCCGAGCAAATAATAGCCAACATTGATGCAATCCAATCCAAGGTCGGCTCGCTACGTGACGGGCGTGACCCAAAAACCACGGCGGAACTTTGCATTGTGGGCATGTGCCAGCCGGATTTAGGCGACAATCTTGAACAGCTTCGGGCGAGAGTTGCAAGACTTGAGAACGGCGGCATAAAAATAAGCGCTCCGATTCAGGAAACGGCAGAGACAGAGGATGTTTCTGTACCTCACCATATTCGCAAGGAAAGCGCCATAAGCGGCGACGAGCCGCCCTTTGATGTGGAGCCGACACAGCAGCCCCTGAAAAAATGGGTGTCGCCGGTGCAAAAGGAAAAGGCAGTTCAAAAGACGCCGGCCGAAGAATTGGCGGTGGAGTCCGTAGATGAGCCCCATGAGATTTTGCAGGCTCCCAAGTCCAGTGATGCGGACAGCGATTCGGACCTTTGGAACAGCATTATAGCCGCTTTGAAGGATACGCTGCCGGTTTTTCTGCAGGTACATTTAAAGGATTCCCGAGGTGAGCTGAAGGACAATAGCTTTACGATTTTTGTAAACAACGCATTCAAAAAAAAGCAGCTTGAATCTGTGGGCTCTCAGGAGTGCATTCGCAACGCCATCACAAAGGTGGTGGGGCGGCCCGTTCCCTTCAAAATAGTTGAGGAGAAGGACTTGGGTCCACGAAGCTCGGCAGGAAGCCTGGATGAGCTTTCAAAATTCGGAAATGTAAAATTTGAATAATAAACAATATACGGAGGAATTGACGCATGGGAAAAAGTAATTTTCGCGGCGGCCCCATGGGCGGCGGCATGAACATGAACATGATCAAGCAAGCTCAGAAAATGCAGCAGGAAATGATGAAAATGCAGGAGGAGCTTGAAACTGCCCAGTACAGCGCAACGTCGGGCGGTGGTGTTGTCACCGCAGTGGTCAGCGGAAAAAGAGAGCTTGTTTCTCTTGCAATCCAGCCTGATGCAGTTGATCCCGAGGATGTGGAAATGCTTCAGGATTTGGTGGTTGCCGCAGTGAACGAGGCATTGCGCAAGGCAGAGTCCACGGCGAATGAGGGAATGTCGAGGCTTACCGGCGGACTGAATCTCGGCGGCTTGGGTTTATAAGTTAAAAGAGCCTGCTCAGTCAAAAGCTGAGCAGGCTCTTTTTTATACACAACGTATCTTATCAAGATATTTTATTCAATAATCTTTCCTACAGAGATAAGCTTTTCGGGCTTGTCCACCACAACGTCGGGATAACCGGTGTCAATGCTTTGCAGTCTTGTACCGCCGACACGGTCACGCAGACGCTTGAAATAGCAGTTTCCTTCGTAGATGAAAACGCCAACGTCACCATGCTCCAGTTTAGTCTGGCGGCAAAGCCACACGATTTGACCGTCGTGATAGTCCGGCTCCATGCTGCTGCCCTTTACAATTATGCCAAAATTGGCTTCGATTGGTACCTCGGTGCCAACCTGGGTGGGGGTAAAATCAGCAAGGTCAAGAAGCTTTCCCGTTCCGGCAGCCACATCAAGATCGTAAACAGGAAGGGTACGAATTTTGGTGCCGTGGGGGGCGGGGCTGTCCGGCTCGTCATAAAGGCCGCTGTCACGGAGCATGGTGGCATATTCCATGATGCGCTGCCGCCCGTCGCCGTTCAGACCGTCAAAAAGTGCGTTGGACTTTCCGAGAAATACGCCGCCGATGTCGCCAATATCAAGAATGTCGCACATTATTAAAAATTGCTGGGCGCTGGGTAAGGATGCGCCGCTTTCCCATTTGGAAACGGCCTGGTTCGTGACCTTTATGCCACGCTTATTTAAAATGGTGGCAAGCTGCTTTTGGGAGATGCCCCTGCTTTTTCGAACGGAACACAATGTGTTTCCAAATACTGTACTCATTCCAATCACCTCGAATAAAGTATAGTATAAGGTTATCCGGATTGCAAGACAATTTTGTATAAAAATATCTTAAAAAGAGATTTATGCCGAAGGGAAGTAAAATTTGTAGAATTTTGTAAAAATATATCTTTAAACCAGTTGCGTTAAAATCATAATTTGTTATAATTTGAATGGGTGTGAATTTATTTAAAAATGAAGTTCATAAGCCCGTACGGAAATCGGCAGGAGGTCGAAGATGAAGCGTAAAAGATACTTATACATAATTCTTGTGGTGCTTGTGCTGGCGGCAGTCACCCTTAGCGTACCGGCGCTTGCAGATGCGGGAAACTTTTCAGGAAGCTCGGATTGGGGCGGCAGCAGCGGCGGTAGCTGGAGCAGCTCGGATTGGGGCAGCAGCTCCGGAGGCAGCTATGTTTTCTTTGGCGGCGGCAGCATGGGCTGGGTCGGCGTTGTAATCGTCATTATTTTTATAGTCGTGTCAGTGGCAAGCAAAAGAGCGAGGTCGTCCGGTGGAACTGGAGGATTTTCCTCAGGTAGCATGTCCAAAAACAGCTTCAGCCTGATGCCCATAGCACAGCTTACGCAGCAGGATCCAAACTTCTCCGAAGCTGCAATGCGGGAAAAAATTGCAAACCTGTACGTTCAAATGCAGCACGCCTGGCAGGACAAGGAATTTTCAAGCATGCGCCCCTACATGACGGATGCTCTGTACAATCAGTTTAATAATCAGTTAAATGAGCTTATCCGAAGTGGCTGCACGAACTATGTGGAACGCATTGCCGTTTTGGAGGTAAACCTTTCGGGCTGGCGGCAGGACGAGATAAACGACTCTGTTGTGGCTGTTTTAAATACCCGAATTGTTGACTATACCACAAGGGACGCCTCAGGGGAGCTTGTAAGCGGCTCTAAAACTGCGGAGAAATTCATGTGCTATGAATGGACGCTTGTCCGCTCCAAAGGCATGAAAACGCCCGAACCCTCCGGCAACGGCGCAGAGGGCACAGCGGCTATCCACTGCCCGTCCTGCGGAGCGCCGCTTGAGATAAATCAGAGTGCAAAGTGCCCGTATTGCGACACGGTTATCTCCGCAAATAGCTATGACTGGGCGATTTCTGAAATAAAAGGGTTGTCCCAAAGAACTGAAAGATAATAAGATGCAAAAAGAAACCGTCCATAGGGCGGTTTCTTTTTTGCGAATTTTCCCAAGGGGTGCAGCGGCGTGCCGTTGCTTGTAGCTTTATGAATAATTTCCAATTATCTAAAATACATAACCACCTGTGCTTTAAAATCGACCACCTATTGTGAATCGCTGGATTTGCCCGTGAAAGTTTATTATACTGCAAGCGTAGTGAGGAGGTGAAGCAGTGCAAATTGAAATTAAAATAGACGAGACTTGCTTAGAACCTAAAGTCATTATCGTGACGGATAAAATGACGCAGGAGGTGTCTGCGCTATTAAAAAAGTTTTCTGAGGATAGTCCAAAGCATATAGCAGGCTTTAAAGATGAAACGGTGACCTTGTTGGAGCAAGCGAGCATTATCCGTATTTATGCGGCGGGCAGTAAGGTTTTTGCGGTGACAAGTGATGGCGAATATCAGCTTCGTCTGCGGCTATATGAATTGGATGTCCGTATGGACAAAGACCTGTTTGTTCGCATTTCAAACTCGGAGATTATAAATCTCAAAATGGTTAATAAGTTTGATTTGAGCCTTTCCGGGACAATTTGCGTATCACTTACAAACGGCACAGTAACCTATGTTTCAAGGCGGTATGTGGCCAAAATTAAACAAGTATTAGGAATTTAAGGTGGTTAATATGAAAAAGAAAGTATTTGCAAGGTGCTTAATAGGAGCGCCCATGGGGCTTGCCATCACGACGGTTATAACGATTATAATTTCTCTTGCAATGGGTGACGGGAAATTCTACGCAGTTGTCCCCGACCTGATTACCGACTGCGGTACAGAGCTTAATGCGGTTGTATTACAGTCAATATGCTCACTTTTATATGGTGCTGCGTGGGCGGGGGCATCGGTCATTTGGGAAAAAGAAGAATGGAGTATTCTTCGCCAAACCTTGACACACTTGATGATTTCGGCTGTTGCAACCTTCCCAATTGCCTATTTTATGCGTTGGATGAGCCATAGCGTTTTGGGAATTATAAGCTACTTAGGCATTTTCTTCGCAATCTATCTCATGATTTGGCTGTCCCAGTATTCTGTGATGAGAAGGAAAATTAAGCAGATGAACAGCAAGGTACAGCAGAACAATGAAGCAAAAAACTAAGATTAAGTATGTGCTGCGGTATGCGGCTTCGCTATAAATGCCCAGTAGTTGGAAAAACACCTTGAATGCAAGCTAAAGTGGGAATATAATCAAAGCAAAGTATGAAGAAGGGGTGGGAACATGGTAACATTATTCAAAAATGCAAAGATTTACGACGGCAGCGGAAGCGATGCATTCATGGGTGACATTCTTGTGGAGGACGAGCGCATTTTAGAGGTCGGGGAAAACCTTGAGGCTCCGGAGGCCCAAAGGGTAGACCTTGGGGGGCTTTCCATTGCACCCGGATTTATTGATGCCCACTCCCACAACGACTGGTACGCCATCAAGAAGGAGCCGGTAAAGTATTTTGAGCCATTTATCCGGCAGGGAATATGCTCGTTTGTAACGGGCAACTGCGGCTTGTCCGCCACCGGCTTTGAAGATGACAGTGGGTACATAGACAAGGTGGGCGCAGGGCTTTTCCACTTTGACGAGGTTAGCGGCAAATACGGCAGGCTTTCGGATTTCTTTGACGCAATTGACGGCAACACCCCCTGCAATATTGCGGCCTGCATGGGACACTGCTCGGCAAGAGCAAGCGTAAGCGGATATGAAAACCGTCCGCTAAACGAGGACGAGAAAAAGGAAATGCTGTCAATTCTTGAGCAGGGATTGAAGGACGGCGCCTGCGGCTTGTCCCTTGGGCTTATGTACGAGCCGGGAATTTATGCCCCCAGTCAGGAGCTTCGGGACGTGGCGCTGCTGTGCGAAAAGTATAATCGCCCCATGACCGTTCATCCCCGAGCCTGCTCCGCAGTTTCAATGGCATACCCCCAGCTTCTGGGAAGACCCCACCTTCTTCGTGCCTTGGACGAGCTTGTGGAGGTGACACGGGGCACTCGCATGAAGCTTCAATATTCCCATGCGATTTTTGTGGGGCGAAAGTCCTTTCGCTGCAAGGACGAGCTTATAGGAATACTTGAAAAAATGCGGCAGGAGGGAATTGACGCCCAGTTTGACATTTACGATGAGCTTTTGGGTGTGAGCGTTATCACGGTGGTTATGCCCGTGTGGTATCAGGCGCTTAGCAAGGAGGAAAAGCGTAAGCCCTTCAACAAGCTTCGCTTCAGCATTCTTGCAAGGGCAAGCTGCATTCTTTTGGGCTTCAACTTTGACGACATTCAAATTGCCTATGTGGGTCAGGGCAACGAGCGCTATGAGGGCAAAACTGTTCATCAAATTGCAAAGGAAATGGGCAAGTCCGATGTGGACGCTTACCTTGACCTTTGCGAAATGAGCAACTTTGCAGGCCGTGTTAACATGGGGCCTTACAGCACTCCGGAAATTGTGGAGGCGCTTTCAAAGCACCCACAGGCTCTTTATATGACCGACGCATGGGTGGAGGATTACGGTGTGCAGAATCCTGCAATTTACGATTGCTTCCCCAAATTTCTGCGCCACTCCCTTTTGGGGCAGGGGGACAAGATAGAAAATACCGTTCGGAAAATGAGTGCTGCGGTAGCGGACAGGTTTATGCTGCCGGAACGCGGATATATCCGAAAAGGATACTTTGCTGACCTTACAATATTTAATGAGGATAAATTAAGGGCGGGAACGCCGGATATTAACCGCCCATTCGGTATTGAGAGGGTCTTTATAAACGGTACCCAAGTACTATGCGGGGACGAGCTTAACCGGGAAGCGCTAAGAAGCTCCGGTCATGCGATGAGAGTGAAATAAAAAATTATGTAAACCGGCGTTCAAAGGAACGTCGGTTTTCCTTTTATACGGTATATATTTTTTGTTGTTTTAAGGCAGAATTAAGGTTAAGATGATAAAGTACAGCTAAAAGGGGGTGTGGGTGTGAGACTTTTGCTTGCCGAGGACGAACGAGAGCTGTCCAATGCACTTGTGGCAATTTTAAAGCACAACAACTATTCCGTGGATGCGGTTTATGACGGGGCGGAAGCTTTAAGCTATCTTGAAGCGGGTAATTATGACGGCGCAATCATGGACATAATGATGCCAAAGATGGACGGACTTACAGCCCTTAAAAAATACAGGGAGGGCGGCGGAGCTGTGCCGGTTCTTATGCTTACGGCAAAGTCTGAGATAGATGACCGTGTTGCGGGCCTGGATAGCGGCGCAGACGATTATCTTACAAAGCCATTTGCAACACGTGAGCTTTTGGCACGCATTCGTGCAATGACCCGCAGGCAGTCGGAGCTTACAGACTGTGTTTTGAGCTTCGGCAACATTAGCCTTGAGCGCACAAGCTTTGAACTTAAAGCGGATAAGGGTGGATTTCGCCTTGCCAACAAGGAATTTCAGATGATGGAAATTTTAATGTCCAATCCCGGTCAGGTGATTTCCAGCGAGCGGTTTATGGAGAAAATTTGGGGCTTTGACAGCGAAGCAGAGATCAATGTAGTATGGGTTTACATTTCTTACCTTAGAAAAAAGCTGACCGCTATTGGCGCAAATTGCTCCATCAGGGCAAGACGGGGACAGGGATATGTGCTGGAGGAAGGCACATGATAAAAAAGCTAAAAAGAAGATTTATAATGGTGTCCATGCTGGCGGTGGTTATTGTTCTGCTGCTCATAATGGTGAGCGTGAATGCGGCAAACTATATGAGCATGACGGACTCTGCGGACAGGCTTTTGGAGCTTATTGAGGAAAACGGGGGCTCCTTTCCCCGGATAGAGGGCGGCTTTCATGGCGCTCCCGGCCAGATAAACGGCGGATTTACACCGGAATCACCCTTTGAAACAAGATATTTCACCGTGAGCTTTGGCGCTGATGGTGAGGTGTCGGCGGTTAACACAGGTTCAATTGCGGCAGTTGCCAGAGATAAGGCTGTGGAATATGCCGGTGAAATATACAAGAATGGCAGGGACAAGGGCTATGTGGATGTGTACCGCTATAGGGTAAGCGAGAACGAAAACGGGGCTACGGTCACCTTCGTGGACCGAGCCAGAGAGCTTAGATCCTTTTACGTTTTGCTAAAATCAAGCGCCGCCGTGTGCCTCGCTGCCGCTTTAGGGGTGTTTTTGCTGTTAATTATAAGCTCGGGACGGGCGATAAAGCCCATTGCCGACAGCTATGAAAAGCAGAAGCGTTTTATAACGGACGCAAGCCATGAGCTTAAAACGCCGCTGACGGTTATTGACGCCAACACGGAGGTGCTGGAAATGACAGTAAGCGAAAATCAGTGGACAAGAAGCATTCACAACCAGGTGGCAAAGCTGACGGAGCTTACCGGAAACCTTGTGGCGCTGACCCGTTTAGACGAGGGCGGAAATATGCTTATGACGGATTTTTCCCTGAGCGATGCGGTGGAAGAGAGCGTGAACGCCTTTATCACTCCTGCCCAGCAGCAGGGAAAAACTATAGAAATGGAGCTTCGCCGAAATATGACCCTTGAGGGCAACGAAGAAGCCATAAGAAGGTTGGTGGGCATACTTATGGACAATGCGCTTAAATATTCCGACGGCGGCAGCATAATTAAGGTGCAGCTTAAGGCCGGGGGAAAGGGTGCGGTTTTGCAGATTAAAAATGCCACGGCAGGCATTGAAAAGGGCGACCACAGCGAGCTTTTTGACCGATTTTATAGAGGCGATCAATCTCGGAATTCCGAAAAGGGTGGATATGGTATCGGCCTTTCAATGGCGAAATCCATAGTGTCTGCCCACAAGGGAAGAATAATGGCAAAAAGCGAGAACGGTAACACGCTGACAGTTACAGTGAATTTGTAAGATATAAAATATAAATAAAGATTAAAAGCAGCTCCTTGGGGAGCTGCTTTTAATCTTTGTTGGTGAAAAAACCTCAAGTAGGGGAAAAGAAGATTTTTTAACTATATCTAAGGACGAGTTTAAAGTAAATTTTAAGTAAAGCTGTTATTCTCTAAACATAGAAAGGGGATAAAGCCATGTCAAAGTATAACTGCATCTTCAGAAGATACGAGATTAAATATATGGTTACAGCCCGGCAGCGGCAGGCCATTTTAGAGGCGATGGAGCCATATATGCTTCCGGATAAATTCGGGCTAAGCACCATTTGTAATGTGTATTACGATACACCGGAAAGCCTTCTTGTAAGGCGGAGCCTTGAAAAACCCCTGTATAAAGAAAAGCTCAGACTAAGGAGCTATGGCCCCGCAGAGCCAAACACAGAGGTTTTTGTGGAGCTTAAAAAGAAGTATAGGGATGTTGTATATAAGCGACGTGTTTCCATGAGCGAGACCGAGGCTGAGGGCTATCTTGCCGGCGCACAGGCTGAAAATCCCTGCCAAATCACTCGTGAGATTGATTATTTCATGAAAAGCTACGAGGGCATTGCTCCCGCCATGTACATTGCCTATGACCGCACCGCTTTTTGCGGCAGGGAGGACGACGGCTTCCGGGTTACCTTCGATGAGAACATCTTGTGGCGAAGCGTTGAGCTGACTTTGGATTCAGAGGTTTATGGCGAGGAGCTTCTTCCACCGGGATCAAGCATTATGGAGATTAAAACACTTGGTGCAATCCCCCTTTGGATGACCCACACCCTGTGCCGCTTGGACGCTTATAAAACCTCCTTTTCAAAATATGGCAATGCATACAGAGAACTTACTACAAAACCTATGAAAGGAAGGTGCTTTTGTGCTTGATACAATATTCGGAGGGGTTCTTGACACTGCGACTCAAGGCCTTAGCATTGCGACTTTCCTTATGTGCCTTGGTGCGGCATTGATAACGGGAATCGTGATTGCACTTTTTTACATGTATAAAAACGACTGTAGCAAAAGCTTTGCAGTTACCTTGGCGGTGCTGCCGTCAATAGTGTGCGTAATAATTATGATGGTCAGCGGCAGTATTGGAGCCGGTGTTGCCGTGGCAGGAACATTCAGCCTTGTGCGTTTTCGCAGCGCTCCCGGCTCTGCAAGGGAAATTTGCGCAATATTTCTGGCCATGGCGACAGGCATTGCCCTTGGTATGGGATATATCGGCTATGCCCTATTGTTTGCACTCTTAATAAGCGGGGCAAGCACGGTGCTTGTTCGAACCTCCTTTGGGGGAAAAAGAGAGTCCACCTTGGAAAAAACGCTTCGCATCACAATTCCCGAGGACTTGGACTATGCCGGCATATTTGACGACCTTTTTCAGGAATATACCCGGGAGCACAGGCTGACAAGCGTGAAAACAACAAACATGGGAAGTCTTTTTAAGCTGTCCTACGATCTGACCTTAAAGGATTTAACTGCGGAGAAGGAGTTTATAGACCAGCTTCGCTGCCGAAACGGCAATTTGGAAATAAGCTCATCCATCCGTGACTCACGGTCAAATGAGCTGTAAGGAGTGATTAAAATGAGACGAAAACATACAATTTTCATTGCGATGACGCTTTGTGCAGCGCTGTTTGCGGGATGTACAGTCCAAAACGGGACGGAGGAAGCTGTAGATAAGCAGACGCAAACAATAGTAAACGCAAGCACAATATCAACAAAATTATCTGTTGAAGATATGTTTACGGAAAGAGATATGCAAACAGGATATGAAACGGCGGGGAGCACCACAATTGTGCTTTCGGACGATGGCAGCACAGTGGATGGCGGTGGAGCTACGGTTGATGGCAATACCGTCACGGTGTCGGAAGAGGGAGCATATGTTTTTTCGGGCAGCCTTAGAAATGGACAGATAATTGTGGACAGCACAAATGACGCAAAGGTGCAGCTTGTTTTAAATGGCGTAAGCATAGAAAACAGCAGCAGCGCCGCCATATATGTGAAGCAGGCGGATAAGGTGTTCGTAACCACGGCGGCGTGCAGCGAAAACAGCCTTAGCGTTACCGGGGAATATGTTCAAACCGACGACAACAATGTGGATGCCGTGATTTTTTCGAAGGACGACCTTTGCCTAAACGGTGAAGGAAACCTAACTATCACCGCACAGTGCGGTCATGGCGTCGTTTCCAAGGACGATTTGAAGGTCACAAGCGGCGAGCTTACTGTGAGCGCCGAAGGGCACGGCCTTTCGGGCAAGGACAGTGTTAGAATTGCCGGCGGGAGCATAGATATCCAAAGCGGCAAGGACGGCGTGCACAGCGAAAACGCCGAGGACGCTGCGCTTGGCTATATTTTTATAGGAGACGGAGAGCTGAATATCACCGCAAAAGGCGACGGAATTGATGCCTCCGGTGAGGTGCTTTTTGAAGAAGGAAGCTTTAATATTATGTCCGGCGTGGGCAGCGCTGCAGCGGAAATGAAGAGCGGAGACACCTTCGGAAAGGGACAAATAGGCGGAAATTTCGGAAACGGACAAATGCAAAGACCCCAGGGCATGGAATTTCCCACGGACGTAACGATTCCCGAGGGTATGGAATTCCCCACGGACGGAACGATTCCCGAGGGCATGGAATTCCCCACGGACGGAACGATTCCTCAGGATATGGAGCTTCCAGTGGATAATACGACTTCAGAAGATTCCACGGGGGACACAGCGTCCACAAAGGGAGTCAAAGCCGGCAGTACCCTTAGTATCATCGGCGGCGACTTCACAATAGACTCAGAGGACGATAGTCTTCACTCAAATGGTGATTTGTGCATTGACGGCGGCAGCTTCAAGCTTAGCTCCGGTGATGATGGTATTCATGCCGAAGCCACGGTGGAAATAAGCGGCGGTAATGTGGATATTTCATATTGCTATGAAGGAATTGAAGGAACTGTAGTTTCCGTTTCCGGCGGGGAAATTGCCGTAGCAGCAAAGGATGACGGCATTAACGCCGCAGACCCCAACGCAAGCGGCGGCATGGCCATGGGTGCAAGCACGGCCTGCAGCATAGTGATAAGTGGCGGCAAGCTTAGCGTAAAGGCGGACTTTGACGGCATTGATTCCAACGGCAGCCTGAGTATAAGCGGCGGAGAGGTCTATGTGAGCTCGCCTGCCTCGGGCGGTGACGGGGCGCTGGACTGCGACGGCACCATGACAATTACGGGTGGAACAGTTATAGCCGTTGGCGGCAGCTCCATGAGCTTTGGAGATGCCAGCACTCAGGGTGTAATAGTCGTTAATTTAAGCGGCACTCATAGCGAAGGTGAGACGGTTAGCCTGAAGGATTCAGACGGAAACGTTATTGTAGAATATACTGCTCAAAGCAGCTTCAGTACTGTGGTTATATCTGAAAAGGATATAAAGGCAGAAAAAAGCTATACAGTTATAGCCGGAAGCGAGAATACCCTGGTGGAAATGGATTCCCTTTTCTATGGCAGCGGAAACTCAGCGGCTGGGGGCATGGGTGGCCATATGAACGGCGGCATGACAAGGCCGGAGGGGATGCAACCGGGAAATAAGGGCACCGTAAGCACCGAAACAGTGGCATAAAAAATAAAGGTAAACTATAATATATAAGGGAGCGGCTGCATGTTAGCGTGTGGCAGCTCCTTTTATTTGCTGTAAAAAAAGGATAATAAAAGGTGACCGGGGAAAAACAACGTTGAACAAACGGGTAAAATATAGTAGAATGTCAAGAAAAGGAACTGCCCAAAGCAGGAAGGGAGCTGGATTATGGCTAAGATGGACGGAAAGATTCCGCAGACCAAGGGAAAGCAAGGGTCGGGCGTAGCAGTGGTGTACGTTGTGCTGCGTGTTTTGGTGGTGGCTGTTTTGGTGCACGCCATTATTACTAAGCAGTGGCATAATGTGGTTTACTGTGTTTTAACGCTTTTCATGTTTCTTCTGCCGTCCATAATTGAAAGAAGGCTTAAGATAGAGCTGCCCTCAGCCCTTGAAGTTGTGGTAATTATATTCATTTTTGCCGGTGAGGTCTTGGGAGAGGTGGCGGAGCTGTTCATAAAGGTTTCCTATTGGGATCTTATTCTTCACACAACCACAGGCTTTCTTATGGCGGCAATTGGAATCACTCTTATTGATGTTTTGAACCAAAGCCCGAAGATAAATATGAGCCTTTCGCCGTTTTTTGTGGCTTTTGTGGCATTTTGCTTTTCAATGACTATTGGTGTTTTGTGGGAGTTCACTGAGTATGCTGTCGACCAGCGCTTTGGTGGGGACATGCAGAAGGACGTTATTGTTAGCACCGTTGGCTCGGTGGAATTGAACCCGGACGGGCGCAATAAGCCGTTGTGGATAACGGATATAACCCAGTCCACCATAACGGGAAAGGTAAAGGGCGAGGAAACCACGCTTACGGTGGATGGATATTTGGACATCGGCCTTAACGACACCATGGAGGACATGTTTGTTAACCTTATCGGCGCCCTTGTTTTTTCAGCCATTGGTGCTGTATACATTAAAACCCGTGGACAGGGACGGGTTGCCGGGGCTTTTATACCAAGGATGCTAACGCAGGAGGAAGCGGCAGAGGCGGAAAGAGCACATGTCGAAAAAAAGGAATATAAAAAGCTTTCAAGGCGGGAACGCAAGGCAAGGCAGGCGCAAGGCAGCAGCGATGACAATAAATAACTAAGCTTACGAAACAATTTTTAATCAGGTTGGAGACAAAAATGAACTATGCACAGGAATCGTTAAAAAGGCATGAACAATGGAAGGGAAAAATTGAGGTCAGGGCAAATGTACCCGTGGAAAGTCGGGAGGATTTGGCGCTTGCCTATACGCCGGGGGTGGCACAGCCCTGCCTGGAAATACAAAAAGACCTTAGTAAAAGCTACGATTTGACCCGTCGCTGGAATTTATGTCTGGTGGTTACGGACGGATCTGCTGTTTTAGGGCTGGGTGACATAGGCCCGGAGGCCGGAATGCCGGTAATGGAGGGCAAGTGTCTTTTATTTAAAACCTTTGGGGATGTAGATGCTTTTCCACTTTGCATTAAATCCCATGACGTTGAAGCCATTGTGGATACAATCTACATGATTTCCGGCTCCTTCGGTGGGATTAATCTTGAGGATATTTCAGCCCCACGCTGCTTTGAAATTGAGCGAAAGTTGAAGGAGCGCTGCGACATACCCATTTTCCATGACGATCAGCACGGGACGGCTGTGGTGACACTTGCGGGGCTTTTGAATGCGCTTCGGCTTGTGGGTAAGCGCAAGGAGGAAGTTCGAGTGGTTGTGAACGGCGCAGGAGCGGCTGCCATTTCCATTACACGCCTTCTTTTAAGCGATGGCTTCACGGACATTATCCTTTGTGACCGAAGGGGCGCAATTTATGAGGGCCGCAGCGAGGGAATGAATCCTGTGAAGGAGGAAATGTCCCGTATTACAAATAAAGCGCAGCTTAAAGGAAGTCTTGCAGACGTGCTTTGCAAAGCGGATGCTTTTATCGGTGTGTCCGCGCCTGATACGCTTACGGCGGACATGGTGAAAACCATGAATAGGGACGCTATTGTTTTTGCCTGCGCCAACCCCACACCGGAAATTTTTCCGGAGGATGCCAAGGTAGGAGGGGCAAGAATTTGTGCCACCGGACGCAGCGACTATCCCAACCAGATAAACAACGTTCTTGCCTTCCCGGGAATTTTTCGGGGCACATTCGATGTGAGAGCGTCGGACATAAACGACGAAATGAAGCTTGCCGCAGCCCACACCCTGGCAGGGCTTATTAGCGACAGCGAGCTTTCCGAGGAGTATATTATTCCGGCGGCCTTTGACCCAAGGGTGAAGGATGCGGTGGCTGCCGCCGTTGCCCAGGCTGCAAGGCAAACCGGAGTTGCACGAATTTAAAGTTGTAGTATGTTTGATTATCAATGCGAGACAGCGGACGGCAGAAGGCTGCCCCTACGGGCGTGCGTATTGATTGTGCGTTGAAATAAGCCGCAAAGTAATTTGAAATAGTAAAAAGATGGCAGACACGAAAGCGTCTGCCATCTTTTTTCTGATATGGAAAAGTTTGCGGTGTTTTTTATTCGCTTACTATATTGTAGTAGGCCTTAGCTGTAATTGCGTAAACAATGCCGTAAATTGCTGCGAAAATAGCAACGGTTCCAATGGTGCAGTAGAAGAATAATGCTATATTTGTAAGGTTAAACACAGTCAAAAGTTCTGTAATTATCTTAAAGGCGAAGGCAATATGGATGATTGCCATGCACAGCGGAAGGAAAAAAACCACGATGATTTGACTGTGAATTGCCTTTTTTATCTCCTTTTGAGATAATCCCACCTTCTGCATTATCTCAAAACGCTCACGGTCATCATAGCCCTCAGAAAGCTGCTTATAATATATGATAAGGGCTGTTGCCATAAGGAAGATGATGCCTAAAAATAGACCCAGGAACAAGAAGCCGCCGGTCATCTCGTATACAGGGCCTCGGCTGCTTTCCCTGCAGCCGGTGCCGAGAGAATAGAAGCCACCGTCAATGCTGTCGCTGTCGGCGCTGTAAGCAGCATTGGAAACCTTGTCATAGAGCGCAAGCTTTTCCTCTGGACTGCCTTCAAAGTCAAAGCCGTAGTACCAGTTGGGCTTGGCGTAATCAGGAAGCTTTTCGCACTGGGTGGCGTAGGCGTCATCGGACAGCACAAAGAAGAAGTACTTGGCTATCATGCGTCTAACCTGCTGGCTAAGACCCATGTCTGCCGCTTCGCCCTTGACCACGAAGCTGTCGCCAAAAATAGTAACGTTGTCGTTAATAGGGGTGGGGGAAAACTCTAAAACCTCATTATCGGCAAGGTTTACAGCCTCTGCGCCAAGGCGCACATATTCGCTTTCACTGAGGAAGCACAAAAGAATCGTGTCCTGTTGGTCATAGAAACGGCGCTCGTCGGGCAAAAGAAGTTCGTTGCCCTGCTGAGTTACGGCAATGTTAACGCCCTCGTAATCGGAGATGTTTGTCATTTCGTAACCCTCTTTTGCAACTACCTCGTTGACCAGGCTGCGCACATTTTCACGGGTGTTGCCGGTAGGGCCGGACACATTTATATATATTTCATTTGGATCCATTGACTTAATTGAATCCTCGGTGCCCAGATACAGGCACACAGTGCCGGACACCATAACAAGCACCATGGTGGACAAAATGCAGATGTTGGCAAGACCCACGGCATTTTGTTTCATACGGTAAATCATGCCGGAAACGGGTATGAAGTGCTTGGTTTTGTAATAATAGCCACGGCTGGCCTTCAGCCGCTTTAAAATGGCAACACTGCCGGCGGTGAACAAAAAGTAGGTGCCGATAATAACCAAAAGCACGGCCACGAAAAAGAGCGCAATAGCTTTTAGGGGACTATCCTGAGTGAGGGCGATGTAGTAGCCGCCCGCAAGAGAAACTGCACCGATAATGGCCAAAACCCACTTGGTTTTAGGTTCCTTTTCACCCACGTTGCTGCCCCGAAGAAGCTCAATGGGGTTTGATAGCTTTATGCGGACAAGGTTTGAAATAAGAATCAAAAAGAAGTCGGCAAAGAAAAGGGCAAGAGTTATAAGAACTGCCGGAACGCAGATTTCGAAGCCGTAAACCACTTCAAATTGAAGAAGACTGCACAGCAGCAAAAGAAGAAGCTTGGAGATAAGAAGGCCGAGAAGAAGGCCGCCGACTATGCTTAAAAGTCCAACAAAAAGCGTTTCAAAGAAAAGCACGCCCGCAATGTTGCTTTTACCCATGCCGAGAATGTTGTAAAGACCCAGCTCCTTTTGGCGACGCTTCATAAGAAAGCTGTTTGTGTAAAAAAGGAAGATCGTTGAAAATATCCCTATTACAATGCAGCCCAACATAAAAATGAAGCCTAAACTGCTGGAATCCATGCGCTGCATTCCCTGACTATAGGTTAAGTAGCACATATTGTAAAACATGGAAACGGTTATAACGGCGGAAAGAATATAAGGGAGATAAAACTTCCTGTTCAGCTTTATGTTTTGTGCAGCGAGCTTGGGGTAAAAGGATGCCTTACGCATTTTTTTCACCGCCTCTTGCCATGGTTGTCAGCGTGTCGGAAATAACGGCAAAAAGCTCCTCGTTTGTGCGTTCCCCGCGATAGATTTGATGGAAGATATCGCCATCACGAAGGAACAAAATCCGATTTGCGGTGGAAGCGGCCTTTACGCTGTGGGTGACCATAAGCACTGTTTGGCCGGCTTCGTTTATGCTGCGGAAAACGTCCAAAAGAGAGTCGGCGGACTTGCTGTCTAAGGCACCGGTGGGCTCGTCAGCAAGAATTATTCGAGGATCTGTAATCAGTGCTCTTGCCACGGCTGCACGCTGCTTTTGCCCTCCGGAAACTTCATAGGGAAATTTTTCAAGAAGCTCGCTTATGGATAGCTTTTCTGCAATGGGAAGAAGCGTGGGGAGCATTTCTTTATAGCTTTTTCCCGCAAGGACAAGGGGGAGGAGAATATTATCCTTAATGGAGAATGTGTCCAAAAGGTTGAAGTCTTGAAACACGAAACCTAGGTTATTGCGGCGGAAGGTTGCCAAATCCTTTTCGGGAATACTGAGGGTGCTTTTTCCGTCCAGCAGGACTTCGCCGCCGGTGGGCTTGTCCAAGGTTGCCAGGATATTCAAAAGGGTGGTTTTACCGCTGCCGCTTTCACCCATAATGGCGATAAATTCGCCGGAGTCCACGGTGAAGTTTACATTTGCAAGGGCCTGAACCTTCACATTGCCGAAGCGGGTGGAGTAGGTCTTTTTTAAGTTTTTAACCTCAAGTAATGTCATGATATTGACCTCCGATGTTGATTGACTATGCTGTCATTTTACGTCAAAGCCGAAATGTCTGCCATCGCTGTGGCTTACATTCCGGCTTTTAAACTTACATTTTTGTAAGATTTACTCGGTAATCAGCACATTTTGTGTAAGATCAATGGTAACACGGGTTCCAACGCCCACGCTGGAGCTTATTTCAAGGCCATGCCCAAGCTTTGTGAGAATGCTTTTGCAAAGAAAAAGCCCTATACCGGTGGACTTCTTATCCGCCCGACCGCAGGCACCGGTGTAGCCCTTTTCACATACCCGGGGCAGATCCTCCGGGCGGATGCCTATTCCGGTGTCCTCAATTATTAAAAGCTCACCCCGGGAATATATGCTTATTTTTCCGCTGGGCGTGTATTTAAGGGAATTTGAGAAAACCTGCTCGATCACAAAGGACAGCCACTTTTCGTCTGTAAGAATTTTTAGATTTGTTTCGGTGAAGGAAAATTCCAGCTTTTTCAGGGAAAAGAGACGGGCGTATTTTCTAAGGCAGCCCCGAATAATGTCATCAAGGTTGTATGTTTTTAAGGTAAGGTCGCTGCTTTCGCTGCCCAGACGGACGTATTGCAGCACCATGTCCACATATTGCTCGGTCTTAAAAAGCTCCGCTGCAAGAAGACGCTGGTGTTCATCGTCCCCGGTGAGAAGAAGGTGCATTGCCGCAAGGGGAGTTTTGATTTGATGCGCCCAAAGAGTGTAATAATCCTCGGTGTCACGCCTTTGCCCGTCCGCCTCGGAAACTACCCGAAGATTGCGGGCGTAGAGCTCCCGAAGCATGTTTTGATAGTCTTGCTCAATCTGCCCTGCCGGGGAAGGCAGACCCTTTATGCCCACGTCCAGATTTTTTATGACTTGCATAAGGCGGCGGTGCTTTTTAATATACTTAAAAAACCCGAAGCCAAAGAACATGCACCCTCCCACAAGGCAAAGAAGAGAAGCGTAAAAAACCGCCTCCACCTCCAAATCGTAAAGGGAGAAAACCAGCGCAAACACTAATATAAACATAAAAAGTAGCATCAGTATTTTATAGTGACGCTTAAGGTAGGATAAAAGCATTTTAGTCACCTATCATATAGCCCACGCCTTTTTTGGTGGAGATAAAGTCAGAAAGACCGGCACCCTCCAGCTTTTTTCGCAGGCGATTGATGTTTACCGTCAGTGTGTTATCGTCCACAAAGCTGTCACTTTCCCAAAGTCGGGTCATAATAGCGTCCCGGGAGACTATGCAGCCCTTATTTTCCAAAAGAAGCTGCAATATGCGAAATTCGTTTTTGGTAAGCTCCGTCTTTTCATCGGCATAGCTCAAGGTGGCATCGGAAATATTTAACACAGCGCCTCCATGCTCTAAAAGCTTTGCAGGTGCGGTAAAATCGTAGCTTCGGCGCAGCAGGGCCTGAACCTTCGCCGTTAGGACATTAAGGTCAAAGGGCTTTGAAATAAAATCGTCCGCCCCCATATTCATGGCAAGAACGATGTTCATATTGTCCGAGGCGGAGGAGATGAAAATAATGGGTACCGAGGAATGCTTTCTTATTTCGGCACACCAGTGAAAGCCGTTGAAAAAGGGGAGAGATATGTCCAAAAGCACAAGCTGAGGGTCAAGCTCGGCAAACTCCTCCATCACCTTTGAAAAGTCACGGATGCAAACGGCGTTCAGACCCCAGGTGCAGATATGCCGTTGCATTTCGGCGGCAATAACGCTGTCGTCCTCTACTATAAAAATTTTGTACATTTGCGTACCTCCCCAAAAGCTTATGGCAATTATACATCAGTCTAAAGGCTTTGCAAACCGCAGAAACAAGAAAAAATCCGCAAATATAAAAATCACCCTGAAGCCGAAAGCTCCCGAGTGATTTTTTTTGAGCAGTGGGGCAGGCACATTTGCAAAAGCAAAGAGCCTTTCCAGATTACAAAAGATCGCCGTCGGCGTCGATTGCGTTGGCACGTTTTTCCGCCTCTGACAGTCCTTTCTTTATTGACCTCAGGTGAGAGGACAGCCAAAAAAGGGCGATTAAATCCAAAATGCCGTCGCTTATCAGTGCAGCGCCGCCGAAAATGATTAGCGTGCTTGCCGCCGCAAAAGGATTCAGCACCATTAATGCGCCCAGCGTGCCGGTAATTGCCGCAATAATCAGCATCAACCACCAGTTTGAAGCATGCAGTCTAAGCATGTCAATGCTGTACTGAAGCTTCAGAATACTGTCGAAAATTATGGCAATGCCAAAGACGGTTGGGATTACCTCAAGGAGAACCTGTGGACGGATAAGAACAAAAACACCGGCGGATACGAGGATTAAACCAAAGGCAAGACCGGTGCTGTATCTGCGCAGAGAAACGCCGCTGCGGAAGTAATCAATAATTCGCACAACGCCCATAAGACAGCACACAACGCCGCTAATATAGCAAATATACATTCCTGCTGCCTCGGGGAGCAGCACAAGAAGAAGTCCCAAAATAATAAGGGTTGCAGACACAATTATATAGTCCCGCTTGAAGCTTTTTACGAAATTTTTCATATTGAAAAGAGTCCTTTCCGGCGGCAGAGCCGCAATTTTTTACCCGGTCTATTTATACGTAGAGGAGGGGCAAGACTTATTTTGACGCTTGCAGGGGCGGGGATTTAAAAATGGAAATTTACATTACTTCTGCCATGGAACTGTTGACTAAGCGACATGTGTATATTAAAATTGCAGTGTTCAATAAAATCAATGGTTAATTAAGACGAGGAGTGTTCGATAACATACATATACACGCATTTTGTATTAAAAGGGGGCGACTACATGGGAAACAATATGGAAAAAAGTGATAAACGCTGCATAAAAACCAGGCGGGCCATAAGAAATGCCTTCGCCCTGCTTTTGTCGGAAAAGGAGCCGGGACGCATTACGGTTAAGGAGATTTGCGAAATTGCGCTCATCAACCGAAATACTTTTTACGCCCATTACTCGGGGGTTTATGAGCTGATGGACGAAATTGAAAATGAAATAATAATGGAGCTTAACGGCGCCATTGAGAAATACGGCTTATCCGAGGATTTTAATCCCCATCTCGTGTTTGAAAAGCTGACCTCGGTGATATATGAGGATTTTGATTTTTACAGCCACCTTGTAAGCTCAAAGGGTTCGGGTACGCTTATTGCAAAGGTAAAATCCGCAACAAAAAACCATATGCTGGACGTGATGGAAGAAAAGTCCAAGCTGGATAGGGAAAAGCTTAACTACATATTTGAATTTGTGTCGGCAGGGATGCTGGCGCTGTACCAGCAGTGGTTTGAGTCGGATAGAAGCACGCCGCTGCTGGCGGTGTCGGAGCTTGCGGGCAATCTTGCCGTGGAGGGTGTCAGAGGGATTTTACCCCAAATGGGGCAGCTTTCAAAATAATTTCCATTGCTGCTGAAGACAAAGAAAGATGTTTTTCAATAAAAGAATACCCGAAGTGAAGAAATTACGCTTCGGGTATTTTGTTTTGCGGTATTCAGTGCTTTGCACCTTCAGTCCGTTCGTCAAGCTCGCCTGTGCGGTACGCAGAAAGAAGCTCCTTCAGGGCTTTGGTGCGAAGGATAAGCTGTTCTCCCTCGTCCGTGTCGGAGATGGAGCGGCGCTTTGGGAAGGTCTCAACAGATACGGAATCGGACTCCATGTCGGCGTTGTTTGTAAGAACGGCCGCAACGCCGTTAAAGGGGCGGTGCGCCTTTAAACGAAGACCGTGGGAGTTATAAATAAGGGTATAGCCCGCAATGCCGGTGGTTTTTTGGTATGCCTTGCAAAAGCCGCCGTCTATAACGAAAAGCTTGCCGCCGGCCTTAATGGGGCTTTCACCTTTCCTGACCCTTACAGGTGTGTGACCGTTGATTATGTGTCCGCTTTCGCTGCAAAGGCCGAACTGCTCAAGAATGGCTTTCGCCACGGAAATATCCTCAAGATAGGAAAAATACGGGTTTTTCGGCTCCTCCCAGGTGCTTTGATCGTCCACAACTGCACGCTCGAAGGTGTGGAAGCTACGGCCGGAGAAAGGACTATCCTTTCCGCACCAAAGATACCAAATCATGTCCAAAACCGATTCGTCCTTTTGCACCCATGCCCGGGAAACCACTTGATCTGCATAGTCCATAAGGGCTTTTCCCGAATAACTTTTGCCGCTGTAGCGGACGACGGCAAAGCTGCCGTCCTCATTTAGGGGAATGCAGCCGTGATAAAGAAGATTCCCGTTGCAGCAAAGATAGGTGCTGCCACGGCGGTAAATAAAGTTAATGTGCCGCCGAAGAGAGCGGCTTTCCTTGAAAGCGGAGATATATTCGTCGGTAAGAGCCTGTTCCTCAGCCGTAAGACGGTAGGGGTCATACTTATCAATTGTGGGGAAGCAGTCGGTGTTAAGCGGGTACTCCCCGGTTTCAAGGCGCACGGTGCCCTTGTCATAGTCAACATAGTTGAGCATAAGACGCTCGTCCATGTTGAAGCCGGGATGACGCATGATAACATGGCCCTCCAGCTTGAAGCCTAAAACATTTAGGGCTTGCCTCATTTTTTCAGGTGTGTTTCCGCCGTACACTCGTTCGCAAAATTCCGATAGGGGACGAAGGGAGATGCCGTAGCTTCGTTCCAGAACAAACTCGTTGCCATAGTCAAGACTAATGCGCAGCACGGTGAAAATGCAGGCGGCACTTCCTGCGGCAGCGCCCAGCCAAAGAATGTCGTGATTACCCCATTGAAGGTCAAGATTTTCGTGGTGCATAAGCATTTCGATTATCCTGTCGGGCTGGGGACCACGGTCAAAAATATCTCCTACAACATGGAGTCTGTCCACGGCAAGACGCTTTATAAGCTCCGACAAGGCCGCAATGACGCTCTCCCCGGCACCATTTGACAAAATTGAGGAGATTATGGCGTTGTGATAGCGCTGCTGATTTTCGTCCTCATTGCGCTGGACATGAATAAGCTCGTCCAAAACAAATTCGAAGCCCTCCGGAATTTGCTTGCGCACATAGCTGCGGGTGTACTTGCCGGCAAGAAGCTCCGCAAGCTCGCACATGCAAAGAAGAAGCTCTGAAAGACGCTGTCGGCTTAGTTTGCCCTGCTCTCGAAGATAGGAAAGCTCCTCCGCAGGATAGTATATGACGGAGCAAAGGGCGTGGCAGCCCTCCTCCCCCAGGGTGTCCTGAAAAAGGGTGCGCACCTTTTCCAAAATAACACCGGAGCAGTTATTTAAAATGTGGCAAACTGCGTCATACTCGCCGTGAAGGTCGCTGATAAAATGCTCCGTGCCTTTTGGCAAAGCCAAAATAGATTCAAGGTTGATAAGCTCCGAGCACACGGAAGTTTCATTAGGGTATCTGTCGCTGAGAAGCTCAAGGTATTCGTGGGTCATAAATAGCCTCCTAATATTGTTGTCGGCTTTTCTATATTGCAGCACAACTTTCTCGTGCTGCAAGGAGTCGTGTTTTTCCCTTGCCGGAAAGTGGAGGAAAAGAACTTAAATAAGGTGTAATCGCTATATATATTTAGTATAGCACATGTGAAAGCCTTTGGAACAGTAGCATTACAATAATTTTACCATAGCCGCAAAGTAGTGGTATGGCAAGAGGTGTCGTGTTTTTTCGGCTGCCCCGGCGGGGCGGGAAAAACGGTTTAACTTAAAAATAATAGCCGCCATTGCAGTTATTTTACCGCAATTTGTCTGTGCAGTTTACAAACAGGAAAAAGTTTGAAAAAGCGCTTGACATTTGAAGTTAGTTATATTAAACTAACCACAGTTAGCGAAAGCTAACTAAATACTTGCAGCTAAGTTAGAGCTTACTAACTTTCTGGATGTGGAGGTAATGTGATGATGCCGTTAAGTATGGCAGGAAGCGAGGATACTTTCAGCATAAAAAGAATCACCGGCAAGGACGAGGTTCGTCAGCATCTTGCGGAGCTTGGATTTGTCGTTGGGGCAGAGGTCAGAGTGGTTGCAAAGTTGGGCGGCAACTTTATTGTCAACATTAAGGGAAGCCGTGTGGGTTTGGACAAAACCATGGCCGGCAGAA